>JAUNNK010000139.1 GCA_030537335.1 Clostridia bacterium | reverse complement strand
GGCGGCCGGGGCGACGTTCTGTGTTCTGTGCGGTTTCAAACAGCATAGGGGGAACTTTCGTATTTGATTGGGGAACCGCGACCGTGCGCCTGCCGTTTGATCCGTCAATTCCGGCTGCAAACATAGGGATTCCTCCCGTTATAAATGCAATGGATGAACCGACTTTCCCATTACTGTTTCCATCTGTCTACTGACATGCGTGTTCCCGACGCAATTTGAGGTTCTTCAGTTGCGCAAAATCAACGCTGTCAGGGGAAGGTTGACTAACGCTTGTTCGAGCGAAAAGCGCTTGAAGGCAGTTGCCAGACCATCGCTCTTCCCTCGTGCAGCTTCGGCAACGATACGTTCCACGTTTGTGGCTGGCTGCCATAAACGTGGTAAAGCACTATATCGCAACAGGAGGCAGAAAATGAACGGCAAGAACAACTGGTTTATCGTTGATGGTTATCGGCCGCCCGCCGAGCCGAATCAGGCAAACTATGAGGGGCACGAGTGCATCATGATCCTCAACTGCAACGAGCAGGATGCGCACTGCCTGATCGATGTCTACTTTGAGGATCGGGATCCGGTACTGGGGATTCCGTTCACTGCGCCTGCACAGCGCATCAGTGCGTTTCGCTCCAACGACAGGAGTGTGTTCGGCAATGTGGATTTGAAGGTGAACCTTCAGTATTCGCTGCGCATTCGAAGCGATGTGGGCGTGATCGTCCAGTATGGCCGAGCGGATGTGAGCCAGCCCAATCTGGCCTATATAGCAACGCTGGGCCACGCAGAATAAGCTGGCAGAACCGATGAGACTGAAAGAATGGAGGAAGAGTGATGGGTAAGATATGCATTCCAAAGAGTGAGTTTGAGCAGAGATTGGCCAATATCCGCCGCGCAATGGTGGAGCGCAAGCTGGATGCCTTCTTCGTATACGGCGACGAATACCGCAAGGAAAACCTGCGCTACGTGAGCAACTATTGGCCAATCTTTGAGCGCGGCGGCATGATCTGCGCCCGGGAAGGTGCACCGATCGTGCTGTGTGCGCCGGAAGGCGAACAGGTTGCCAAGGAAATGAGCGTCTGGACGGACGTGCGTCTGCTTCCGGACTTCCTCTGCGTCACCGTTCCGGACGAAATTGACTATCCCATGGCCACCTACACCAGCTTCCGCAAACTGGCAGACGAGCTGCGCGGCAAGGGGCAGCTGGAGCGCCTGGGAGTGGTGGGCCTTTCCGACATGCCCGCTTATCTGACGCGAAACATTGAAGCAGGCTTTGACTGCAAAATCGTAGATTGCGCGGATCTGCTCTACGAGCTTCGCAAGAACAAGACGCCCAATGAGATTGCCTGCCTCAGGGAAGCCGCGCGCATTGCCGACGCAGGCTACCGCAAGATGATGGAAAGCAAGCTAATCGGCCTGACGGAGCGCCAGGCGGCGGCAATTGCCGAGGGAGAATGCCGGAACCAGGGCGCTGAGGCCGTGATCTTCACCGTCTTCGGTTCTGGCAACCGCACGCACAGGATCATCGGACGTCCTGAGGAAAAAGTGATCGAGGACGGCGATATGATCATGTGCGCGCTGGCGATTCAGTATGAGGGCTATGTGTCCACCTACAACCTGCCCTTCGCAGTGGGCAACTGCTCCGAAGAGACGAAGCGGGTCATCGACGTGCTGATACATGCCAGCGCTGCAGGCCTACCTTACCTCAAGGGAGGAGAGCCGATGAAGAACTTTGTCTCCGCCGTGCGCAACTACTTCCGCGAGGCTGGGCTTGCTGAGTACGACGTCTATCCGCCGCTGCACGGCATCGGATGCGCGGAAGCGGAGAGCCCGTATCCGGACGAGAACACCGAGGCCGTTTTTACCCCCGGTATGTGCGTGAACACGGACATCTCTCTGTTCGGCCTGGCGGGCGGTTCAAACCGCATCGAAGAGGGCTTCGTCATCACGGAGAACGGCGCAGAGTCGCTTTTCCCCATCATTCGTTCCTACTATGAGAACTGGCTGAAGGAAAACGGCTGAGCGACGCAGGGTTCAATCGAAAGCAATGGGGCGATTCCGAATGGCATCCGGAATCGCCCCAATCTGTTTCTCGCTGCGCTTACAGGCGGTTAATTTCACTGCGTATGGCGTCCAACTCCGCAGCACCGTCGATCACGCCGATTTCGAGTTTTGCGTGCAGAACCTCCCCGGGCGCGATGCTGCGCATCTCTCCGGAGGCGCGGTCGGCTGCGCGGCCGACGGGCTTGCAGCTGGCGGGAAGCACGCCGAGGGCATAGTCACCGGAGGACATGCATTTCCATTCGATGAGATAGCGCATCAGATCCGTGTTGTAGCGCACATACAGGCCCAGGTTCAGATGCGCGTTGTATGCGGCGACCAAGGTTCGGCCGTCTGCGCCGCTGCGCAGGGTCAGCGCATGGAGATATTCCGTGTTGTTGTCGATGGGCGGAATCATGCGGGCATAGTTCACATCGTTGCGTCGGGTGTGCTCCGAGAGTGGTTCCACGCGTTCTACCGGTGCGATCAGCTCGGTTCCTTCGTCCAGAATGGGATAGCCCAGATTCATGTGGTACAGCAGCATCAGCTGCTCTGGCGCGAAACCCTGGTTCTCAAAGCAGTCCTCGATGAAGATGCGTTTCTCGCCGATGCGCGCGCGATACTCCCGGTGAAGCAGCAGGTTGCGTCCGAAGAAAGCGGCGTCCCGAATCTCGCCGGCGATGCGCACGTCGCAGTCGTCACCGTTCCAGATCGTCTCGCGGCAAACGTTGCGCGCCGGAATATTCTTCAGGTTCCCATGAACGTAGTGATAGAATCCGTCCTCCTCGCAGCCTTCTCCCACGTTGGAGAGGCCGCAGGTATACAGGAAGCCCGCGCCCAGGTTGTTGCGGTAAGCCAGGCCCTGCTCATCGCAGATCCACGGTGCGGAGAGGGAGGCCTTAGTGACGAAACCATAGCTGATTCCCTTGTACACGAACTTGAACATGTCCAGGTTCTTGCTCTCGTTCACACTGAAGTGCAGTCCGCTGGCGAGATCCACATCGCAGGCGCGGATCATCGCCGCCTTGCCTGAGGTGTATTCCACAGGGCGCAGTCCAAAGCACTGATCGATGTCGCCGACCTTGCGCAGGTACTCCTGCTTACTGAGATGTTTT
The DNA here is from genome assembly GCA_030537335.1 of Clostridia bacterium. Lineage (GTDB taxonomy): Bacteria > Bacillota > Clostridia > Christensenellales > Aristaeellaceae > SFTH01. The sequence continues at coordinate 3,394 of JAUNNK010000139.1, read as the reverse complement.
CCGAATAATACAGGCATGTTGATCACTCCTTTGTTGTGCATCATTGTATCGTAATCTTTAAATACTGTCAATCTATCGCTGATTGTTCTTGACAGATTTTCGTCAAAGCGTTAAGATATGCATATAGATATGTATGCAAAGGAGCAAAGTCTTGGTTACGATTGCAGATGTTGCGAAGCAGGCCGGTGTATCCATGATGACCGTCTCCCGTGTGATCAACAACAGTGCGCACGTCAGCCAAAAGACGCGGCAGCGTGTGCTGCAGGCGGTGGAGGAATTGTCCTATCGTCCCAACATGGTGGCGCGCAGTCTGGCGACCCGCCGCAACCAAATGATCGCATATGTGGTTTCCAACCTGGCAAACCCGTTTTTTGCTGAAGTGAGCATGGGTGTGGAGAACGTCTGCGCTGAGCGTGGTTACATCGTCATCATCTACGACGTCTCCAGCGAAAAGCGTCTGGAAGCCTGCCTGAATATGCTCATCGACCGCCGCTTGGACGGCGTCATCTTCCACCATCTGGACATTCGCCATGAGCATGTGGAACAGCTCCAGCAGAACGGCGTTTGCTGTGTCACAATTGACAACGAGCGGGATTTGCCCGAAGTCACCCGGGTCGACAGCGACAATTTCGAGGGCGGTCGCAATGCCGCACTCTATCTGATCGAGCGTGGACATTGGAAAATCGGCTGCATTCACGGCTGCTATGACGGAAAAATGATTGAAAGCTATTCCAATGTGGAGTACATCGAGCGCTTCCAGCGCAGGATCTGGCATGATCGTACGGCGGGTTTTCTGGATGGAATGCGCAGCGCCGATCTGGAACCGGTCTGTATGCTGGAGGGCAGGGGCACCGCGAGCGTGGGCTTCAAGTCCGGTAGCGAGCTGTTCCGCCAGATTAGCCGCATGGATCACGCGCCCACCGCTCTCTACTGCGAAAATGACGTCATCGCCCTCGGCGTGCTCAGCGAATGCATGGAGCTTGGCTGGCGCGTACCCGAGGAGATTGCGCTGATCGGTCACGATGGTCTGGAAATCGGCATGCAGCTCTATCCGCGCATTACCTCCATCCATCAGCCGCGCTACCAGATGGGCAGTATCGCCGCTGAAAAGCTGCTCGACAGCATCGAATCCAAAACGGAACCTGAACAGATTTTGGTTCATTCTGATCTGTTTTGCGGCGATACAGTGTAATATTTCAACATAAATATGAAAATTGAACACAAAACTGTGCCAATTTGAATATTCGCACTTGACATTGCGTCTCCAAATGGCTATAATTATTTATGTAAAATTGTTAACGTTAACACAGTTTACATATGTGCATGCCTCAAGCGGAGTTCTTCCGTCGGCACAAACCTCCGGCAATCGGCTTCCATGAATCCGAAGGACAGGGCTGGGACATGTGCTGAAAGTACTTATTCTTTAGTAAGCTGTACAAACCTTCAGTGAAACTGACAGAGTGTGTTTCTCCGCCGCACACGCGCATTTGTACAGTGTTTTTTTAAACGAAAATGTTAGCGGTAGCATGTATACTGCGACATGTTGCTGTTTTTTCCTCACCGCAGTGTTTTGTGCCGTTATGCTGCTGTGCACCCAGAGACGCGGGCGCAGCGCACGATCAAATCGGCAATCTGTCTGTGCATACCCCCGGAAACGGGAGAGAAGAGGATGTGTGTTATGATCGAAAACAGAGACGGGATTCTGGTACTCGACAGAATCAACAAAAGTTTCCCCGGCGTGCATGCACTGAAAAACATGAGTTTCTCGGTGCGCAAGGGCGAGGTGCACGCCATCTGCGGCGAGAACGGTGCAGGCAAATCCACGCTGATGAAGGTTGTAACCGGCGTATATCCGCCGGATTCCGGCGATATCTACGTCGACGGAAAGAAGGTCACGATCAAGAGCCCAAACAATGCTTTCGACCAGGGCATTGCGATCATGTATCAGGAGACCTCTCTGTTCAACGAGATGACCATCCTGGAGAACATGTTTCTGAACCACGAAATTACCCGCAAGATCGGCCCCATCACCGTGCTGGATTACAAGGCCATGGAGAACAAGGTCCAGGGTATCTTTCAGCGCATGAACGTGAAGCTGGATCTGCATGAGAAGGTCAAGAACATCGGCATGGCCTCCAAGCAGCTGGTCGAGATTGCAAAGGCGCTGACGTTCAATTCGAAGATCCTCATCATGGACGAGCCCACCGCATCGCTGACCGACCGCGAAGTGACCGCGCTGTTTGAAATCATCCGCGGCCTGAAGGCGCAGGGCGTCTCCATCGTCTATATCTCCCACCGCCTGGAGGAAATCTTTGAAATCTGCGACCGCGTGACCATCATTCGCGACGGCGAGTTCATTTCCTGCATGGACGTTGCATCCACTACCAAGGATCGCCTCGTGGCGGACATGGTTGGCCGTGAGGTGACCACCTACTATCCCAAGGTGGACGTGGACATCGGCGACGTCGCCATCGAGTTCAAAAACATCAATCAGGGCAGGCTCTTGCACGACGTGAGCCTGAATGTGCGCCGCGGCGAGATTGTCGGCCTGAGCGGTCTGGCGGGCGCCGGCCGCACGGAATTTGCCCAGGCGGTCTGCGGCATCACGAAGATCGATTCCGGAAAGATCCTCATCGGCGGCAAGGAGGTGCGCATCGACAGCTATCGCAAGGCGATGGCCGAGGGTATCGTCTACGTCTCCGAGGATCGCGGCAAGTATGGCCTTGTGCTGGGCATGGACATCAAGAAAAATGTTTCGCTGCCCCAACTGCACACGATCTCCAAGCGTTCGATGATTGACTTCAAGCGTGAGCGCGAGATGGGCACAAAGGCCATTGGCCTCTTCGGCATCAAGGCCCCCAACGAGGATTTCATCGTTGAAAACCTCTCCGGTGGCAACCAGCAGAAGGTTTCCGTCGCCCGCGCGACGGCGCTTGAACCCAAGCTAATGATCTTGGATGAGCCCACCCGAGGCGTTGACGTCGGTGCAAAGGCGGAAATCCACCGCATCATCGGCGGCCTGGTGGAGCAGGGACTCTCCATACTGATGATTTCCTCTGAGCTGCCCGAGCTTCTTGGCATGTGCGACCGTATCTATGTGATGAACGCCGGGAGAATCGTGGGTGAATTTGACCGCGCGCATGCCTCGCAGGAGGCCATCCTGAAGGTTGCCTTGGAGACCAATGATGAAACAAATGGGAAGGCTGGTGAAAGCCATGCGTAATCCGCGCACAAATGCCGGAGTCGAAAAGAAACGGCATTCAATAACAATGGAGGGCTTTGTCGCTCTGCTGCTGGTTGTGATCCTCGCTGCGCTCTACTTCACCACCGGTGGGACCGCGGGATTCTTCAGTGCGCAGAACATCATCAACGTACTTCGCGTGTGGTCCTACCT
>JAUNNK010000138.1 GCA_030537335.1 Clostridia bacterium | reverse complement strand
TATTGCTCTCGTCTCTGCATCCGGAATCGGTGCTGGAAATGATCGGCGAGTGCCCAGTGTCCATTCTGAAAGCGCATCCGCTGACGATTCTGGTGCTGATGCGCTGCATGTTCAACTGGCGGATGATCCCGAAGATGATGGAACTGAAGTCGCTTCTTCTGACGTCCATCGAGGAACAACCGGAAATGCCCTCCAATGAACGCGGCGATCTTTTGGGCGAATGCGATCTCATCATGAGCTTCCTCTGCTACAATAACATCAGCGCCATGAGCCGTCTGCACCGCAGCGCCAGCGCGCAGATGTCCCGCGCGGCCATCAGCATCCACAAAAGCGGCGGCTGGACGTTTGGCTCTCCGTCGGTGCTGATGATGTTCCACCGCGCTCCGGGCGAGTTGGAGAGCGAGCTTGCCGAGATGGACGAGTCCATGCCCCACTATTACAGGATCACCGACGGCCACGGGCAGGGCGCGGAGAAGATCATGCGGGCGGAGGCAGCGTATATGCAGGGCAGCTTCACAGACGCGCGCATTGAGTTGGAAGGCGCTTATGCGCAGATTGAGGGCAACGGACAGGAAAATATGGCGCTTTGCTGTGACTTTCTGGCATGGCGGCTTTTGCTGTGTGCGGATGTAGAACAGAGATATACATTTGAGGAGCGCTATGCGGAGCTGCTGCGTCATCACAACGCCGCATGGATTAATCTATGGTCTGCAATCAGCGCCTACTACCACGCCCTGTTTGGCGAGACGGAAAAGATCCCGGAGCTTTTCGGCGCACACAGGCTTTCTTCTGTCAACATACTCGCCCCGGGAAGACCCATGATCGAGATGATCGAGAATCAGGTTTACCTGGCCCAGGGCGCGTACGCCAAGCTGATCGGGCGCAGCGAGGGGCTGCTGGCGCTGTGTGAAGGGATGCACTATGCGCTGGTCGCGCTGCATATCCGCGTTCAGACCGCAGCGGCCTATGAGATGCTGGGAAAAACAGAGGAAGCGCAGGCGTGGCTCGCAAGGGCGCTCTCCGACGCCGCGCCGGACGGTTTTGTGATGCCGTTCGTGGAAAACTACGACGCTGTGAAGCCGATCCTGGCGCGGGAAAGCGAGAGCGAGCTGATCGCGAGGATCACCGAACTGGGCGAAGCTGCAAGTGCGCGAAGGGCGGCGAAGATCCGCCCGGTCGCGTTCGACGCGCTGACACAGCGGGAATTTGAGATCGTTCGCCTGATGGCGCAGCGGCTCTCCAACCGCGAGATCGCGGAAAGGCTGTTCCTCGCGGAGGGCAGCGTCAAGCAGTATGTGAACCGGATCTATTCCAAGCTCCAGATTGAAGGAGATACCCGGACGAAGCGGAAGCAGCTTCTGGAGCTGCTCCGGACAGTAAAATAATTAACCTTTGGTTAATGGTCGCTGTTTATGATTTCTCGTACAATAGAGCTATGGTAAACTTGCCTGAAATAGAAAAACACTGTATAGGGGGTAGAATTGGTATGAAGAAAAAGGTATTGGCACTGATTATGGCTTTCGTATTCTGTGCGGTAGGAATGTCCGCGGCCACGGTTTGCGCAGAGGAACAGTGGGAAGCACAGGGCCCCAGCTGTGTTTTGACATCTGGTGTGCAGTACACGGGCATGGTGCCGCTAGAAAATGATTCCTCTTGGAATGGCGGCTACTACTATTCGGACATGACCGAGGATGGAATTACGGTGATCGTGAACTGCTGTGCGGCGAATGGAACGGATCCAGACGTAATGGACAGCGGATACAGGAAAGTGTTCGCCGAAATGGTGAGCGGAAGCGAGGTTGCGGACTATCAGGACAGCCAGAATCAGAGCCTCACGGAGAAGTTCACCTATCCGGTCTATGATCTTTCCTTTACGACGGGTGCAAATGAAGATACCTGCCTGTGGAAAATGGTCTTCTTCCAGACGGATACCCATGCCTATGCGTATGCATTCAAGATGGATGCGGATTTTGCGGAGGACATGGAAGAGGAATACTGGAATGCGGTGGACACCCTTGACATGATCGATCTTTCCTACTATTATGAGAAGATCGAGGATGTGGATAATGATCCCAGCACCGATGGAGAGAGTCTAGAAGACTTTATTGCCTATTTTGACAGCTGGTATCTGTATGGGGATCTCAAAGAAGAGAGCATCCGCATCTATGGCGACGGAACCTGGGCTTACTACAATGCGATCGAAGAGGATGGCACCGGCGGCTACCTCTTTGACGACGGCACGTTTGAGACTTCCGGAACGACTGCGCTGCGGCTGTATTCTGCCGATGGAACTCATGTAGCGGATGTGACCCTGAATGAATACGGCGACCTGGCGTTTACGCCTGTAATTCCGGGATATGCAAGCTTCAATGAGCTTACGATTTTCATCAGAGAATCGGAATCCGTCACTAATACGGGCTATGTGGACAATGATCCCAGCGCCAATGGAGAGAGCCTGGAAGACTTCATCGCCTTCTTTGACGCCTGGTATCTGTGTGGAGATCTGAATGCAGAGAGCATCAATCTCTATGGCGACGGCACTTGGGTTTTCTACAATGCGATGAATGAGGATGGCACTGGTGGATATCTTTTCGACGAGGGTACGTTTGAGACTGTCGGAACGACCGTGCTGCAGTTGTACTCTGCCGATGGAACTCATGTGGCGGATGTGCGCCTGAATGAATTTGGCGAGCTGGCGCTTACGCCTGTGATTGAGGGATATGCAAGCTTCTATGGGGATACGATCTTTGACAGAGAATCCGAATCCGTCGCCTATGAGGCGCAGACTGCCGATTTTTAAGCGGTGATTCTGTCCTGGGTGATGTGGAAACAGTGCCCCGGTCGATGCATTGACAGCGGAAGACCTTGCCGGTCCGGAGGTTTCCTGTAGCGCATGACGTGCGGCTTGAATCGCAACAGTTTCTATTATCGCTTTGAGGACATCTACGCGCTGTTCAAGTGGATGCTGGGGCAGGAGGCCGTGGAGGTCGTCAAGTAGTTCGATCTGGTGCTGGACTACCGGGAGGTCATCCAGTTCGTGATGGACTACGTGGCGGAAAATAAGCACATCGTCAACGGCGCCTACGATGCGATGGGCCGCGAGGGCCTCAAGCGCTTCTTCTACGCGGACTTCATCGACATCATGCGCAGCTACATCGACGGCGTGGCGGCGAAGTACGATGTGGACGTGGATGGGGACTACAAAAACTTCCTTGCCGAATTCTTCACCGAGGCTATCTCCGGTACGATCCTCTCCTGGTGCGCAAGCGGCGACAGCGGCCTTCAGAATCGGGAGAGGACGCTGCTCTATTTGGAAAACATCATGCACAGCATCGTGTCCCAGACTCTGGTGCTGCACCCACAGACCTCCGCGCTAGAGCGCGATTGAACCAAAACAAGCAGGGTCGCTTCGATGGATGAAGCGGCCCTGTTAGATTCATTCCCGGAAGGATTTCTTCCATTTGTAGTGGCGGTACGCGCTCTTGATGCGCTGAATCAGGTTTCCGACGAAGAACAGCAGCACGTTCAGCAGCGCCATCATCAGCGCGATGCGGGTGGATGCCGTTCTCATCACGAAGCTCACGAGCAGCCCTGCCGCGTCGATCATCGCCAGATACTTTACCCTGACCGGCAGGAAGAAGAACGGGTTCACCCGGAAGTCCGGATACAGCAGCGCGAAGCCCAGGAACAGCGACAGGTTCACCGGCATCAGCATGACCAGCGCATAGACCATGGCCATGAAAGCCACGATGTACATCATCAGATTGGAGATGGCATACTTCCCGAATTTCCGCGCCAAAGCAGTTGTGCAGCTCCATGTTTCACACATCGCCACCCTCCATCGGGTAAATCTGTGCAAATAAATACACAAAAAATTATCGTAAATCTAACTTTTTTAATGGACATTCTTTACCAGGTATGGTAAAATACCAGAGGGATAATTTACGTTAAACTTACGACAATTTTCGCACAAAACATGGCATATATAATAGAATTGTGTAAGCTAGATTGTCGGTAAGAAATGCCCACCTCTTTACCACTTACGTACTGAATACAGATATTCGGAAGGAAGCAGATGTTGAGTTGCCAACAGTGTGGAAGACCGAATACATATAGATTGAGAGGAGCCGAGGATATTATTGTCGGAGGGCGGAGCTATGTTTTGCGATGATCGCGATAGAGCATACGGCTGCCTGTTCTGTAGAACAGGCAGAGAAGAGACCACGGCAGATGAACTCAAACGGCTTTTTCCAGAAATTGAGATCATTGTTCCGGTAAAAAGTAGATATTGGAGACATGGAGGCGTAGCCCGGGAGGAACATGTAGTTCTCTTCCCGGGCTACATCTTTTTTCAAGTGGACAATGCATTTGACGCATTCGCTTTTGTAAAGTGCAACAATGTATATTCGCTTCTAAAGGCGCCGTCGGGAGATTGGAAAATCCGTAATGAGGACAGAAAAATTGTCGAAAAGCTTTTTGCGAGCAAGGGCGTGATTGGTTTTTCAAAAGCATATTTTGAAGGAAACAGAATCCGAATTACAGAAGGTTTTTTGAAGGAATATGAGGGACAAATCGTAAGAGTCAACAGAAGAGCGCAGACGGCGCAGATCAGAATTCACATTCATGAGAAAGAAGTATTTTGCTGGCTAGGTTTCGAGGAGATCGAGAGGACCTAGAGCTTTTTATGTCTGAATAGGGGTAATATGTCTGAATGAACAACAGGGAGAAGTTTTTCAGGAGCGTTTTTGTTTGTCTTTTATTCATGATCCTGGGCGTGGAAGCAGCGGCGGAAACGGTATGGGGTGATTTGGATGCGCGCTATGCAAATATTCCGAGGATTGAATATGCGGGCGAAACATGGACGCTGAAAAATCGTATAACGTCGATACTCGTACTTGGCGCTGCAAAAGAAGTGGACAAAGACGAGGCTTCCCAGATGAAAATGGAGCTTGCGTACATTGTCGTCATAGATGATGATGCAAAAATCATAACGCCGATAGAAATCGAAAACACCGTGCCAATCCATATGACTGGGAGGAAAACTCTGCTGAGAGATGCAAGCGCTGCATCTGACATTCTTGAAATGGAGGATGAGGAACTGTTGGATGGGATAAATGCTCTGCTGCCCGACGAAGGGCTGGTGGAGCATTATTTCATACTGAATCTGGATGATCTGGAAGCATATGACGGTGAAGGCGCGGCAATGGATGACCGGCAGGACATGCTCAAGCAAAGAGTTAAGAATTTTATCGTGTATGCGGAAGGCTTATCGACTCATGATCAAGCGGATCTGCTGTCACAACTCAGCGAATCGATTAGATCTGATCTAAAAAGCGGAGCGATCGTCAAGATTGCGGATAAAGCGGAGCGATATGAGATCATGTCTACTGTACATATATCTGGAGAACATACGGTGGATCAAAATGGACAGAAATGGACGGATATGGACGAGCAGAAGTTGCTCGAAGTTGTCATCCTGACATTTTTTGAGAAACAATGAAAATATACCCGTCGAAAAGTGAGGGCTTGCCATGAAAATACAGATTTGGACAGCATTTGCTGTGATTGTTTTTATTTTTTGCGGTTTTAGCGCAATTGCCAGCACCCAGGAAGCGGCTGAAGCTTCCTGGTGGAACATCTTGCTGTTGGGCGGGGATTCCAGGGATACGGAAGGATACGAAAGGACGGATGCAAACATCATTCTATCGGTAAACATCGAGGACAGCCGAGTCAAGATGACCAGCATCATGCGGGATACATGGGTGGATTTTCCCGATGGATATGGATCGGGAAAGATCAATGCAGCCAATGTATTCGATGGGCCGCAGTTGATGATAGATACAGTGAACGAGTGCTTTGACGTAAAGATTGAGGATTATATCCTGATCAACATGACCGATCTCGTTTACATCATTGATCGGATAGATGGGATCGATCTTGAGATTACCGAAAGCGAGCGTTGCTATGTCAATGATTATGCGAAACTCTACCTGAAAGAGTTAAAAGGAGTGAACAGCGATAGGGAATACGAGGGAGATACGAGTCTGGAACAGTCCGGATTGGTTCATTTGAACGGATTGCTGGCCATGTCGTATTGCCGGGATCGATATTCGGACAACGACTACGGACGTGTCATGCGCCAGCAGAAGGTTTTGCTGGCCATGGCTGAGCAGATGCAGAATATGGAGATCAATGATCTGATGGCCATGGCGGATGATGTGCTGGCGACCGTCGAAACGAATCTGAACGATGAAGAACTGGAACGTCTGGCCAAAATGGCACTGATGATCGAAGTGGATGAAGTGCAACAGCTTCGTATTCCTGCAGATGGAACCTTCAGATCGGGAATGGTTGGAAATACATGGAGGATTGATCCGGATTTTGAAGCGAATGCTGAAATACTGAATGAATTTATCTACGGGAAATGCCAGCAATAATGAAAGATGGCAAATATGAGCTTGGGGAGGTTTATCTTTGGATAGCAAGGTTTGGATGTGAATGTCAACGAAAATCTGAGCCAAGTGCTAACCAATATTTGAGCCACTTG
>JAUNNK010000012.1 GCA_030537335.1 Clostridia bacterium | reverse complement strand
CCCGATGGTTGCCGTGCCCGGAGCGACGGGCGTGACCAGTCCGGTTTCACTTACGGTGGCAATACCGGGATTGGAGGAGGCGAACTGCACGTTGGCCACGGTTCCGCTGGCCATGCTCACGCTGAGCTGCAGCGTGTCCACATAGTCCGCGCCGTTGGTGTAGAGCGTCGCCGCACTGGGCGCGAGGGTGAGTCCCGTCACGCTGCTGGCGATGGTGAGCTTGAAGCTGGCCTTCTTGCCGTTGTAGGACTTGGCCGTGATGGTGATCGTACCCGTCTTGACGCCCTTGACCGTGTTGCCGCTGATGGTGGCATAGCGGGTGCTGGACGAAGAGTAGGTGTAAGTGCTGGGACACACCTTGCCGCTTGCATCGTAGGCAGTGGGCTCGGGGATCTGGATCCTGTCGCCCTTCAGCATGGTGATCTTGGTAAAATCGTACTTCAGGGTGGCCGGAGCCGGCGTGACCGTCACGGTGCAGCTGGCGGAATGACCGTTGTAGGTGGTCACGGTGATGGTGGCCGTTCCGCCGCCGATTCCCTTCACCGCACCGCCCGCGTCCACGGTCGCCACGGCAGGATCGGAGCTTGCGAAGCTGCACTGACCCGCCGTGCCCTCCGGGAGCACCGGCGTCAGCGTCAGCGTCATGCCCTCGGCGATCTCGCAGCTTCTCTGCGGCAGCGCAACGGAATCCGGCGCGGGCCGAACCTCCACGGTGCAGGTTCCCGCCGTGCCCTTCTGGGGCTTGGCAGTAATCACCGCACGTCCGGGAGCCACGCCCTGGATCGCGCCGGTGACGGGATCCACCGTCGCCACGGAGGGGGCGCTGGAGCTGTAGCTGCACACGCTGTAAGCGCTGGTCGGATTGTAGACGATGGCCGACGCGGCGGACTCACCGCAGCCGAGCACCAGGCTCTTTGTCTTGAAGCTGACGGACTTCGGCGCGGCGCAGACCGTGACCTTGCAGGTGGCCTTCACGCCATTGTAGGTCTTGGCCGTGATCGTCACGGTGCCCGCCTTCACGCCAACCAGCTTGCCGCCGGAAACCTTCACGTATCTTGTATTGGAGCTGCTCAGGGTGATGCCCGAGGCCGCGCCCTCGTTGACGGTACCGACCAGGGTATCGTTGGTCTCGCCCACCATCAGCTTCATGGTGGACTTGTTCAGCGTGAGGCTCGTCGGGGCGTTTTTCACATTCACCCGGCAGACCGTCGTCGCGCCGTTGTGGGAGGTGATGATCACGTCCGCGCTGTCCGCGCGCAGGGCAGTGATTTCGCCGGTGACGGTGTTCACCGTGAGGATGCTCTCGTCGGCGGACTTGTAGCTGAAGCTGCACAGCGTGCCCTCGGGGTACACGCCTGCCACGCGCAGGCCGCTCTCGCCCACGCCCAAATTGATTTCGCCCTGCGCCGCCTGGATGTTCTCCGGCGCGGGCAGCACATTCACCGTGCAGGTCGCGCTCTTGCCGTTCAGCGTTGTCGCCTTCAGCGTCGCAGTTCCCGGTTGATGTGCGGTGATCACGCCCGTATTCGGATCGATCGTCGCCACAGAGGGATCGCTGGATTCAAATCTGCAGGGGCTGTAAACCTTGGTGGAATTGAACTTCAGCGTGACCGCCGCGCTGTCGCCCGCACCCAGCGAGATCGCCTTGCTGGAGAAAGCGACCGAGGTCGGCTTTGCGTAGACCGTGACCTTGCAGGTCGCCTTCACGCCGTTGTAGGTCTTGGCCGTGATCGTCACGGTGCCCGCCTTCACGCCAACCAGCTCGCCACCGGAAACCTTCACGTATCTGGTGTTGGAGCTGCTCAGGGTAATGGCCGAGGCCGCGCCCTCGTCGACGGTGCCGGTCAGGGTATCGTTGGTTTCGCCCACCATCAGCTTCATCGTGCTCTGGTTCAGCGTGAGTTTCTCCGGTGCCTTCTTTACATCCACGCGGCACTTGACTGAAGCGCCGTTGTGGGAGGTGATGACGATGTTCGTGCTGCCGGTGGCAACGGTGGTGAGCGCGCCGGTTTCGGCGTTCACCGTCACAACGCCCGGATCCTCGGAGGCGTATGTAAAGCTGCACATCGTGCCCGAGGGATACTTGCCGGTCACGCTGCGGCCCGTCTCGCCCAGGCCGATCTCCAGTTCATCCGCGCTGGCGCTGATCTCCGTCGGAGCGGGCAGCACCGTCACGGAGCAGACGCCGGTCTTGCCCTTCTGCGGCACGCAGGCGATGACCGCCGTGCCCGCAGCATGGGCCGTGACCACGCCGCTGAGGGGATCGATGGTCGCAACGGATTCATCGCTGGAAATGAAGCGATGCTGGCTGTAGGCGCTGGTGGAGTTGAAGCTGACCTTCGTCGCAGCGGACATGCCCACGCCCAGCGTCAGCGTCTTGGATGAGAAAGCGACCGAGGTCGGATTTTTGTACACCGTCACCTTTACCGTGCGCACGATGCCGTTGTGGGTGGTGATGGTCAGCGTGGCAGAGCCTGCGCGCAGGCCGGTGACCTTGCCCGCAGCGTCCACCTTGACATATTTCGTGTTGCTGGATTTGAAGCTGAACTCCGCATGGCAACCGCCGGTGATCTCGATCAGATCGAGGGCGCTGAAGCTCTCGTTCAGGCCGAGCTTGTAGCTGCTGGCGCTGAGCACCACGTTTTCCTCCGCGGGCGAGGGCAGCACCCGCACGGTGCAGATGGCCCTGACCCCGGTGTTGACGGAGGTCGCGGTGATGGTCGCGCTGCCCTGGGCGTTCGCACGCACGATGCCGTCGCCGTCCACGCTGGCCACGGCGTCGTCGCTGGAGGTAAAGATGCAGTTTTCGCGCTCAAACTCCGGCAGAACGACGCTCAGCTTGTGCTCCATGCCGGTGTGCAGCGAAATGCTGTCCTCGGAAAACGCCACGCTGGTCGCCGGGCCGTACACGCGCACCGTCGCCTTCGCGGGCTTGGAGGGCAGATTGTAGGCATAGATGTAGATCGTCGCCTGTCCCTTGGACACGCCCGTCACGGTGCCGTCCGCCGCCACCGTCGCAATGGAGGGATCGCTGCTCTGGAAGGTGCAGCTGCCGCCGTAGCTGGCGCTGGCGAACTTCGGCGCGATCGTCGTGGTCTCGCCCACGAGGATCTCCGCGCTGGAGGGCGTCGCGCTGATACTCTTGGGCGCGGACTTCACCGTCACCTTGCAGCTCACGCTGCCATACGCGGTGGTCGCCGTGATGGTCGCGCTGCCCTTGCGCACGCCGTTGAGCCTGCCGGAATTCGCGTCAACGGTCACATATTTCGTTGCAGAGGAGGTAAATTTCACCGCGCGGGGCGTGCCGTCCGCATTGGTGGTCCGGCCGTCGCTGAACTGCACGCGCAGGGTCACGCCCTTGTCGCCCACGCCGATGGTGGCGCTGCTCGGGCTGAGGCTGACCGTCACCGGCTCGGGATATTCACAGTCGATGACCCGCAGCGGGTAATTGTTGTCGTTTGCATAGCAGCGCACGCCGTCCACGCCCCGACAGGCATCCTTATACTGGTCGGCCTCGCCGCCCTCGACAGGGTCCATCGGGCGCGCAGCAGCGGCGTCGATCCATCCGGTCTCGACGTCCTTCTCGGGGTCCGCATTGAACACAATCTGCAGGCGATCCGGCTTATTGGAATCCTCGGGGGTGCGGGTAATCACATAGACCACGCCCTTGCCGAGCCATGCGACGACCTCGTCGGAGGCGGCATTTCCCGCAAAAACCTCGGTGTCCTTCTCCTGAATCTCCGCAAATCCCTTCACAAAAGCGGGGCTTTTGGAGGCCTTTTCCGAATAATTGATCGCAGGAGTTTCGTCCACATCGGCGGGCATCAGCAGTTCATCCTCCGGCGCTTCCGCAGAGGACTCGACGGACGGTTCCACAGAAGGTTCCACAGAGGATTTCGCAGATGCGTCTGGGGAGGGCGCAGTCGAGGGCTCGGAACTGTCATTTTCCCCCTCGGAGGGCGCAGCCGGCGTCGGATCGCCGGAAGCCGGCACATCGTCCGTTTTCTCCGGCGCGGCGGTTTCCTCGGTCTGGGAAACAGGCGTTTCTGCCAAAATCACCTGCTCCTCCTCTGCTTCGCTGGCAAAAGCAACCGGGAAATTCGCAGGAACGAGCGTGATGAGCAGCGCAAAGCAGATCAGCAGCGACAGCGCGCGAAACATTTTCTTCATGACTTTCCTCCCCTTCAATCCGCAGATACGTTTTTTTGCGATTGAACAGTTACAAATGCGGTAGAATGGCTTCATTATATCATACATTTGTGGCCAAACTGGTACATTTCCCCTGCGCTTTTTCTTTCGCATCCGGATAACCACAGTACAGCCTGTCATTTAGACGTATATTCGGCTGGAAATGTTGGCAATTCCAGTACCTTGATCCACAATTTAACAATTGTGGCGAGGATTTGCACCATATTTCCAGCGATTATACCTTCATATTTTGACATACTAATGTGAATTATTGATGAATTTCAGGCGTACTTTTGTCAAAAACGAATTGCCGCCATTGACAAAGCCCGCCGATCGCGCTATAATCCAAGCGAGAAACAGGGGAGCCAATTGGCTGAGAGGAAGCATCTGCTTCGACCCTCCACCTGATGTGGACAATGCCACCGTAGGGAGTTTTCATTGCAAAAGCATGTATTTTTGTGAGAAGGCTCCGACACGGAGCCTTCTGTTTTTCTATCCTGGCGGAGAATTTCGGAAGAAAAAATGTACGGTCATGCACATTTTGGCTCCCGGAGCGCCCGGATTCAATCTCTTCTGAAAGGAGTGCAAAGGAGGCAGCCCGAATGGTCCCGGGCGCGGATGGAGGAGGAGCGTCCTGCATCCGAAGCCGCAGCAGCGATGGGAAGCCGTGTTCCGGCGTGAGAGGAAGCCAGCAAGCTTCGACCGACTTTTCCAGCAGGCGTAAGCCTGCCCATGTCCGCATGGAGGAAAGGCGCTGCCAGGCAACTGCGCTTTCCCCCGCACCAACCATTCACGAAGGAGAGATTGATTATGAAGAAAATGAACGTCCGCAAGATGACCCTCGCCGCCCTGCTGTGCGCCATCGCCGTGGTGGGCAGCATGTTTTCCTTCCCAGTCGCTGGCAGCAAGTGCGCGCCGGTGCAGCACATGGTCAACGTGCTCTGCGCGGTGCTGCTGGGCCCCTGGTATGGCTTTGGCGCGGCCTTCGTCGCCAGCCTGATCCGCAACCTGCTGGGTTTGGGCAGCCTGATGGCCTTCCCGGGCAGCATGCTGGGCGCGCTGCTCTGCGGCCTGATCTACTACAAGACCAAGAACCTGCCCGCGACCCTGATCGGCGAGGTCTTCGGCACCGGCGTGCTGGGCGGCCTGTGCGCCTATCCGGTGGCCATCCTGCTGATGGGCAAGAGCGCCAGCGACATCGCCTTTTACGCCTACATCGTGCCCTTCCTGATCTCCACCGTTGCAGGCTCCATCCTGGCCGGCGTGTTGATCTACGCCCTGAAGAAGGCCGGCGCGCTCGACCGCATGTGCGCCACCCTGGAGAGATAAGATGCCCTTTCACGCAATTCTGGAGGAGATTCGCAGCCGGAAGCCGCTTGTGCACTGCATCTCCAACATCGTCACCGCAAACGACTGCGCCAACCTGCTGCTGGCCATCGGCGCAAGTCCGATGATGGCCCAGGCGCCGGAGGAGATGGATGAGATCACCGCCATCTCCTCCGCGACGGTACTCAACATCGGAACCCCCGATGAAGCGCGCTTTGCCGCCTGCGAAATCTGCGGCGTACACGCCAACCGCCTGCACAGTCCCGTGATTCTCGATCCGGTGGGCGTGGGCGCGAGCAGCTGGCGATTGACGCATGTGCAGCGGCTGCTTACCGCCTTTGTGCCGGATCTGGTGCGCGTGAACCTAAGCGAGGCCCGCTCACTGCTGGGGCTGCGCGGACAGGAGCGCGGCGTAGACAGCGCCGCCATCTCCAACATGGAGGACACCGAGCGCTGCGCCGTGGAGCTTTCCCGCAAGCTCGGCTGCACTGTGCTGCTCTCCAGCGCCACGGACGTGGCCACCGACGGAAGCGAGGTTCTGCGCATTCCCGGCGGAAGCCCGCACATCACCGCCGTCACCGGCAGCGGCTGCATGCTCTCCGCGCTGTGCGGAGCCTTTCTGGCCGTGTCCGACGATCCCCTGCGTGCCGCTGCGGCGGCCTCCACGTTCTGGAAGCGCTGTTCCGAGCAGGCGGAAGCCCGCAGCGCAGGTTCCGGCATGGGCACGTACCACATGGCGCTGATCGACGCGGCGTCCTTGCTGCGCTGATTTTTTTCCTATTATAACCAATCAAAGAGCGACTGTGTTCCAAATAGAATGCAGTCGCTCTTTCATCTTTTGGTTCATCGCTCCGCCGCGCGCTGTTCCTTCGCCCAGCGCAGCCTGCCGAGCACCAGCACCGCCAGCATCAGCGCGCCAGCCAGCGCGGCGATCCAGACGGGATAGACGATGTGGTAATACACGCCGCCCTCACCGGGCTGGGTCAGCGGCACTGGATCGTAGGGCAGGCCGTTGTCTGCGGCCATCTGGCGCACGTTGAGCATATTGATGACCGGAATTCCCCGCGCCGCATACTCGTACATCAGGCCGCGGTTGGCGGTGGTGGGAATGCGGGGCGGATCAGTGACCAGTCCGTTGGGGAAATCCAGGGTGTAGGCACTGGTGCCGCTGTTCGCGCTCGCGCCGCCCACGTTCACAAAGCAATCGACGTCCTCGCCGAAGAGCTCCAGCCGGCGGGCGATGCTCTTCTCGATGTCGTTGTAATCGATGTACTCCACGCCCTCCTCCGCAGCCAGCGCGGCGATGGTGTCGCGGGAGTCCGGCCAGAGCGCGCTCTCGCCGTAGTCGTTGTTGCCGCCGGGCGAGACCGCCAGCAGTTCATAGTCGATCACGTCGTTCTCGCGCAGGATGCGCAGGATGCGGCAGATGTTGAGCTCCAGCCGCGTCGCGCCGTACATGGACGAGCCAAAGGACGCGATCACGTCCACGTCCAGCTCCAGTTCAGTGGCGGCGCACAGCGTGGCCATCAGCAGTCCCGGGAACGAACCGCTGGTGCCCACAGCAACCCGATCCCCTGCCTTGAGGCCCGCCTCCTTGAAGTAGCGCACCAGCAGCGCCGCGAAGTTGGGATCCAGCGCCGTTCGCTTGGCTTCCTCAATGCCGGGCGTGGTGGTCAGCGGTGTCCACTCCGGGCCGATCAGGCCGGTCTGGTTCAGATCGATGTCCTCGATGGCGATGTCCTCCTGAAGAACCACGTCCAGCAGCACCGCCTCGCCCCGCTGCATGCGCTCCGCCGCTGCGCGCTGCACGTCCGCATAGGCCGTCAACTCCTGCTGGCGGGTCAGCCAGGTGGCCGCAAAGCCGGATGCCCCAATCAGCAGCGCCAGCAGCAGATACTGCCAGCGAATCTTCGCCTTGAAACGCAGCTTCTTCATAGATACATCCCCACCGTCAGAATCAGGCGAATCAGCAGCGCGATCACCAGCACCATCAGCACCGTGCGCCAGACGCCCTGCTTGCACATGTCGTTGGCCAGCAGGCCCGGGATCATGTAGCCGATGATGCGCAGATCCTGGGAGACCCCGCTGAAGTAGTAGGCCTGCTTCTCGTACAGCCAGCCCAGCAGGATGCCCAGCAGCACCGTTAGCATGAAGCGCCGGCGGCCGTATAGGATCACCGCCCTGCCAATCAGCTTCGTCAGGCCGTAGACCACCAGCGACAGCACGATGGTGGACAGGATGCGATAGGGCTGCTCCATGAAGAAGGCCAGATAGCCCGCGGAGACCAGGCCGCCCGTGAACAGCCCCAGCAGCTCCGTGGACAGAAAGCCTAGAAGTATGCTCAAACCGATGGCTTGCTGCAACATAGTTCGTTACCTCCCCTGCTCCCTTTGGTTCAGCTCGGACTGCCTGCGTCCCTCCAGCGCCTCGATCAGCTCGCGGCCCACGCCGCGGATGTTGCCGATGCACAACACGACGCAGAGCGACGCGCCCAGCTTCTCCAGCCACGCAAGCGGCGCTTCGTCCAGCTTCTGCGCTGCCACGCCGGTCTTTTTCGCGAAGTAGCGCGCGACCTTGCGCTCGTTTTCGCCGATGACCCGCAGCTGTGCCCCGCGCTCTGAGAGCTCCCGAACCAGCGGCGCGAACTCGCTCAGGCGAAACTCGCGGTCGCCGCGGTTGTTGAACAGCACCCACACAGGCTGTCCCGCAAGTCCCCGCTCCCGCACAGTCTTTTCAAACAGCGCCCGCGAAGAATCCAGATCGTTGGCCGCGAAGCCGTTGATGATGAGGCACTTCCCCACCTCGAAGGGGCCGCACATGCCCACGTCCGGCCGGGCCTTCCGCATACCCCGCAGCGCCGTCTCCCGGTCGATGCCCAGCAGCTCCGCCACGCACAGCGCCTGGCGCACGTTGTCGGCAAACATCGGGAAGGCGAAGGATTCCACGTAGGAATCGTCCACCTCGATCCCCGAAGGATCCACGAGTTGGGCGGTGTAGGCGCCGAAGCGCGCGTCGTTCGCAACCACCGTCGCATCCCCGTGGATGGACAGCGCCAGCGTGTCCACCGTCTCCTGCTCCGTCGCGCCGATCTCCGTCACGTGGTCCACGCGAGCGTTGGTGAACACCTCGATGGTCGGGCGAACGAACTCCTCCGCCATCATGCGCTGGCTCTCCGGATGCAGGGCCATGCACTCCACGACCACCGCGCCTGCCTTGTCGCTGCACGCGCGGCGGATGAAGGGAATCTGCTCGCGGATGTTCACCGGACGGTTCTTGCGGTACTCCATCTCGCTGCCGTCGGGCAGGATCCACGCCGCCTGGGTGCCGGTGGTCTTGGCCCAGGTGCGAATGCCCGCCTCGCGCAAAACGGCAGCAATGAGCCGCGTCACGCTGGTCTTGCCCCGCGTTCCGTTGACCATGATGCGGATCGGTATCGCCTTCAGGTTCCTTCGGTGACGCCTCTTCTCCACGACGCCCGCCAGCAGCAGGATCGCGGTACCGGCCAGAATGAGGTTTACTGCACTGTAATTCATACGCTCATACGAATGGGTTTCCGGAGGCGAACCCCCGGAAACCCGGTTCAGTTTATGGAATTGATGGAACAGTTTCCCTTAGAATCAGGCCGCCTCTTCCTCGGTCTCGACGGGCTTCTTCTCAGCGCTGTCCATGATGTTCTGATACCACTCGGAGTAGCTGCCGCCGCTGATCTTGTTGTCGACGTTCACACGGCTCCAGACCAGGTCGCTCAGCAGCTCGTCGCTCAGCTTGGTCCAGATCTCGAACCACTCGTTGGCGGTGTCGTTGGCGTAGGTGGTCAGCTCGGCAATGGCCTCCTCGGTCTGGCCGTTGTTGATCATCTCTGCCCACTTGTCCTGCAGCTCGGCAACCTCAGCGAAGATTGCATCGGCACGCTCATCGCGGCGCTCCTCGATCACCTGGATGGCGTAGTCGTAGTTGCGGGTTGCGGTATCCTGCACCAGGGTGTTGATCCACCAGCCGGAGGTGCGATCCAGATCCTCATAGCGGCTGCCATGATCGTAGTAGGACGGCATCTCGGTCATCGTGGGCCACAGGGGGGTGATGAAGGTGGAGTCCGGAGCGCCGTAGCCGTACCAGACCAGGCACTTGACCTCGTCCGGCAGCCAGGCCTTGACGTTGGTCAGCATCACGTAGCAGGTGCGGTACATGTTGATGGTGCGCACGGGGCTGTTGAAGTTCAGCGGATTGCCGAAGTCGCCGGAAACCGCGTACAGGGAGGCGTCCAGATCGGTGCCCTCATAGTAGTCGCCGCAGAAGTCGAAGATGTCCTTCACAGACAGCTTCTCATCGGGGACGATGTACAGCGGATAGCGATAGTCGTCGATGTTGAACTCCTGAGAGGGAGCAGCCAGGGAGAAGCCGCGCCACTCGCGGTTGCGGGAGTAGTCGCCATGATAGGGAGCATAGAGATCCGCGGGGCTGAAGGTCTCGCCGGAGTCCTCGGACCACAGGCCGTTCTCCACAGCGAAGCTCTTCAGATCAGCGGAGCACAGATACTCCTCGCCAGCCTCGAGGTCAGCGATGCGGGCGCGGTTGGCCGCAACGAAGAAGGAGTTGCTCGGCAGGCGCACAGCGGCCCACAGGGATCCGCCGTAGGCTTCAAAGACCCAGCACTCTTCGCCGTCGGAGATGTTGATGGTCTCGCCGGGATCGCCCCACTTGTAGGTCTCGATCAGCTCGCCCATGATCTCAACAGCTTCGCGTGCAGTGGAGGCGCGCTCCAGCGCGATGTCCTGCGCATTCCAGCAGTCGATCAGGCCGTCGCCTTCGTAGATCTTCGCGTAGGTCTCGCTCTCATAGAATTCCTTATCGCAGCTGAAGGTCGCCTCGCCCATGGACACGCCCTTCTCGTTGATGAAGGAATAGCGGGAATGGAAGTACGCATAGGTGTCTTCCGGCTGGTCGATCGCGGTGACCGCATAGCCGTTGCCGTAGTCCTTGGTGTTCGGATAGTCGCCGAAATCGCCGTAGTTGTGGGAGTCAACGACCAGATCGCGGGTGACGCCCTCGCCGCCCTCCATGGACGGGATGATCCACAGGCGGAAATCCGCGCCGGTGGAGTCGTCGTTGTGAGTCGAGATGGTGGAGCCGTCAGTCGTCGCATCCTTGCCGACCATAAAGATGGTGCAGGCCAGGGCGCTGTTCGCGCAGAGCACCAGAGCCAGGGCCATTGCAAGAACAGCAAGAATTCTGAACTTCGTCTTCATACCTTCCTTTTCCTCCTCATGAAATTTCTATATAATGGGCCGAATCCCCGAAACGACCCATTATACACGTTTGGTGGATCAGAACTTGTAGACCTGATCCGGGTTTGCCGCAGAGGGATCGTGCAGGAACGCGCCGCAATCCTTCTCCACAAGCTCTTCATAGCTGGGCCAGGTGGCGATGACTTCCTTCTCCGGGAAGAACATGTTCATGTAATACACAGCCTTTGCTGCGCCGGAGAGGTGACGGCCAACGCGAACGTTCATCGGCCAGCTGTGATCGTTCTCCGCGGTATACGGGACGTAGGTCAGGCCCTTGTCGCCCGCGAAGGACAGGAACAGATCCTTACCGGTCATCATCAGATCCACAGTCATGGGGCCGACGATGCGGTCGATGAAGGGTTCGGGGGTCTCCATCAGGATGGCCAGGGTGTCGCTGTAGTCGCCCCACTCGCGATGGGTGAAGCCCTTCAGGCTCTTGGGGGACTGCTCGATCTTCATGTCGAAGCTGGTGGCGGACAGATCCATGGCAGCCATCATGGCGATGTCCATGGCGTCGTCATGGGCGACGTAGGTACCGACGACCGGGTACATGATGGATGCCTCGTGGCAGTCGATGGACATGTCGATGTTCTCGGTGCGGATGACCTCCATGATCGCGTAGGCCACGCGCTCGGTGAAGGTGCCGTCCAGACGGCCCGGGTAGCAGCGGTTCAGGTTGCGCAGGTCATTGTAGGCCTGGGACTGACCGGAGGGATAGTTGATGTAGGTGAAGTTGTCCGGCCACTGATCCAGCGGGTTGGTGTTGCGCTCGCCGATCTTGTACTTCTGCTCGCCCCACTCGGTCTCGATGGTGTAGTAGGACGGATAGGCGTTGCCCTGCACACCCAGGGTGGTGGCGGAGTAACTGCACTGGGGGATGACGAAGACCTTGCCCTTCTCCACCTGGATGTTCTCCATCAGGATGAAGGCGGACAGGCTGGTCGCCGGCTCGTAGGGATGGGTGCCGCCGCAATAGAGCACAGAGCCGCCCTCCACGCCGGAGTCGAAGATAAAGATGGGCGTATCGCCGTAGGTGCCCTTCAGCATGGGAACGTAATCGCTCAGCCAGCGCACCTCGGTCAGCGCATCGGAAACCACGACGGTCTCCTTGTAGTGTCTCTGGTCATAGAAGCTGACGCCGGCGATGGCCGCCAGTACCAGCGCGAGAACCAGGCAGATCACTTTCAGCAGAATTTGCTTCTTGGCTACAGTCATTCTCTCTCCTCCTCCACTCACTTAATGTACAGCACGCGAAGAAGGAACGGGATGATGCAGTAGGCATATACGATGTCGTACACGAGGCCCTGACGCTTTTCTCTCTTGAAGAGTCCCTTCAAAAGGAGCAGACCAATGATGCCGGCCATCACAAAATATGCGTAATGGATAATCGCTTCAATCGTTGTCATAGTCTCATCTCCATTCCTTTCTTAGGCCAAGAATACGAACCATGCAGGCTTCACCAGCATGAGCAGCGCCAGCAGACCCAGCACCAAGCACGGCAGGAAGATCTGCTTCAGGAACGACATGTAGCTGCCCTGATAGCCGGTGGTCTCGATGGTCAGACGGCCGACGATGCGGGACGGCGGCAGGCAGTCGCCCAGCGGGAAGATCAGGCTCAGCGCCGCGCAGACGACGGTGGTGTTCATGCCGGCGGTGTTGAACATGAAGATCAGGGGCGTGCCGATGACGATGGCGCTGCCGTAGCTCATGCAGCCCTGGGCAAACGGACCGACAACCAGGATCAGGATGTAGATCCAGATGAAGGGCAGCAGCACGAAGGCGGTGCCGATCAGGCCCTTAACGCCGGAGGCGGCCATGGCGTTCTGCATGATACCGACGGACAGAACCGTGGCAACCAGCGGGAACACCTGCTCCATGGTGCTGTTGACGACCTTGGCATAGTCCTTCAGACCAGCCTTGTTGGGATTGCAGAGCATTGCGACCACCGTGCAGATGACGAACATCAGCGGCAGGCCCAGCACGGGCATCTGGAACGGGATCACCAGGGTCAGAACGAACATCAGCACCAGCGCCAGCATGGGCAGCAGGATGCGGATCAGGCCGCCGAAGCCGCCCATCTTCTCGCTGACCTCGGGCAGGCTTGCAAGGATCTCCTCCTTGGAAGCGCGCTTTGCGCCCCAGCCGAAGTAGATGATGGCAAACGCGCCGGCAATCACGATGGGGATCAGCAGCAGCAGCTCAAAGCCGACATAGGGCATGTTGGCCTGAGCGGTCATCAGCATGGTCCACAGGTTGATCGGCGGGCAGGCCGCGCTCATGATTGCGAACACGAAGACGAATGCGGTGGCCTTCTTCTCGGAGACGCCCATGAAGCGAATGATGGAGTACACCATCGCGCCCAGAACGAACACGGAGACGCTGCCCGCGCCGGTGATGGCGCCGGGGATCAGCATCAGGACGGCCATGCAGGCCATCAGCAGCCACTTGTTGCCCACGTGGGATACAAGCGTTCGGGTTATGGCGGTCATGGAGCCGCTCATCGAGTAGATATTCACAAACAGCGTTGCGAATATGAACGTCATTGCAAGGTCCAGGTTGGTGAACAGGCCCTCGACAATGACCTTGACAGGTTCCGTGGTCCAGCCGTGCGCGGTGCTGAAGATCACAGCGACCACGCCCGCCAGGGCCATGGAGATTTCCGTGGATTTCAGCAGCTTGCTGCCGATCACAAATGCGGCGATCATCGCCACAAATATGATGACGATATCAAGAACCGTATAGGTCAAAACCATTCCTCCCCTTCAAGTTCATCCATCCGGGCCCGTCCGCAGACGGACCCGGACAGGATTCCCCTAATCCTGTTTCTTACTTGACGAACGCTAGCTTTGCCAGCTCAGTGAAGTCCAGCGTGGTGTCGATCACGGTCAGCGGAATGCCGTACTCTTCCTTCAGCTTATCGAAGCGGCCGTCGGTGTTGCCGTCGGCGACAACGACCATCCACTCGGCGTTGGGGCAGATCGCGTCGATGCAGCGCTCGTTGGCGTTGGTGGGGATGTCGGATCTCTTGTCCTTCTCCAGCAGAACCGCGACGATGGGCAGCTCGATCTCCTTGGCATGGGCAACCATCTTCTCCAGACGGGCAAGCTCGTCCTCGATGGTGATGCCGGAAGCGCCCAGGCCCTTATCGGTGGAGCCGATCACGACGACCAGACAGGAATAGTCCATGTCGTCCAGAGTGCCGTGGCCCTCAGCGCCGGGCTCGGAATCATAGAAGTAGTCGGTGTCCAGGGTCAGCGTACCGGTCTGGCTCACCAGCAGGCGGGCCATCTTGCCGCCCGGGCCCTGGCCGGCGTTGGTGATCAGGAAGGGCGTGCCGTAGGTCTTGACTTCGTCACCGGAGATGGCGGCGAAGGCCGGCATGGCGATACAGAGCATC
Source organism: Clostridia bacterium (assembly GCA_030537335.1). Classification (GTDB taxonomy): domain Bacteria; phylum Bacillota; class Clostridia; order Christensenellales; family Aristaeellaceae; genus SFTH01. The sequence continues at coordinate 23,393 of JAUNNK010000012.1, read as the reverse complement.
AGGGCGATGCAGATGATGGTGGTCATTACTTTGCGCATTGTTTTGTCCTCCTTCAATCTCTCTACTCTACCGTGGAATATATGCATGCAATCAGGCTTCGCCTGACGAGCATGAACCCATAAAAAATCCCCGCTTCAACTGGACGCTTCGCGATCCCCGCACAATCCTGCCCTCCTTTCCTGTCCACAGCGCGCTGGACGCGCTCCTGGCCAATCGCCCGCTTCTTCAGAGCGGCCTGAGTTGGGATCCCACGGAGTTTGCGCGCTTATGTAAACTACGCCGCGCGCTTTCTCCTATATTCTATCAAATTATCGCCGAATTGTCCATTCTTTTCGGGGTTTTTGTGCAAGATTCCTTGCAATTTATTGAATTATGCGCCGGGATTTTCGCGAATGCATCCTTCAAATGCATCGGATCGTGCATTTGCGCATATCCGTCCGTGCAATTTAAACGCAACGATGCACAGCCGTGGGCACCCTTGCCGACGATCCTGCCCGGCCGCCAGCCCGTCACTTCGTAGCTTCGGTTGCGGTGGCCATCAGCGCGTCGATCGCATCCTGATTGTAGCTAACCTCGTAGTCGTCCGCCCAGGAAGCGAGGATATCCACGCGCTTCTGGTTGGTCAGATAGGCGGTGATGCTCTCACGGATGCGCTCGTCCATGGCGATGCGCCCGCTGGGGACGTCCCGCAGATAGTACAGGATGTGCACGCCGTACTTGCTCGCGATGGGTTGGCTCACGTCGCCCACCTGCTGCATCTCCTCCGAGAACGCGCCGGCGGCAAATTCCTTGCCCCAGACGGTGCTCTTGACGTGCACCGGATAGCCATTTGCGATGCGCTCGTCGTCCATGCCCGGATCCTGGGTGTAATCCAGCATGACGGACACAAAGTCCTCGCCCGCGTCCAAGCGCGCGTAGATCGCGTCAATGGCGCTCTGCTTGCTGGCAATGATAGCCTGTGCGGCCTCCTCCACGCCCTCGCCTGCGCTCACCGCGTCCTCATAGGCGTCGCAAAGCGCCTCGTCCGCGTAGAGCAGGATCTGCAGTACGCCGCGATAGCCCTCGGGCACATACCAGACGTCGCTCTGGAGGTACTCGGTGAAGTATTCGTAGGCCAGAATGTTGTCCTTGAAGAAGTCCTCGTCCTTCTGAACCTGCTCCTCGTACACCTGCGCGATCTCCTCGTCGCTGATCTCCACATTCATAGTCTCCAGCATGCGCGCCTTGACCTTGTTGAAGCGGTGGTTCTCCTGCGCAGCCTCGATGGTGGTGCCCATCTCGTTCCAGTAGGCGCGCAGTTCCTCGCGGAAGCTCTCCTTCTCGGAATCGCTCAGGTTCGCACCCATGCCCTCGACGTAGGCGTCCAGCTGCTGCTCGTAGTAGTCCGCAGCCTCCGCGTTGATCTCGGCAAGCTCCGCGTCGGTAAACTGATCCAGGCCCAGCTCCGCAGCGCGGGCCTCGGGAACCAGCTGGTTGACGATCATGTACTCGATGGCCTCGTCGTAAGCCGTGTCGGAGGAGATCAGCTGCGCCTGACCGTAGGCGGCGGCGCGCCGGATGACCTCGCTCTGATGCACTTCGGTGCCGTTGAACGTGAACAGTACGGGGTCGTCGCCCTCCGCCGCAAGCGCGGTCATGCCCAGCAGCAGCGCCAACGCCAGCAGACACGCACAGAGTCTTGCCGATTTCTTCATGGTTCCGACCTCCGCATACCGAATAATATTAAGTATTATCTTACCACCGCAGTCACAAAAAGTCAATTCCGGTGTCCAGATTTCAACGCATTTCACCCAAGTGACCCGAAATAGCCGCACATTCACGCGCAATTCGGCCAAACGTCGCCGCGCGACTTTCAGGGGACTTTACAAATAGAGTCCATCGCCTTCGCAATGGACTCCGATTCAGTTTTTCACACCTTGCAAGCGCAGGATGAATTACTCGTGCAGGTTCTCCATCAGGCAGTCGTTGACGATCTTCTCGATGGTCTCCTTCGGCATGGAAAGCTCCTCAAGCGCCACATCCACTACGGTGCGATGATCCTTCAACGCGATCTTGACGATGCTGGTGGCCTTCTCATAGCCGATAACCGGGCAGAGCGCGGTGGCGATGGCCATGGACTGCATCAGCAGCTGGCTGCAGTGCTGCTCGTCAGCAATGATGCCGTCGATGCAGCGAATGCGGAAGGTATCTGCAGCATTGGTGAGCACCTGCAGGGACTCGAACAGGCAGTAGAACATCACGGGCTCGAAGGCGTTCAGCTCCAGCTGGCCGGCCTCCACTGCCATGGAGATGGTCACGTCGTTGCCGGCAACCAGGAAGGCGGCCTGGGTGACCACCTCGGGGATGACCGGGTTGATCTTGCCGGGCATGATGGACGAGCCGTGCTGGCGCGCGGGCAGGATCAGCTCCTCGATGCCGCCGCAGGGACCGCTGGAGAGCAGGCGCATGTCGTTTGCGATCTTGGACATCACCAGCGCGCAGTTCTTGATGGAGGCGGAGATGGCGGAGAAGCTGTCGGGGTTCTGAGTGGCGTCGATCATGTCGTCCGCCGCCTTCAGGGGCTGGCCCACCAGGTCCGCCAGAATGTCCACCACGCAGTCCAGATAGCCGCGGCTGGCGTTGATGCTGGTGCCGATTGCGGTCGCGCCCAGGTTCAGCTCGAACAGCTCGTTGCGGCTGCGGAAGATGCGCATGGAGCAGCGGCGCAGCGCGTTCGCGTGGGCCTTGAATTCCTGGCCCAGGTACATGGGCACCGCGTCCTGCAGCTGGGTGCGGCCCAGTTTGAGCACGTGGGCATACTCCGCGGCCTTGCGGTCCAGCGAGGCGATCAGCTTGTCCACAGCCTCCAGCAGCTCTTCGGTCAGGCGCAGCGCGGTCAGCTTGCCTGCGGAGGGGAATACGTCGTTGGTGGACTGGGCCATGTTCACGTGGTCGTTGGGATGCACCAGCGCCTCGCCCTTCTTGCCGCCCAGGATCTCGGTGGCGCGGTTCGCGATGACCTCGTTGGCGTTCATGTTCGCGGACGTGCCCGCGCCGCCCTGAATGGGATCGACGACGAACTGGTCGCGCAGCTTGCCAGCCAGAATTTCGTCGCAAGCGCGGATGATGGCGGTGGCGATCTCCGGCTTGAGCATGCCTGCGCGCTGGTTCGCCATCGCGGCAGCCTTTTTGATGACTACCAGGCTGTCCACCATGTAGGGGTGCATCAGCCGTCCGGTCATGGGGAAATTCTCCTTTGCACGCAGGGACTGTACGCCGTAGTACGCATCGTTCGGCAGATTCACGCTGCCGATGGAATCAAACTCAGTTCTCATGCTATTTCCTCCCGCCCTGTATCTCAATTTGATGCCTTTTCCTTCATTTCCCAGCGTTTTTCACATGGAAAATGGTGTGAATTCCTCTATCCGCATCTATTTTAGTACAAATTTCCGCTACATGGGTTAAATACATGTTAGTTACAATGTTAAATTTGCATACGTTCCTTCATTTATACTCAATTATGAATGAATTCTTTGCATATTTGAAGCTCCTGAATTGCATTTTCCGGATGCATTCCGTTAAAATGCAGTGGAAAGCAGTCATAACGGCAACATTTGCGTGCAGAATATGCAAAATTTCGTTTTTTTGCAGCATTCCTTCATTTTCAGGCGCCAATTGATGACAGGCGAAGGGAGGATAGCCCGCAGGCTACCCTCCCGAAAATCCTCTCTATGCACTTACATCAGTGGTGCGATGACCTTCAGAATCGCTCCGGCCAGCCGGGACGTGAGCTTCCGCCGGTTCACATCCTGCATCGTCACCTGCTTGCACCTTTCCTGTGTAGAATGGAAGTCGCGCAGCACGTCCGCCACCGCAGGCACGCCCTCCATGTAGGCGGCGCACTCAAAGTGCAGGTAAAGGCTCCGGTAGTCCAGGTTGATCGTGCCCACCACGGCGCGCACATCGTCGCTGACAAAGACCTTGGCGTGCACGAAGCCCGGCGTGTACTCGTAGATCTTCACGCCCGCGCGGATCAGCTCTCGGTAGTGGCTCTGTGCCAGCACGAAGGCGTACTTCTTGTCCGGGATGTGGGGCAGGATGATGCGCACGTCCACGCCGCGCTTGGCCGCGAAGCACAGACCGGTGAGCATCTCGTTGTCCAGAATCAGGTAGGGCGTCATGATGTAGACGTACTTCGTCGCCCGGTTCAGGATGTCCAGGTAGACCATTTCGCCCACCTTGTCGTCGTCCATGGGGTTGTCGCCGTAGGGGATCACGTAGCCCGGCGCGGAGATGGGAAGCGGCACGGGCACGTTGAGGTAGGGCTCGTAGACGCACGCCTTCTCCGTGGCGTTCCACATCTGCAAGAACATCAGCGTGAAGCTGCGCACGGCCTCGCCCTTGATCATCACCGCAGTGTCCTTCCAGTGACCGAAGCGAACCTTCCGGTTGATGTACTCGTCCGCCAGGTTCACGCCGCCGGTGAAGGCCGTATGGCCGTCGATCACCAGGATCTTGCGGTGGTCGCGGTTGTTGTAGTGGGTCGAGACCAGCGGGTGCAGTGGCGAGAACATCTTGCAGCGAATGCCCAACTTCTCCAGCTCCTTCGGATAGCCGTAGGGCAGCAGATTGATGGCGCAGGTGCCGTCGTACAACACGCGCACCTCCACGCCCTCACGAACCTTGCGCGCCAGGATCTCCAGCACGCTGTCCCACATGTAGCCCTCCTCGACGATGAAGTACTCCAGGAAGATGAAGCGCTTCGCCCCCTCCAACTGGCGCAGCATCTCGGCGAACTTGTCCTCGCCCAGAGGGAAGTACTGCACGCTGCTGTGCTCATAGATCGGGAAGCCGCCGTGGCTGCGGGTGTACTGTGCCAGGTGGAACAGCGCCGGGTTCTCCCCCTCCAGCCGCCTGAGCAGCGCAGACTGATCCCGCACGTACACCTCGCTCTCGCGTATCATCTGATCGATGCGTTTCTGCTCGATGCGGTGGCCGAGGTCGGTGTTCACGTACAGGTACAGCAGCGCGCCGAAGGCCGGGAGCAACGCGATGACGATGCACCAGGACAGCTTGATCGCCGGGTTCTTCTCCGTGTTCAGGACGCAGATCAGCATGACTGCCGTAAAGGCCACCACGCCGCCGAAGAACAGCATCAGATACTGTCCCAGATACACAAAAGCTGCAAACATCAATACGATCTGCAACAGCAGCAGCAGAATAATCACGGTGCTGCGCCCGAACGCGACGTGAAAGAAGCCGCGCTTGCTCCGCTTGATGAGCTTTTCCTCAAATCGTTTTTCTTCTTTTCCCTCCTGCTGCGTCTGCACAGGCATCGCCTCCCCTTCTTGCCCCGTTCGTTTCGTTCGCGCCACATTTTTCAGCGCATTTTATTGAACTTCCCTGGGCGTTATGTTATAATTACTTCATTAAAGGGTCGCCGCCAGCGCGCGTGCGCGCTCCATCGCCGCGCTTAGGATCGCTTCGGGATCCGCATCCGCGAGATCCAGGCCCTCGGCGCTGATCTGGTGGAACTGCTTCACGCCCAGCAGGCGGCCCGTCACCGCGCGCAGATAATTTCCGCCCCAGTTGTCCTCCCCGATGGGACTGCCCGAAGTGGTGAGATACACCAGGTTCTCTGCTCGGCACAGTCCCACCGGCCGGTCGTTCTGATAGGTGAAGGTCAGCGTGCGCACGCACACGTGCTCGATCAGCGTCTTGAGCGAGGCCGGAAAGGCGAAGTCCCAGTAGGGCGCGCAGACGACGATCAGCTCCGCCGAAGCAAAGCTGCGCGCGGGCGCGAACATGTTTTCGTCCAGACGGCCTGCATCGATCAGCGCCGACCGCCGCGCCTCGGACTCCCCGGTGAGCGGCATAAGTTGCATTTCGTCCAGCCGCAGCGTCTCCATCTGAAGCTCTGGTTGATATGCTTTGAGTGCCTGAAGAAACGCCTCGCCCAGGCGGCGGGTGCGGGATATGCCCTGCGGGCGCGGACATGCGTCGATCAGAAGAACCTGCACGGTTGCGACCTCCTCCGTTTTTCTCTATTATACAAAGCATGGCGCTTGCTTGCAAGCGCGGAGGCGATTTTATGGCAAAGAAACTGACGGCCCCCACCTGGCACAACAGCGCCCTGCCCGGCGACTTTGCAAAGACCGTGCTGATGCCCGGCGACCCCAAGAGATCCGCATGGATCGCCCGCAACTACCTTCAGGACGCGGTGCTGGTCAACGACGTGCGCGGCGTGCAGGGCTACACGGGAACCTATCACGGCAAGCGCGTGTCCGTCATGGCCAGCGGCATGGGCATCCCCTCGGTTTCGATTTACGCCCGGGAGCTGTTCACGGCCTACGATGTGGACAACATCATCCGCATCGGCACTGCGGGCGCGATCAGCCCCGAACTTGGCCTGATGGACGTGGTGGCGGGAACCTCTGCCAGCACCGACTCCAACTTCGGCGCGCACTTCGGCTTCCCCTTCGTGCTCGCGCCCACCGCCAGCTTCGAGCTGCTCTACCGGGCGCGCCAGGCCGCAGACAAGCTGGGCTATCCGCTGCACATCGGCCCGCTGTACTGCTCGGACACCCTGTACGACGACGACATCGACTACGATCCGATTATGAAGAAGATGCACGTATTGGCGGCGGAGATGGAGTCCGCCGGGCTGTACCTCGAGGGCATGCGCTGCGGCAAGAATGCGCTGTGCCTGTGCACCATCGTGGACGACCCCGTCACCGGCGAGGACGCGCCCCCCGATGTGCGGGAGCAGGCGCTGGATCGCATGGTGCGCATCGCGCTGGAAACTGCGATATGGGACAATCAGGAATAAAGATTTCGGCTTCGCGCCGCGATCATATAAAAGGAGGACTATTGTTATGAAAAAGCTGCTTGGTCTGATTCTTGTCATCGCCATGGTTCTTTCGATGGGCCTCAGCGCCACCGCTGAAGAGGGCCTGAAGGTTGCCGTCGTGCTCTCCGGTGCCACCGGCGACCGCTCCTTCTACGATTCCGCAAACGAGGGCCTGCAGGCGCTGGTTGCCTCCGATCTGGGCATTCAGGGCACGCTGATCGAGTGCAAGAACGACGCTTCCATGTTCACCACCAACCTGATCGCCGCCGCCGAGGACAACGACATTGTCATCGCAGTCGGCTGGGAGTTCTGGGATGCGCTGACCGAGTATGCGCCCCAGCTGCCCGACACCAAGTTCATCTTCATCGACAACGGCCTGGACGGCGTTGGCGACAACCTGATGAGCATCACCTACGCCCAGAACGAGGGCTCCTTCCTGGTGGGCTACATCGCGGGCAAACTGACTGAGACCGGCAAGATCGGCGCGGTCGGCGGCGAGGACAGCGAGACCATCAACGACTTCATCGTCGGCTATCGGGCCGGCGCGGAGTACGCCCGCGAGGGCTGCGAAGTGCAGGTGCAGTACGCCGGCACCTACGACGATCCGGCCAAGGGCAAGGAGCTGGCGCTGGCGCTGTACGACGCGGGCTGCGACATCGTGTTCCAGGTGGCCAGCCGCACCGGCGAGGGCGTGTTCGAAGCCGCTGCCGAGCGCGGCCTGTACGCCATCGGCGTGGACTCCGACCAGAAGTACATCAACCCCGACGTGATCATCTGCTCCATGATCAAGCAGGTGAACCTGTCCATCGAGCAGGCCGTCACCGCCTACGCCACCGAGGGTACCTGGATGGGCGGCCAGATCTGGGTCGCCGACATGGCCACCGGCCTGATCGACGTTGGCTATGGCGACGACACCATGACCCAGCAGGTCAGCGACGAGCTGAAGGCCGAGGTCGAGGAGATCAAGGCCCAGATCATTGCTGGCGAGATCGAGGTTCCCACCGCGTTCGCCGGCTGATGCAAATCCCCGCGCACCGAAGCTTAGCCTTATGAACGCATGCGGCGCGCAAATCCCACCGCCCTGATCGGCCTCTGCGCCGATCAGGGCAGCGTTTCATTATCTGTAAGAAATCGCAACAAGGAAAGGAGCGATCGGCATGGCGGAACGCGAGCCCATCGTTCGCTTTGAGCACATCTCCATGCAGTTCCCCGGCGTGCTGGCCAACGACGACGTGTCGCTGGAAATCTACCCCGGCGAGGTCTTTGCGCTGGTGGGCGAAAACGGCGCTGGCAAATCCACGCTGATGAACGTGCTCTACGGCCTCAATCAGCCCACCAGCGGCGCGATCCACGTCAAAGGGAAAAAAGTAGAGAAGCAAAGCCCGTCCCAGGCCATCGCCATGGGCGTGGGCATGGTGCACCAGCACTTCAAGCTGGTGGGCTCGTTCACCGTGGCGCAGAACATCGCGCTGTGTTGCGAGCCGAAGAAAAAGCTGGGCCTCTACGACTTTAGGGCCGCCAACGACACGGTGCGCCATCTCTCGGAGGAGTTCGGTCTGGAGATCGACCCCACCGCCCAGGTGAATTCGCTGAGCGTGGGCCTGCAACAGCGCGTGGAGATTCTCAAGACCCTGCACCGGGGCGCGGACGTGCTGATTCTGGACGAGCCCACCGCCGTGCTGACCCCCCAGGAGACGGACGAGTTGTTCCGGGTGATCCGGGGCATCGTGCGCGACAAGGGCATGACGGTCATCATCATCACCCACAAGCTCTACGAGGTCATGGCGATCTCCGACCGCGTGGGCGTGATGCGCGCGGGCAAGCTGGTGGGCCTGAAGAACACCAGCGAGGTCAACGAGCGCATGCTGGCAAGCATGATGGTCGGACGCGAGATGCTCCACGCCCAGCTGGAAAAGACTGGCGATACGGGTGACGAGCGCATCCGCGTGGAGAATTTGCAGGTGCTCTCCGACCGCATGCTGCCTGCGGTACAGGGCGTGAGCCTGAATGTGCGCGCGGGTGAGATTCTGGGCGTCGCCGCCATCGAGGGCAACGGTCAGAGCGAGCTGATCGAGGCCATCACCGGCATGCGTCCGGTGCGCGGCGGCGAGGTGTTCATCGACGGAAAGAGCGTCGCAGGCAAGACCCCCGGCGAGATTCGCAAGTTGGGTCTCGCCCACATCCCGGAGGATCGCCTGCGCACCGGCGTCTCCCCCGCTGCCTCGGTGGAGGACAACCTTCTGGCGGGCAAGCAGCGCACGAAGGAATTCTCCGCTGCGGGTATGCATCTCAAGCGCCGCGCGGTGCACGAATACGCCCGAAAGCTCTTTAGCCAGTTCGACATCCGCGGCGCAGGCGTGGGCACGGCGGCTGGCTCCCTCTCCGGCGGCAATATGCAGAAGGTGGTGCTGGCCCGGGAGTTCAGCCTGGGCGCGGACATCCTCATCATCTCCCAGCCTACCCGCGGCGTGGACATCGGGGCCATCGAGTTCATCCACAAGTCCATCGTGGAGAAGCGCAACGCCGGCTGCGCCATCCTGCTGGTGAGTGCCGATCTGGACGAGGTGTTCCGCCTGTCCGACCGCATCATCACCCTCTACGAGGGCAAAATCACCGGCCACTTCCGCGCGGGTGAGATCGAAAAGGCCGACATCGGCTACTACATGACCGGCGCGCGCACCGGCAGCGAGGAGGCGTCCAGATGAAAAAGGCACTCAGGGAGCTCTTCTCCTTCAAGCGTGGCCCGAAGATCAACGGCGGGTATCTGCTGTCGCTGGCGATCAGCATCCTGCTGGCGTTGCTGGTGGGCGCGCTGATCATGGCGGCCTCCGGGCACGATCCCATCGCGGGTTACTCCGCCATGCTCACCGGCGCACTCAGCTCCAAGCGGGCCATCGGCGACACGCTGGCGAAGTCCGCAACCCTCTGTCTCACCGGCCTTGCCACGGCGGTGGCGGCCCAGGCGGGCATCTTCAACGTCGGCGGCGAGGGCCAGCTCTACTTCGGCGCGATGGCCTCGGCACTGCTGGGCGCGGCGCTCACCGGAGCACCTGCGGTGCTGGCGGTTCCGCTGTGTCTGCTGGCGGCGATGCTGGCGGGCGGACTGTGGGCGCTGATCCCCGCGTGGCTGAAGGTAAAACTCAAGGTCAACGAGGTCATCACCACCATCATGATGAACTCCATCGCCATCTACTTCTGCGCCTACCTCTCCAACGGCCCGCTCAAGACCACGGAGCGCGGCATCGCCTCCGGCACGGCCAAGATCGACACGAGCTTCGCCTTCTCCCGGGTCATCAACCTCTCCAACCTGACCACCTCCATCTTCCTCTCCGTCGCCATCGCGCTGATGGTGTGGTACCTGATGAAGAAGAGCGTGACGGGCTACGAGATGAAGCTGACCGGCGAGAACGAGCGCTTCGCCCACTACATGGGCATCCCCTCGGCCAAGCTGATGCTGCTGGGCATGGTGATCTCCGGCGCGATCTGCGGCCTAGTGGGCATGTTCGAGGTGTTCGGCCTGCACAAGCGCTTCATCGACTCCGTGTCCAACGAATTCTACTACGACGGCATGCTGGTGGCCATGATCATGCGCTACGAGCCCACGGGCATCATCCTGATGAGCCTGTTCTTCGGCATATTGAAGATCGGCGGCACCGGCATGGAGAAGATCGGCATCCCCAGCGAGACGATCCTGATCGTGCAGTCGATCATCATCTTCTTCATGGCGGCGGAGCGCGGCATCTCCGCATCCGTGCGCGAGAAGCGCGTGCGGCGCAACGCGAGAATCAAGGCGGACGCAGCGAAGGGAGGCAGCGAACATGCGTGAGTTTCTGAGCGTATTCTCCATCGGCCTGTTCCAGAACACCCTGCGCACGGCGACCCCCGTGGTGCTGGCGGCGCTGGGCGTGCTGATGACCGACCACGTGGGCATCATGAACATCGGCATGGATGGCATGATGCTCTGCGGCGCGTTCTTCGCGGTGCTGGGCAGCTGCTATCTGGGCGGCTGGCTGGGCGGACTGGTGCTGGCGCTGGCGGTGGGCCTGCTGCTGGGCGCGTTCTTCGGCCTGTTCGTGGTGAAGTTCAAGTCGGACGAGTACATCATCGGCGTGGCTCTGAACATCTTCGCCGGGGGCCTTACGGTGTTCCTGCTGCGCACCATCTTCGGCGTGGCGGGCGCGTACTCCGGCACCGACGCGTTGCCCATCTTCGGACTTCCGAAGATCAACATCCCGCTGATCGAAAACATCCCGATCCTGAGCGACCTGCTCAGCGGCAACACGCTGCTGGTGTACGTCAGCTGGATCCTGGTGGCGCTGAGCTATGTCTTGATCTACAAGACCCCGCTGGGCTTCTGGCTCCGCGCGGCAGGTGAGCACCCCGAATCCCTGCGCGCTGCGGGCAAGAGCCCGGAGAAGATGAAGTACCTGGCCTCCATCCTCTGCGGCCTGTTCTCAGGTTTGGCGGGCGCGCACCTTTCGCTGGGATATCTGACGATGTTCACCGAGAACATGTCGGCCTCACGCGGCTTCATCGCCGTGGCCTGCGTGATCTTTGGCGCGTCCAATCCCCCGCGCGTGTTCCTGGCGGCGCTGCTGTTCGGCTTTATCGACGCGCTGGGTCTGCGCGTGCAATCCTTCAACGTGTCCTCCAACCTCACCTCCTTGGCCCCCTACCTGGTTACGGTGATCATGATGGTCTGGGTCGTGTGGCGCGGTGAGCGCAAAAAGAAGCGTCTGGCGCGCTAAAGCATGAAAGCAGGGTCTCCCCTGTCGGAGGCCCTGCAATTTTCTGTCTATCTGATCAATGGGAGCGAATGCGATATGGAGCGGGCAATCATGTGGATCATGGCGGCGGGCGCGCTGATCGGCGGTGCGGACCGCATCTTCGGCAACCGCCTGGGGCTGGGCAGGAAATTCGAGGAAGGCTTCCTGCTGATGGGCAGCACGGCGCTATCCATGGCGGGCATCATCTGTCTGGTGCCACTGCTCTCGAAGCTGCTGGGAGCGCTGGGGGCCGTGCTGCTGAAGCCGCTGGGCGTCGATCCCGCCATGCTGGCGGGCGTCCTCGCCATCGACATGGGCGGCTATCAGCTTGCGACGCAGCTTGCCGCGAACCCGCTGGTGGGCCGCTTCTCCGGCATCGTGGTCGGCGCGATCCTGGGCTGCACCGTGACCTTCACCATCCCCATCGGCATGGGCCTGCTGGACGCGGACTCCAGGCCGGACTTCGCCCGGGGCATCCTGTTCGGACTGATCTCCATGCCCATTGCCCTGGTTCTGGGCGGCTTGGTCTGCGGACTGGGCCTGGGAGATGCGCTGTGGCAGAGCCTGCCGGTGCTGCTGCTCTCGCTTGTGTTACTGCTGGGCATCTGGAAGAGGACCGACGCGATGATTCGCGGCTTCTCGGTCTTTGCGACGCTCATCCGCATCCTCGCGACCCTCGGCCTGATGCTGGGCGCGGTCACGTACATGACCGGCTTCGAGCTTGTGCCGGGACTTGCGCCGCTTTCCAAGGCCATGGAGGTGGTTGCCGCCATCGCCATCGTAATGCTGGGCAGCCTGCCGGTGGCGGAGCTGATGCAGCGGGCACTGAAGCGGCCGCTTTCCTGGATGCAGCGCGCCACGGGCATGAACAGCGCCAGCGCCGCGGGGTTGCTGATCGGCATGGTGAGCGTGCTGCCCGCCATCGCACTTGTGAAGGATATGGATCGCCGGGGCCGGATCGTCAACGCCGCGTTCATGGTTTGCGCCGCATCCTGCTTCGCCGCGCACCTGGGCTTCACCGCGGGCGTGGACGCAACCATGCTGCCTTCGCTGCTGGTGTCCAAGCTGGCTGGAGGCGCACTTGGAGCGGCGCTTGCGCTGTTCGCCACGCGCAAGAAGTAAGAACATACATGAAAAGACGGAACCCGCGTGTACACCCCGCGGGTTCCGCTTTCTATTCATCTGACTTGCCGCAGTCCTTGTGACAGGTGGAGCATCCACAATTCGCGCAGTCGCCGCAGCAGCCGCGGCCCTTGCTTTGGCCTCCGCCGCAGCCGCAGCAATTGCCCCGGTTGCGGACGATGTGCACCACCGCCGCGACCAGCCACAAAGCCACAATCCCGAGCAGAATCCATGATCCAAGGTTCATCGCATCACCCCAAGACTTGCAGGATCAGCTTGACCAGCAGGCTGATGACCCAGGCGATGCCGCACTGGGAGAGCACCACCACTGCCGACCAGCGCCGACCCAATTCCCGCTTGACGGACGCGATGGCCGCCACGCAGGGCGTGTACAGCAGCGAGAAGGCCAGGAACACCAGCGCGGACTGCGGCGTGAACAGCGTGGACAGCGCCGCCGTGGAGCCGCCCAGCAGCACCTGGAAGGTGCTCACCACGCTCTCCTTGGCCGTAAAGCCGGTGATCAGCGCCGTGGAGACGCGCCAGTCGCCCAGGCCCAGAGGTTTGAAGATGGGCGCGATCAGTCCGCCGATCAGTGCAAGCAGACTGTTTGCGGAGTCGGAAACCACGTTCAGGCGGGTGTCGAAGGTCTGGAGGAACCAGATGACCACCGTTGCCACAAAGATCACGGTGAAGGCCTTGGTCACGAAGTCCTTCGCCTTCTCGCCGATCAGCTGCAATACGTTGCGCGGCGTGGGCATGCGGTAGTTGGGCAGCTCCATGACGAAGGGCACAGGTTCGCCCTTGAAGGCCGTGCGCTTCAACGCCAGCGCATACAGTATGCCCACGATGACGCCGCCGAAATACAGCCCCAGCATCACCAGCGTGCCGTTCTTCGGGAAGAACGCCGCCGTGAACAACGCGTAGATGGGCAGCTTTGCGCTGCAGCTCATGAAGGGCGTGAGCAGGATGGTCATCTTTCGGTCGCGGTCGGAGGGCAGGGTGCGGGTGGCCATGATCGCCGGCACCGAGCAGCCGAAGCCAATGAGCATCGGCACGACGCTGCGGCCCGAGAGTCCGATCTTGCGCAACAGCTTGTCCATGACGAAGGCCACGCGCGCCATGTACCCGCTGTCCTCCAGCATGGACAGGAAGAAGAACAGCACCACGATGATCGGCAGGAAGCTGAGCACGCTGCCCACGCCTGCAAACACGCCGTCAATCACCAGCGAGTGTACCACCGGGTTGATGCCGTAGGCGGTCAGTGCGGAATCCACCAAGCCGGTGAACGCGTCGATGCCCAGCGACATCAGGTCGGACAGCCAGCTTCCGATCAGGCCGAAGGTCAAATAGAACACCAGCGCCATGATCGCTACGAAGGCCGGGAGCGCCGTGTACTTTCCGGTGAGCAGCCGGTCAATCTTCTTGCTGCGTAGGCGCTCCTTACTCTCGCTGGGATGCACCACGGTCTGCTCGCACAGACTGGTGATGAAGCGGAAGCGCATGTCCGCCAGCGCCGCCATGCGGTCCTGACCGCTCTCCTCCTCCATCTGGGTCACGATGTGCTCCAGCATCTCAATCTCGTTGCCGTCCAGCTCCAGCTGATCCAGAATCGGCTGGTCGCCCTCGATGAGCTTCGTGGCGGCAAAGCGCGTAGGCAGCTTCCGGCGGCGGGCATGGTCGTCGATCAGATGCATCACTGCGTGGATGCAGCGGTGCACCGCGCCGTTGTCGTCGCCCGCATCGTCGCAGAAGTCCATGCGGCGGGGCCGCACGTCGTAGCGCGCGGCGTAGAGGGCGTGCTCGATCAATTCGTCGATGCCCTCGTTCTTCGAGGCCGAAATCGGCACCACGGGGATGCCCAGCGCCTGCTCCAGGGCGTTAACGTTGATCGTGCCGCCGTTCTGGCGCACCTCGTCCATCATGTTCAGCGCCAGCACCATGGGCATGTTCAGCTCGATCAGCTGGCAGGTCAGGTACAGGTTGCGCTCGATGTTCGATGCATCCAGGATGTTGATGATGCAGTTCGGCTTGCTGCGCAGCAGGAATTCCCGGGTCACGATCTCCTCGCTGGTGTAGGGCGAGAGCGAATAGATGCCCGGAAGGTCCGTGACCGTGGCCTCGGCGTGGCCTCGGATCGTGCCGTCCTTGCGGTCCACCGTTACACCCGGGAAGTTGCCCACGTGCTGGTTGGAACCGGTGAGCTGGTTGAACAGCGTGGTCTTGCCGCAGTTCTGGTTGCCCGCCAGCGCAAAGCGGATGGGCTCGCCCGCCGGAATGACCTCGCGGGGCTTGACGTTCAGCTTCAGATCGTTCTCCGCCACGCCGGGGTGCGGAATCTTCACGCGCGGGCCCTCCTTGTGGCGGAAGGCGTGGGCCTCGTGCACGTCCTTCAGCTCGATCTTCGCCGCATCCGCCTTGCGCAGCGTCAGCTCGTAGCCCCGCGTGCGAATCTCCAGCGGATCGCCCAGCGGCGCGGCCTTGATCATCGTCACCTCCGTGCCGGGGGTCAAGCCCATGTCCAGTATGTGCTTGCGAAGGGATACCTCCTCGCAATTGACCGTGTGTATAATGGCATCCTTGCCGGGTGCAAGCTGATCCAGTGTCATCAAATCGCCCCTTTCCGACATTTCACGCCGAATATGATAGCACAACGACCGACATTTTGCTATAACAGTTTTGTGAAATCAAGATTGCAAGCGCATTTCACGCGCGATACTTCAGAAGCACCGTCTCCACCAGCACCGCCAGGCGATAGAAGAAGATCAAATCGCGCTTCTCCTCGCCGTCCGGGCTGCGGGTGATGACGTCGTTGACGGCGGCCTTGTCCTCCCTGCGCAACACATACGGCGTGAGAATCTCGATCTGCTCATTCCGGCCCATCAGCAGCCGGTTCGCCAGGGACTTGAGCTCGTCCCCGCAGCGCTGGGCCAGCGCGGCGTCCTCCCGGCGCAGCAGCTCCGGCACCGGCGCCTCCAGCATCGCCTTGAGCACCAGCTTGTCGGCCTTGTTCTTCAGCATTGTTCTTCCTCCTTCGGTTTCCGCTTTTTTCCAGTATAACCGAGCGTCGCGGAGTGTGCAAGCCGCTTTCCTTGCTTTTCATGCGGGAATGTGCTATTCTATGACTTGTGCGGCGATTTTCTGCCCAAACTACAAGGAATCGGAGGATTCGCCCGGTGCGGCCTCCGCGAAAATCATACAGGATGGAAGTATGAACGAAATCAACGAATCCCTCTACGAAATCATACAGCGCGCGAACGTGCCGCGGACGATCAACGAGCTTGCCGGTCTCTCCGGCATGGACTACGCCGAACTGCAAAGGGACTTGGACGCGCTGACCGCCTGCGGGCGCATCGCCCTTTCGAAGAAGGGCAAGTATGCCCTGCCGGAGAAGCTGGGCATGGTCTCCGGTGTCGCGGCGTTTTTACACAACGGCACGGCGGTGTGCCGCCCGGACGACGGCTCGAACCAGCTGCGCATCACGGATGGGCGGCTGCGGCCCATGCCCGGCGATCGCATCCTGGTGCGCCCCGGCGGCGAGGGCAACTGCGTGCTGGAAGCAATTTGCAGCCGGGAGAAGAAAACCCTGGCGGCCTGTGTTCGCATCGAGCACATGGGGCGCGGAAAGGGGCGACGCGGCGCGGCTGTCGATCTCATGCGCGCCACCGCCGTGGCCTGCGATCCGCGCATCCCCTACGCAATTCTGCTGGACGGAGATTTGTCCTTCGTGCGCAACAATGAGATCGCCCTGCTGGAGATCGACGAATATCCCCAGGCGAATCGGCCCATCCGCGCCCATGCAGTTCGTGTGCTGGGCAACGCCGGAAGCATGCTCGCACGCCTGCGCGCCACCGCCGAGGATCACGACTTCCCCACCGAATTCCCGGCGGAGGTCGAGGACGCCGCCCGCATGCTGCAAAGGGAGCCGATGCCGGAGCCGGACGAGAAGCGCATCGACCTGCGGAATCGCGTGATCTTCACCATCGATGGCGCGAGCTCCAGGGATTTCGACGATGCGGTGTCCATCGAACCCCTTCCGGACGGCGGCTACCGCCTGGGCGTGCACATCGCGGACGTGTCCCACTACGTGCGCCCGGGTTCCGCCGTGGATCGTGAGGCCCGCAGCCGGGGCACCTCGCTCTACCTGCCGGGCTACACCGTGCCCATGCTGCCGGAGGCGCTGTCCAACGACCTGTGCTCGCTGATGCCGGACGCAGACCGCCTGGCGATGAGCCTGCTGATGGACGTATCCCCCGCCGGGCGCGTGGTGGATCACCAGCTGAGCCGCTCGATCATCCGCTCCCGGGCGCGCCTGACCTACGACGGCGTGAACCGCTTCTTCGAGGGCGACCCGGAGCCGCTGCCGGAGGAGGTGGCGGAGTCGCTGCTGATGATGCGCAGGCTGGCTCAGCGCTTGCAGGAGCAGCGCAAGGAGCGCGGCGCGGTGGACTTCGAGATGGACGAGGCCGAGTTCGTGCTCGACGAGAAGTACGAGCCGACGGAAATCCTCTGTCCGAAGCGCGGCGAGTCCGAGCGCCTGATCGAGGAGTTCATGCTGCTGGCCAACCAGACCGTGGCACGCCTCGCCATGGACACCCAGTTGCCCTTCCTCTACCGCACCCACGAGCGCCCCGACCCGGATCGCATTCACGCGCTGGAGGCGTTCATGAACCTCGCGGGCGACCCGGTGTACCTGGGCGAGCACCCCCACCCGGGCATGCTCCAAAAGGTTCTGGACAAGCACGCCGACGACAGCCGCATCGAGGTCATCCGCCGCACGATGCTGCGGGCGCTGAAGAAGGCGCAGTACAGCGAAAAGCCCGTGGGTCACTACGCGCTGGCGCTGTCGGACTACTGCCACTTCACCTCCCCCATCCGCCGGTATCCGGATCTGGTGGTGCACCGGATGCTCAAGCTTTTGCTGGACGGCGGCATGGTGGGCATCGCCAAGGCAGAAAAGCACATGCCGGAGCTTGCGCGAGACTGCTCCCAGCGCGAGCAGGAGAGCGTTCGGGCCGAGCGCGAGGCGGACGACATGCTCAAGGCCGCGTGGATGCGCCGCCAGATCGGCCGCAAGTTCTACGGCACCATCTCGGGCGTGACCTCCTGGGGCGCGTACGTCACCTTGGACAACACCGTGGAGGGTCTGGTGCATGTATCCGACCTGGACGATTACTACGTCTACGATGACCGCCGTCAACAGCTCATCGGATCGGAGCGCGGACAGATTCTGCGCATGGGCCAGCAGGTGCGGGTGCGGGCGCTGAGCGCAAGCGTGGAGCGCGGCGAGATCAATTTTGAGCTGGTGGGCGTTCTAACGGACGCGCAGGCTTGATTTTTCCGCCCGTCGGGCCTATAATTGTGGAAGAACAACCATTGTGAGCGAGGCGCACATGAAGGACATCATTGGAATTCTGGATTCGGGGGTCGGCGGCATCAGCGTGCTGCGCCGGGCGGTGCAGCTGCTGCCGAACGAGAATTTTCTGTTTTACGGCGACAACGCAAACGCCCCCTACGGCCCGCGGTCGCTGGAGGAAATCCGCACCCTGTCCCGGCAGGCGACGGACTTCCTGCTCGCCCGGGACGTAAAGGCGCTGGTCATCGCCTGCAACACCATCACCTCGGCCTATGCCGAGACCCTGCGCGCGGAGGTCTCCATCCCCGTCATCGGCATGGAGCCCGCCGTGAAGCCCGCCAGCCTGGCCCGCAGCGGCGGCAAGATTCTGGCGCTGGCGACCCGTGCGACGCTGTCGCTGGAGCGCTTCTCCCGGCTGATGGAGCACTACGGCGAGGGCGTGATTCCGCTGGAGGGCAAGGGTCTGGTGGAAATCGTGGAATCCGGACGCGCCAATTCCACCGAGGCACGTGCGGCGCTCGGCAGCATCTTCGAGCCGTATCTCAATCAGCAGATCGACGGGATCGTGCTAGGCTGCACCCACTATCCCTTCCTGCGGCGGCAGATCGAGAGCTTCTTCCCCAAGGCGCAGATCTTCGACGGCCTGGATGGCACCGCCCGCCAGCTGAAGCGCCGTCTGGAGGATGCGAATCTGCTTACCACGCAGTCCGCGCCCGGTCAGGTGCGCTTCGAGACCTCCGGCGGGAAGGACAAGCTGGAGCTGATGCGGGAGCTGTTCACGGCGGAACTTTAAACTACATAAAGGGGTTGTCTCAAAACACTCTCCCGTGTTTCGAGACAACCCCACAATTGTTATGCGGCGGGGTGAGGGCACCCCGCCCTACATTTTATCGCTGGATGAACTCGGGGATGATCTCCTCCTGATAGCTGTCGTCCGCATCGTGCACCTCCTGGAGAACCTTGAAGATCTCCTGCATCTTGTAGTCGGTGGCGGTGATCACATCGGCGCACTCGCGCAGCTCGTCCACAATCTTCTGAGGAACCTCCTCGGTGGCCTTGTAGCGGATGCCGTGCTCCAGCGTGGCCCAGAAGTCCATGGCAACCGTGCGAATCTGAATCTCCACCGGCGCAAACAGTTTGCCGTGGGACATGTACACCGGCACGTCCACCACGATGTGCAGGCTGCGGTAGCCGTTGGGCTTGGGATTCTTGATGTAATTCTTCTCCAGGATCAACGAGATATCGTCCTGGGCCAGCAGGAGATCGGCGATGCGATAGATGTCGTCCACATAGCGGCACACAACGCGCACACCCGCGATGTCGTGCAGGTGCTTCTTGGCGCTGGACATGGAGATGGGCGCGCCGATGGTGCGCAGCTTCTTGATGATGCTGGGCATGGATTTGACGCGGCTCTCGATGTGGTGAATCGGATTGTGCCGGTTCCGATAGGAGAATTCGTTGTTCAGCGTCTCCAGACGGGCGTTGATCTCCCGAATGGCTGCGGCATATACTCCACGCATCTGCGCATAGTCCTGGCGCAGGGACTCCAACGAATCCTCAAAGGGCTCCATCGTCCCCTTGAAGCTCAGCTTTTCCTCCATGACCGCCGCCCTCCTTTGCCGCAGGTTCCACGCTCAGCACGTCCCAGGGCGTCAGCATGCAGATCAGCTGCTCCGACGCCGAGCCCGTCTCAGTGACAAACACCATGCCGAGCCTGTTGTTCTTTTCCGTATACCGTTCAAAGGCCTTGCGCACGCTGATGATGGACGTGTCCGCCGGGATGAACATGTACCTCTCGCCCGTGCGACCGTCCAGCCGGATGCGCTCGCCCAATTGGGCAATGCGCGCGTCCGGCGCAAGGCCGTCCAGCCCAGCGTCCGCGAGATAGTCAAACACGCTCTTGACGCTGAACACGCCCACCACGCTGCCCTGCTCCGTCACCGGAACGTGGGAATAGCCGTTCTTGCGCATGTTCCGCATCACGCCGTAGATGGAATCGTTCATGTGCGCGCTCAGCACCTGACCGGCGGGCGTGCCAAACTTGCAGGCCTCCCGCGGCTTGCGCACGTATTCGGTGATCGCGTCCAGCCGGTCGATCATCTCCTGGGAGGGCTCCACCACCGCATTGCCGTCATCGCAGGCATTGTGCGACAGCAGGTTGCGAATCTCGCGCAGCAGGTCCAGATCCACGCGCACCGGCTCGGAATCCTCGTCGCGGATGTACTCGTACACCACGCTGGGGCCTCCGGTGCGGCGACCCTCGTAGCGCTTCTCCAGCAGGCCCTCAAGAATCCGGTACTTCTGCAAAAAGACTTCCGCTCTCGACATGTCCGCTCCTCCCGGCAGCTCAGGCCTGCCGCGCCTCCTTCGCCTGGGGCGAAAGATCCATGAACCAGGTGTACTCGCCCTTCCAGCCCAGCTTCACCGTGCCCAGCGAACCGTTTCTCTGCTTGGCGATGATCAGCTCCGCGATGTTCTTCTCCGCCGTCTCCGGCTCATAGTAGTCCTCGCGGTGCACGAACATGACCACGTCCGCATCTTGCTCGATTGCGCCGGATTCGCGGATGTCCGAGAGCATCGGGCGGTGGTTGGAGCGCCCTGCGGGCGCGCGGGAGAGCTGCTGCAGCGCGATCACCGGCACGCCCAGCTCGATGGCCAGGGATTTCAGTGCGCGGGAGATCTGCGCGACCTCCTCCTGACGGCTGCCGAAGTTGCCGGAAGCGCTCATCAGCGACAGGTAGTCGATCATGATGATGTCCAGGCCGTGCTCCAGCTGGAGCCTCCGGGCCTTAGAGCGCACCTGGGAGACGGTGATGCCCGGCGTCGCGTCCACATAGATGGCTGCAGGGCCAATGCTGATCATCGCGTCGCAGAGCTTGCCCCAGTCCTCGTCGCCAATCTGGCCCCGGCGCACCTTCTGCATGTCCACGCGCGCCTCGGTGCACAGCATGCGCATCGCCAGCTGCTCGGCGGGCATCTCCAGCGAGAACACCGCCGCCTTCTTGCCGGTGCGGATCGCCGCGTTTTCAATGAAGTTCATGCCGATGCTGGTCTTGCCCATGGCGGGTCGTCCGGCCACCAGGATCATCTCGCCCGGATGGAAGCCGGTCAGCAGCTCGTCCAGCTCCGTATAGCCGGACTCCACTCCGTCCACCTTGCCGTGGTTCTTCACCAGCAGCTCGATCTTCTCAAAGGTCTTGAGCAGCACCGGCTGGATCGGCACCAGCTCCTCGCCGCCCTTGCGCATGGTGATGTCGTAGATCAGCTTCTCCGCTTCCTCCAGCACCCCCTGCGTCTCCCGATCCCCGGCGTAGCAGGCCTGGGTGATCTTTTCGGAGGCCGCGATCAGCTTGCGCAGCGTGGACTTTTCGTCCACGATCTGGATGTACGCCCGGGCGTTGACCGCCGAGGGCACGCTGCGGCTCAGCTCGATCAGATAGGCCGCGCCGCCCACCGCGTCCAGCTTACCCCGCCGCGTGAGCTCCTCGTCCAGCGTGACCAGGTCGATGGGGCGCGCCGCCGAAGCCAGTGTCTGCATCGCGGCATAGATCTCGCGGTTCGCGGGATCGTAGAAATCGCCGGGCTGCAGCGTCTCGATGGCAAGCAGGGCCGCCTCGCGGGAGCGAAGCATCGCGCCCAGCACGCTGCGCTCCGATTCCGGATGGCACGGCACGCTCTGGGCGTTGCCTGCGGCGACGTATCCTTCCATTTGTAAACTCCCTCCGGCCTTACTTGGCGACGACCTTCACGTTCACGATCATCCGCGTGGAGATGCCCGCCATCAGCTTGTAGTTGAAGAAGGCCTGACCCGCGTTCTTGATGGGCTCCTCCACCTCGATCTTGCGCTTGTCCACCTCGATGCCCAGCTGCTCGCGCATGGCTGCGGCGATCTGGTCGTTGGTGACGGAGCCGTAGATCTTGCCGTTCTCGCCGCCGCGGGCGCTGAGCTGAATCACCTTGCCCTTGAGCTCGCGGGCCTGCTTCTCGGCCTCGGCGCGCTTGACTTCCTCGCGGTGCTTGTCGGCGCTCTTGGCGCGCTCCACGGAGTTCAGCGCCTCCGCCGTCGCCTCCTTGGCCAGCTTCCGGGGCAGCAAAAAGTTGCGCGCGTATCCGTCCGAAATCTCCAGAATCTGATCCTTTTTGCCGGTTCCCTTCACGTCCTGAAGCAGAATAACCTTCATTTGAATTTCCCCTTCCGATCAAAGATATCATTCATTGCATAATAAATAGGGAATGCTGTTTCCGTGCGCTACGCCCACGGTCTGCATGGGCGCGCAGCTTAGACCATCCTAGTTTTTAGTATACCACATTTCCTTCTTCCCTTCAAGGCGGAGGGACCATTTTCTGCGGATCCCGGCGCTTTTGTTAATTTTCAACAAAGTTCAATTGAGTCGGAATCACGAAAACGGGCGGAAGCCCCGAAGGACCTCCGCCCGCGCACCCCATTCTGAATCAGAGATGTTGATCCAGCATATCCACGGCCTCGAAGTTGCCCTGTTCCACGGCCGTCTCCATCAGCTGCTCCACGGTGTCCGCAGCGGCGAAGCCGATGAACTGCTCCACGTGCGTCCAGTCCTGCTGATCCGCAAGATCCCGCAGCAGCGCGTCCGCAAAGGCCTCGCCGCAGCTGGGCAGCAGCAGTTCAAGCGCATCGAAATTGCCCGCCTCATAGGCCTGCTTGCCCAGCTCGGCTGCCTGCTCCGCAGGCATCGTGGACGCAAGCTGGGCGGCCAGCGCATTCTGGCCCGCGTTCAGGGCGCGACCTGCAATCTCCATCGCGCAATCCTTTAGCTTCAGCTGCACCCCGTGATCCAGCAGCCACTGCCACTCTCCCGCATCCGCCGCCGCGCGGGCGACGCGCTGCTGAAGCGCATCCTCCAGCTGCCAGGCGTTGTCGCCCAGCCAGGCCCACTTGCCGTCCGCGATGGCGGCCTCCACGGCTGCCTCGTCGGCGTAACCGTCGAGGTTCTCGCAGACCCATGCGTGCATACCCTGCGCGTTCGCCCGCTCGGCGATCCGCGCCTTCAGCTCCGCGTCGTCCGCGATCTCCGAGATATGCGCGGCCAGCCAATCCCACTTGCCGTCCTCCAGCGCGCGCTCGAAGGCCTTCCTGCGAATCTGCTGCGCGCGCTCCGAGCGCACCCGCTCCACAGGGGCCTCAGGCGCGTCGGCAGTGAAGTCGTTGATGGCGTTGGAGACCTCGTTGACCACGTTCTCCCCGAAGCGCCATGCCTTGCGAACCACCTTCTCCATGCCCTTGCCAAGGCCATCGAACGCCTGCCCGACGCCCTTGCCGATGTCGTCGATGGCCTTGCCGATGTCG
>JAUNNK010000011.1 GCA_030537335.1 Clostridia bacterium | reverse complement strand
AGCAGGCGGCACTCCAACGTCAGGTAATTTCCGCAGGGCTTGCCCAGCTGGCGGGCCGCGTCCTCCGTGCGGATCACCACCTCGCTCAATTGAATGTCGCTCTCCTCCCAGCGGTGCACGTCCACCCCGGGGAAGGAGGAGTCCGTTCCCAGGTTCTCCATGGCAAGATCGGTGCGCACAGCAGTCATGAAATCACCTCGTCTATCAAAATTTCGGAATTAGTTTACCCAAGTTTTTCAACAAAATGTATCTTGGGCCTTGCATTTTGTCGGAGTCGGTGCTATAATATTAGTTGCAATTTGCGTAGGGAGGTGAACAATTTGCCGAATATCAAGTCTGCCATCAAGCGCGTGAAGGTGACCGAGAAGAAGAACCTGCGCAACCGCATGATCAAGTCCGCTATGAAGACTCAGATCAAGAAGTTCGACACCGCCGTATCCGCGAACGAGGCCGATGTCAAGCTCCTCAGCGCGACGCAGGGTGCGGTTGACAAGGCCGCGGCAAAGGGCGTTATTCATAAGAACGCTGCGAACCGCAAAAAGGCTCGCATGGCCAAGCGTCTTGCCAAAGCCGCTCAGTAAGGTCACCAAAGTGCAACAGAGGGAACGCGATTGTTTATTGCATTGCGTTCCCTTTGTGTTATACGGAAATTGCCAGACAAGGGAGGATCACCATGGAGGATCTGTTCTCCGCCAGCGCCCGCAGCATGGCCCCGCTGGCCGACCGCATGCGCCCGCGCACGCTGGATGATTTCATCGGTCAGACGCAGATCGTGGGAAAAGGGAAGCTTTTGCGCCGCGCCATCGAGGCCGACCGGCTCACCAGCTCCATCTTCTGGGGCCCGCCCGGCTGCGGAAAGACAACGCTGGCCTCCATCATCGCCGAGAGCACCCAGGCCGCCTTCGTCAAGCTCAATGCCGTCACCAGCGGCGTGGCCGACGTGCGCGAGGTGCTGCGCGCGGCCCAGGACCGACTCAACCTCTACGGCCAGCCGACCTATCTTTTGCTGGACGAGTGCCACCGCTGGAGCAAGGCCCAGTCCGACTCCATCCTGCCGGCCATCGAGCAGGGCGTGATCCGCTTCATCGGCTCCACCACCGAAAACCCG
This sequence comes from Clostridia bacterium, assembly GCA_030537335.1. Lineage (GTDB taxonomy): Bacteria > Bacillota > Clostridia > Christensenellales > Aristaeellaceae > SFTH01. The sequence continues at coordinate 36,842 of JAUNNK010000011.1, read as the reverse complement.
ATGATCGCCATGACCCCCGCCATCGTCAGCCGCTGCCGCCTGTTCCACTTCGAGCCGCTGTCTGCGGAGGAGGTCAAGTGCGCCGTGCTCAATGCCATCGCCGACCCGGTGAACGGCTACGGCGATCAGGAGGTGCAGATCGATGACGATGCGCTGGATCACATCGCCCTGGTGGCAAACGGCGACGTGCGCAGCGCCCTGAATGCGCTGGAGCTGGCGGTGCTCACCACGCCCATGGAGGCCGACGGCGCCATTCGCGTCACGCTGGAGGTGGCCGAGGAGTCCATCCAGAGCAAGGTGATTCAGATGGACGAATCCCTGTTCTACGACATGCTCTCCGCCTTCTGCAAATCGCTGCGGGGCTCCGACAGCGACGCGGCGCTGGCTTGGTTCGCCCGGATGAACCATGCGGGCGTGGATCCCAGGATCATTGTGCGGCGGATCATCGCCCACGCCAGCGAGGACGTAGGTCTGGCCAATCCCATGGCCATGCTCCAAGCCGTCGCGGCCATGCAGGCGCTGGAGGCCATCGGCATGCCGGAGGCCAAGCTGCCCATTTCCCAGGCGATCATTGCCGTGTGCGAGAGTCCGAAGTCGAACTCCGTGGTGATGGCCATCGACCGCGCCATGGAGGACGCGGAGCGCGGCGGCTACCAGCCGGTGCCGGTGCACCTGCGCGACACCCACTACCGGGGCGCGGATCAGCTGGGCTGCGGCGAGGGCTACAAGTATGCCCACGATTACCCCGGCCACTACGTGCAGCAGCAGTACGCGCCGCTGGAGGCACAGGGCATGCCCTACTACGAGCCCAGCGAGCAGGGCTATGAGAACGAGATTCGCGCGCTGCGGGAGAGGCGCGGCTTTGATGATGCGCCGGATCCCAGCGCATAGAATGTGGATTTGCGGGGCGGAGGTGTGGAATGCACCTCCGCCCTGCGCATGTTTTGGGGAAAATGTGCCCATCGGCTGTCATGAGAAGTTAACGCAAAGGGCTTGATTGCACCGGAACCATTCCTTATAATGGGATTGTGTTCAGAGCGAATCGGGTTATACTGGGAACATGGAGTGTTTTGGATTCATGAACGGCGAACGCAGAACGCGTGAACTGGCAAATTTTGAGATAGATACGCAGCCCCGGAAGCAGGGTGGAGCTCGCTCTGCTGGGGCGCGCAATGGCAGCGGAAGCGGCGCAAAGCGCACTTCCGCATCTTCTGCTGCCCGGAATGCGGGGACGAAGGTTGTCGGAACGGGGGCGAAGAAGGCGACGGGGGCGTCTGCCGTAGGCGCGAAGAAGCCGGCTACCGCGCGGACTGCAAATGCGGGCGCGAAGAAGGCGACGGGCGCGACTACGCGGACTGCAAATTCAACTGCGAAGAAATCGGGTACATCTGCCCGTACCGCCACCGCAGGTGGAAGGAAGTCCACGGGCGCGACGGCGAATGCAGCGGCGAAGAAGAAGGCATCTTCCGCGCCCGGAAGGCGCAATCCCCGGAATGCGGTGCAGGAGAATCCGCTGGCACGGCGCAGCTCTCAGAGCACATACATGCAGGCGGAAGCGCCCCGGCGCGCACCCGCGCCGAGGATGGCCTACGATCCCTACGACAGCTACGACGACTTTGACGCGCTGCAGCGCAGACCCCGGCGCGAGGGCAAACGTCCGCCCCACGAGCCGCCGAGGAGGCCGCCGCATAAAAAGCAGCGCGGGCGCAGCCCGGTGAACGGCATGACCTTTCTGCTACTTCTGCTGATCGCGGGCATGGCCGGCGTGGGCGTGTGGCGTCAGCAGGCCTATGCGGAGTTCACGCAGATGAAGGCCGTGGTGGCGAAGCAGACCTTCTACGCTGGAACCACGGTGGAGGGCGTGGACGTGTCCGATATGACCCTTCCGGAGGCGCTGGACTACTGGAACACCCAGATCGAGCCGGGTTACCGGCAGGTGGCTGCGGTGCTCAACGAGGGCGCGCAGGTTACCGCCGAGCAGATGGGCTACACCAGCGATTACGAGACGGTGCTCTCCAGCGCGTGGAACGCCGGGCGGCAGGGCTCGCTGGTGGAGCGCTACAATCGCATTGCGCTGCGCATGGAGTCGCCGTCGAGCTACACGGTTAGCAGAAGCATGTACACCGACGAGGTGGTGCGCTCCTTCGCGTCGCGCCTCGCCCAGCAGATCGACGCCGAGGCACAGGATGCGCGCCTGCTGTCCTTCGACTTCGGCACCCAGACCTTCCAGTACGAACAGGAGCAGGCGGGCCGCGTGCTGAATCAGGAGGCGCTGGTTGCGTCCATCGAACAGGCGCTTCAGAGTGGCGGCGGACAGATTGCCATGGAGGTCGCCGCAGTGCAGCCGCAGGTGACGCTGGAGAACGTGTCCGCGCAGTACGGCATGATCAGCTCTGCCGTGACCAACGCGTCCTCCTCCAGCTCCAACCGCCTGTCCAACATCTCGCTTGCGATTTCCCTCATCAACGGCACCTGTCTGGAGCCCGGCGAGACCTTCTCCTTCAACCAGACCGTGGGCGAGCGCACCACGGCCCGGGGCTTCAAGACCGCCCCGGCCTACTCCAGCGGCGAGGTGACGCAGGAGGTGGGCGGCGGCATCTGCCAGGTGTCCACCACGCTGTTCAACGCCGCCGTGAAGGCCAACCTCACCATCAACGAGCGCCACGCCCACTCCCTGACGGTGTCCTATGTGGACGCGGGCAAGGACGCGGCGGTGGACTGGGGCAACAAGGATCTCAGGTTCACCAACTCCACCGACGAGAACGTGTACATCTGCTGCTATCTCAGCGACGACAAGCGCGTGCACTTCGGCATCTTCGGCAAGCTCCTGCCCGACGGCATGAGCATCACCCTCGAGAGCAAGAAGACCGGCGACATCGACTACGAGACGGAGTACCGCGTGAACTTCACCATGGCCTCCGGCAGCAGCAAGGTGGTGCAGAACGGCAAGAAGGGAACCTCTGCAGTGACCTACAAGGTCTACTGGGATGCAAACGGCAACGAGATCAACCGCGAGCAGCTGTGCAAGAGCAACTATCGCGCGACAAAGGAAATAATTGAGTACGGGCCGTAATTGAATTTTGCCGCGCTCTGTGCTATACTGACGAATAGAGAGGTGAAACGAATGGCAAAGCTCTATACCCGGGAGGAGGCCCGCCGCCGCAGAGTGAAGTTCCAGATCTTTGCGGGAATGTTCGATTTTATCGCCGTGCTGGCGGGCATACTGGTCATCATCGGCTGCGTCATTTTGCTCACCGCGCTGGTGCGCTGGGTCGTCGCGGACGTTCCCGTGACCTTCAAAACGCTGTGGGAGATCTTCATGAAGGCAGTGGTCGTGCCCGAGGTGTGACGCGCTGCCGACAGAACAATCCGGCGTGCAAACCGCCGGATTTGTGTATACTTGGGACGAGAGCGCTGGGAGATGAGCTTATGAGGACATCCTGGGCACAATTGACGGAGGAGATCGGCGCATGCCGCAAGTGCCGCCTGTGCGAGACGCGCAACAACGTGGTTCCCGGCGAGGGCGACCCGCACGCAACGCTGATGTTCATCGGCGAGGGCCCCGGTCATGACGAGGATATGCAGGGACGGCCCTTCGTGGGGCGTTCCGGCGAGCTGCTCACGCGGATGATCGCCGCCATCGGCCTGGAGCGCGAGCAGGTGTACATCTGCAACGTGGTCAAGTGCCGCCCGCCGCAGAACCGCAACCCGGAGCCGGACGAGGCCCAGGCCTGCCTCAACTACCTGCGCGCCCAGGTGGCCCTGGTGCGGCCGAAGGTGGTGGTGCTGCTGGGCAAGGTGGCCTGCCGCTACACGCTCCAGCAGGAAATTTCCGTCATGCGTCAGCACGGTCAGTGGTTCGAGCGCAAGGGCGTGTGGTTCATGCCCACCTTCCATCCCTCGGCGCTGCTGCGCGATCCCTCCAAAAAGCGCGAGGCCTGGGATGATTTTCAGAAGGTTCGGGCCAAACTAAGCGAAATTCAGGCGGAAGCCGGGGGCGCGGAGGCGGATAAGTGAGCGGCGAACTGGATAGAATGCGCGAGGAGCTGAACCGGCTCATCGCCGAGCTGTACGAGGGCGAGAAAAAGATCCTGGTGCACGGCGAGGGCGAGATCGGCGCGCGTGTGATGCTGGTGGGCGAGGCTCCGGGCGAGCAGGAGACCCTCCAGGGCCGTCCCTTCGTGGGCAAGGCCGGGAAAAACCTGAATGAGTTTCTGGAGCTTGCCGGCATGGAGCGCGGCGAATTGTACGTGACCAACGCCGTCAAGTTCCGCCCGACGAAGCGCTCCGCCGCCGGGCGCACGGTGAACCGTCCTCCCACCCGGGAGGAGGTCAGCCTGTTTCTGCCCTGGCTGCGGCGGGAGATCGAGCTGGTCGCGCCGGAGGTGATTGTCACGCTGGGCAACGTGCCGCTGCGCGCGCTGACCGGGCCGAAGGCGGTGATCGGGGATGTGCACGGAGCGTTTCAGGACGTGGACGGCCTGCGGCTGTATCCCATGTACCACCCCGCGTCGCTGATCTACAATCCCGCGCTGCGGGAGGTCTACGCGGAGGACATCCGCCGTCTTTCCACGCATCTGCGCGCGGAGAATCCCGAAAAAAAGTGATTTTGCGCAAATACCTCTTGCGCTTTGGGGACATTTGTGTATAATAACATGGTGTATATGGAAGGAAATTTTTCCCGCAGAAGTCTTGTTGCAAGGCTGAAGCGAAAAACGCCGATGCTGGGAGGAAGAATTCATGGGTCTGATCAAATGCCCGCGCTGTGAACTGAATTACATGCTCGATACCGACAAGATGTGCTCCGTATGCAAGCGCGAGGTTCGCGGTGAGAGCGAGCAGGACGAAATGCTGGAGCTCTGCTCCGAGTGCGGAGAGAATCCGGTGGTGCCGGGCCAGGAGCTGTGCGCTTACTGCCTGAAGGAGCTGGCGCAGCGCGACAGCGATACGCAGAGCGAGGAGACCGTGGTCACGGATACCTCGACCATCGGAGGCATCGATTCCGTCAGCACGATGGACGAAATCGAGTTGGATCTCGACGAGGATATGGGCGGCGAGTCCTTTGCGGAGGACGACGACGGCTTCTTCGGCGACGATGACGACGAGGATGATGAGGATGACATGTCCGGCGAGGATCGCTGAGCGTGGCGGTCTGGGCAATCTCGGATCTGCACCTGCCCGCCCGGCAGAAGCCGATGGACGTCTTCGGCCCCCAATGGACGAATCACTTTGAACGGATTCGCGCCGATTGGATCGAGCGGGTGCAGGCGCAGGACGTGGTGCTGCTGCCCGGAGACCTGAGCTGGGCCATGCATCTGGAGGAGGCGCAGGAGGATCTGGATCGCATCGGCGAGCTGCCGGGAACCAAGATTCTGCTGCGGGGCAACCACGACTACTGGTGGAGCTCCATCGGTCGCGTGCGCCGCACGCTCAGGGAAAACTGCTTTGCGCTTCAGAACGACAGCCTGTTTCTGGACGGCGTGCTCTTCGCCGGATCCCGGGGCTGGCAGATTCCCGCAGAGGCGGCGGTGGACGGCGACGACCTGCGCATCTATCTGCGGGAGCGCCAGCGGCTGGAGATGTCGCTCAAGAGCGCCCGCGCGCGCAGCGAGACCGCGCCGCTGGTCGCCATGATGCACTATCCGCCGCGCACGGAGTCGGCGGAGGGCTTTTCGGATCTGCTGAAGCGCTACGGCGCGCAGGACGTGGTCTACGGCCACCTCCACGGCGCGGGCCTTGCCGGAGCCATACGCGGCGAGGTGGACGGCCTGCGCTACCACCAGGTTTCCTGCGATGGACTGGATTTCCGGCTCGCGCAGATCCTGGAATAGGAATTCCCAATTGAATTGATGCTGTCGGCTTGCGTTCGGCGGCATTTTTTCACCAATGAAACATGTTAGCAAGATAATACAGCAACGCAATGGAGCCGAAGCATATGCGCGGACTCCGTCGCGGCTGTGAGAACCAAGCTGCGTATTTGGAGAGGGGTGCGACACGTGAATCAGCGGCTTCTACTTTTGCTGAATCCCTGCGCGGGGCAAAAGCGCGCAAACCGTTACTTGCCGGAGATCGTTCGCCTGTACAATGATCGGGGCTATGAGTGCGCGGTGTACGTCACCGCATGCAGCGGCGACGCCACGCCCTACGTGCGCGACCACGCCGCGGACTACGAGCGCATCGTCTGCATCGGCGGCGACGGCACGCTCAACGAGACCATCGCCGGCCTGGTGGAGAGCGGCGTGGACCGCCCGGTGGGCTACATCGCCGCCGGCACCACCAACGACTACGCCAACAGCCTGGGCCTGTCCACGGACATCATGCAGGCGGCGAAGGACGCGGTGGACGGCGAGGGAATCCGCTTCGATCTGGGCAGCTTCAACGGCCGCCAGTTCATCTACACAGCCTCCTGCGGGGCCTTCGCCCGCACGTCCTACACCACGCCGCAGGTGGCGAAGAACCTGCTGGGGCACCTGGCCTACATACTTGAGGGCATTCAGGATCTTCCCAGCCTGAAGCCGATCCGCATGCGCGTGGAGTGCGACGACCGGGTGGTCGAGGGCGAATTTCTGTTCTGCGCGGTGACGAACTCCATCTCCGTGGGCGGCATCCTCAAGCTCGACCGGGACATGGTTCGTCTGAACGACGGCCTGTTTGAGGTCATGCTCATCAAGAACCCCAGACTGCCCAGCGAGCTGATGCGCATTCTGCTTGCGCTGCGCAATTCGGATCTGCCCTGCGACATGATCCACTTCTTCACCGCCGACCGGCTGACCATCGAGACCGAGAGCGACGTGGAATGGACGCTGGACGGCGAGCGCGGCGCCTGCGACCACAAATTCGAGGTGCTCAACCTCCACCGCAGAGTGGAGCTGGTGCTGCCGAAGGCCGCCGTGGAGACCGTGCCTGTGGAGCCGGAGTACGTCGGCGATGATGTGGAGTTCGATGGCGCGGAAATCATCGATCCGGAGCCTGTCGCTGCGGAGGAGACGCATGCCGAAGATCAACTACCAGATTGAGATGGAGCGGGAGCTGCGCTCCATCCACAGCCGGGGTCTGCGGCCGCTGCTTGCGCTGCACAGCTGCTGCGCGCCCTGCTCCAGCGCCGTGTTGGAGCGCCTGAACGAGCACTTCCGCATCGCGCTGTACTACTACAACCCGAACATCTCCCCTGAGAAAGAGTTCCGCCACCGGGTGGAGGAGCAAAAGCGCCTGGTGCGTCAGATGCCGCTGGCGGCGGATCTCACCGTGGCGGAGGGCCTCTACGAGCCGGAACGCTTCTATGAGCTTGTGCGCGGCCACGAGGACGATCCCGAGGGCGGAGAACGCTGCGGCATCTGCTTTGAAATGCGGCTGCGCAGCACCGCGGAGTACGCCCGGAGCATCGGCGCGGACTACTTCACCACCACGCTGTCCATCAGTCCGCTGAAGGACGCACAGCGCCTGAACGCCATCGGAAAGGCGCTTTCGGAGGAGTTCGGCGTGAAGTACCTGTATTCCGACTTCAAGAAGAGGGACGGCTACCGGCGCTCCTGCGCGCTCTCCGAGGAGTACGGCCTGTACCGGCAGGACTTCTGCGGCTGCGCCTTCTCCCGCATGGAGCGCGACCGGAGGAAGGCCGCCATGGATGGGGAAAATTGAATTGACAAGAAAGCCCTTCGCGTGCTATATTGCATGCGGAGGGTTTGGATTATGGCACAGACATCAACAAAGGAACAGGTGCTGCGCGCGCTGCTGGACGCGCAGGAGTGCATCTCGGGAAATGAGCTGGCGCGCCGCCTGGGCGTGTCCCGCAGCGCGGTGTGGAAGGCCATCGAGCAGCTGCGCGGCGAGGGCTATCCGGTGGAGGCCGCCACGAACCGGGGCTACTGGTTGGCAAGCGGCGCGGATGTATTGAGCGTTGCCGAGATCGAGCACTACCGCAGGGGCGGGGAGATCGGCTCTCCCATCGAGCTGCACAGCCAGATCACGTCCACCAACAACCGGGCCAAGGAGCTGGCAGCCCAGGGCGCGGCCCACGGCACGCTGGTGCTGGCGGGACAGCAGACGCTGGGGCGCGGCAGGTTCGGACGCGCGTTCTACTCGCCCGAGGGCAGCGGCGTGTACATGTCCTTCATCCTGCGCCCGCAGATTGCGGCGGATCGCGCGGTGATGATCACCAGCATGTCGGCGGTGGCCGTGGCCCGGGCCATGGAGAAGGTCGCGGATGTGCAGGCCTCCATCAAGTGGGTCAACGACGTGTATCTGGGGCCGAAGAAGGCCTGCGGCATCCTCTGCGAGGCGGGGTTGGACTTTGAGAGCGGCCAGATGCAGTACGTGGTGGTGGGCATTGGCGTGAACGTGGGCTTCATGGACTTTCCGGAGGAGCTGAAGGACAAGGCGACCTCCATCTCCAACGCCTGCGGACGGCGCATCTCCCGCAGCCGCTTCACCGCCGAGCTCATCAATGAAATGAATGCCCTCTATCCCCAGCTGGAGACGGGCGCATTTATGGAAGAGAGCCGCAGGCGCTCCAACGTGATCGGCCGGGAGATCGAGGTGCTGCGGGGCGAGGAGCGCTATCCCGCCACCGCCGTGGACATTGACGATGCGGGCAGCCTGGTCATCCGCACGGGCGAGGGCGAGATGCAGACGCTGCACTCCGGCGAGATCAGCGTGCGCTTCCGCTGAGGGTGATCGGGCAGAATTGCAAAAAAATATGCGCGCGGAATGTCCGTATGGAAGCATTCCGCGCGCATTTTTCAGCCTCTCAGCAGATCGATCCGGAGCACCGGGGTGCCCAGCAGGTTGGTGGTATCCGCGTCGTGGGTGATCCAGATCGCCGTTCTGCCGTTCAGATCGGCCTGAATGCGACGCAGCACCCGCAGCCGCAGCTCGCCGTCCAGTCCGGTGAGGGGCTCGTCCAGCAGCAGCAGCTCGTAGTCCGCAGCCAGCGCCCGCGCCACGGCCACGCGCCTGCGCATGCCGCCGCTGAGCTCATGAACGCGCCGCTGCGCCGTATCCGACAGCCCCAGACCGTCGAGCAGAGCGCGCGCATCCGTCCGGGTAAAGCTCGGTCGCGCCGTCAGCAGCAGGTTCTTCTCCACCGTCAGGTTTTCCAACAGCCGGTTCTCCTGAAAGACCGCGCTGATTTTTTTGTCCCTTGAACCCAGAATCTCTCCGCTGTCCAGCGACTCCAGCCCCGCGATGAGCCGCAGCAGCGTGGTCTTTCCGCAGCCCGACGGCCCCTGCACGCAGCTGATCTGCCCGCCGGGAAAGCTCCAGCTCAGGCGGTCGAGCACTCGGCGCGCGCCGAAGGATTTGCATACTTCGCGCAGAATCACGTCCATGGGATCACATCCTCTCCAGGCGCGCGGCGATGCGGCGCAGCGCGAAGCGCAGCAGCCGGGCGCAGAGCGCGCTCAGCAGCACGATCGTAAGCGTCCAGGCGAACAGCTCGCCGGTCATCAGGTACACCTTGGCCTTGTAGAGCCTTTCGCCGATGGAGCCCGCCGGGATGGAGATCAGTTCTGCCGCCACGCCGGACTTCCAGGCCATGCCCACAGCGGTGGCGCAGAGGTTTGCAAATGCCGGGAGCGCGGGCAGCAGGTACAGGTAGATCAGCCTGCGCAGCGGCTTCATGCGAAACAGCCGCGCCATTTCCAGAAGCTTTGCATCCGTTCGTTCCAGCTCACCCAGAGTTCCGGCGTAGATCAGCGGGAACACGATCAGGAAGCTGATGAGCACGGACAGGTTCCGGGAAGGCACCCAGATCAGCGCCACGATCACGAAGGAGGCCACCGGGATGGATCGCAGCACCGCGTGCAGCGGGGCGATCAGCTCCCGCACGCGCCGCCACTTCAGCGAGAGTCCCGCGCAGATCCCGCCCGCCAGCGCGCCCAGCAGGAAGCCCAGCAGGATGCGCGCCGTGGAGTAGAGCACCGCCGACCAGAACGCGGCGGTGCGCAGAAGCGCCCAGAGGCGCAAAAGCACCGTCACGGGCGAGGCGAGCAGGAAATCCCGCCCCACCGCCATGGCGGCGATTTGCCATAGGAGCAGCCAGAACGCGATCGCCCAGGGCCGGACTGCGACCCGGGGCGATTGCGCATCAGTTTTCCGGAACGTAGTAGAACTGCGCATCGGGCAGCGTGCCTCCCACGGATTCGGAATCCTGTTCAAAGAGCACCTCCAGATAGCCGGAGAGCTTGTTCTGCATCTCGCGACCGGTGATGCAGACGATGTTGCAGGCGGGCAGCGCGGCTTCGGCCACCTCGGCGGTGACGATGTCGTATTGACCGATCAGCGCCGCCGCGCCGGACACGTCGGAATTGGTATAGGCGACGGATTCGGCGTAGTCGGCAAGGAACATATCGATGGCCTCGGGATTCTCCTCAACCGCCGCGCGGCGGGCAACCACCACGCCGGTGATCATCGCGCTGCCGCCCTCGGCCTGCAGCTTGTCCCACTCCTCGGTGAGATCCAGCGCCATGCGCATGTCATCGGCCTTGGTCATCGCGGTGGTCAGGAAGGGCTGGGGCAGCATGGCGCAGGCACTCTCATCGCTCATCAGCGCCGCCAGGCACTCGGCGTGCTCGGACTTGTACTCGATGGTCACGTCCACGCCCGGCTCCAAGCCGTTCTGGCGCAGGATGTAGTTCAGAGCGTACTCCGGCGTGGAGCCCTTGCCGGCGGAGTAGATGGTGCGGCCCTTGAGGTCGGACACGGCGTGGATGCTGTCGCCGCGCTCGGCGATGTACAGCACGCCCAGGGTGTTGACGGCCAGCACCTGCAATTCGCCGCCGGTGCGGTTGTACAGCACCGCGGCCAGATTGGCCGGCAGCGCGGCCACGTCCAGCGCACCCTGCACCAGCTTCGGCGTGATTTCGTCGGCAGCGGCATGGATGTCGAAGGCGTAGTTTTCACCGCCGTCGTCGGACATCATCTTGACCATGCCCATGGCGGTGGGGCCCTTCAGCGCGGCCACGCGCAGGGCTTCGGCGCTGGCGCAGCCCAGCAGCAGCGTGAGAATGAGAACGGCGGCAAGAATCTTCTTCATGTGGGGATTTCCTCTCTGTTTTGGATTTGTGGATCAGACCAGGGCGTAGTCCGGGGGCAGGGTGAAGGCGGGCGCTGGGCCGTCCTGCGCGCCTGCGTTCAGCGGCAGGGTGAAGTCAAAGCGCGCGTCGTTGAGCGTCAGCGTCTCGCCGGTGGGCAGGTTGTTCCGGTAGGCGTACAGCGTGGCTTCCAGCGTGCCGCGCCCGGAGATCGCGTCCACATGGACATCCACCTGCTCAAGTGCGATCTTCAGGCTTGAACCGTTGGGCAGGGCCGCGCCGTCCTTCTCGGACGCGAAGTAGAGCGTCTCCCCGCTGCCGTCGCCCTCGTAGAGGTAGAGGCTTGAAAAGGATGGTTCGCCCGCGGCCGGGTTTTCCGGCAGCATGAGATACAGCTCCAGGCAGTACGCGCCGCTTGCATCGTAGGCGTAGAAGCTCAGCTGGAGGGAACCGTCCATCCGGCCGGAGTACTCCGGGGCGGGATCGAAGCTCATCAGCAGGCTTTCGCCGCCGAAGCTTGCGCCGAAGGCGTCGTCGGGCAGCACCGCGCCGTCGTAGGCGGGGTAACCGGAGCCGCTGAGGGCAAGGGCGCAGGGTAGGCACATCAGCAGCAGGGCGAGCAGAATTGCGGCAAGCTTTTTCATGGGAAAACGCTCCTTTGTGTGGTTGCATCTATTGTAGACCCTCGGGGCGCGCATTGTCAACCCGCAGTCGACTGGTAAAATTGACAGCCGCAGTTGACAAACGGCGGCGCGGGATGTATATTGTTCACAGATCGAAGCGTATTGAATAGAAAGGATGTTTTTGTATGAAGATTGCCATCGGAAACGACCATGCGGCCTATGAGCTGAAGCACCACATCTTAAAGTATTTGCAGGACAAGGGTCACGAGGTGATCAACTTCGGCGTGGACACCGGCGAGCGCACCGACTATCCTTGCCGTGCGGAGGACGTGGCGAAGGCGGTGACCTCCGGTCAGGCGGAGCGCGGCATCGTGATCTGCGGCACCGGCGTGGGCATCTCCATCGCCGCAAACAAGGTGCACGGCATCCGCTGCGCCTGCGTGTCCGAGCCTGTGAGCGCCAGACTGTGCCGCGCCCACAACGACTGCAACATGATCGCCTTCGGCGCGCGCATCGTCGGCCCGCAGCTGGCCGAGGCCATCGTGGACGCGTTTCTGGAGACGGAGCACGAGGGCGGTCGCCACGCCGAGCGCGTGAAGCTGATCATGAAGCTGGAGCAGGAGCAGACCACCCACTGATGCATCTGAAAGAAGCTCTTCCGACGCAGGTCGGGAGGGCTTTTGTGCGCTCAGATCCCATCCAGCTCCCGCAGCCAGGCCTGGGCGCAGGCGTCGGAGGGCATGCGCCAGTCGCCGCGCGGCGAGAGGGTCACGGAGCCGACCTTCGGGCCGTCCGGCAGGCAGCTGCGCTTGAACTGCTGGGCGAAGAAGCGGCGCAGGAAGGTGCGCAGCCACTTGCGGATGGTTGCCTCATCAAATTCGCCGTCGAAGGCCTGGCAGGCCAGACGCAGGATTTTTTTCGGCGTGCTTCCGAAGCGCAGCAGGTGGTAGAGGAAGAAGTCGTGCAGGGCGTAGGGTCCCACCAGATCCTCGGTGCGCTGGGAGATCTCGCCGTCGGCGGAAGCGGGCAGCAGCTCCGGGGAGACGGGGGTGTCCAGGATATCCATGAGTACCGCCCGGAGCGCCGGATCGGCCCGGTCGGCCTCAAAGCGGATGATGTGCCGCACCAGCGTCTTGGGCACGGAGCTGTTGACGGCGTACATGGACATGTGGTCGCCGTTGTAGGTGGCCCAGCCCAGCGCCAGCTCCGACAGGTCGCCCGTGCCGATCACCAGCCCGCCGCTCTGGTTCGCCAGATCCATCAGCACCTGCGTGCGCTCCCGGGCCTGGGCGTTTTCGTAGGTCACATCGGTGACAGAGGGGTCGTGGCCGATGTCGGAGAGGTGCTGTTTGACCGACGCGGCGATGTCGATCTCCTTCAGCGTCACGCCCAGGGCCTCGCACAGAACCACGGCGTTGCTCTTGGTGCGGCGGGTGGTGCCGAAGCAGGGCATGGTGGCGGCGAACACGTCCGTGTGGGGGCGGCCCAGCGCGTCCATGGCCCGGGCGGCCACCAGCAGCGCCAGCGTGGAATCCAATCCGCCGGATACGCCGATCACCGCCGTGGCGGCGCGGGTGTGCTCCAGGCGCTTTTTCAGGCCGCAGGTCTGGATGCGCAGGATGTTCTCGGTGCGCTCCCGCACGGTTTCGGGGTTCGAGGGCACGAAGGGATTGGCTTCAAACCGCCGGGACAGGGGCGTTTCCCGGATCTCCTGTGCAAAGCTAACGCGGGGCAGGCCCTCGTCACCCCGGAAGCCGGTGTTCTGGTGCCGGTCGTGGCACAGGCGCAGCAGGTCGACCTCAGTAAAGATCATGCCCGCGTCCGCAAGCGGCTGCTGCTCGGCGAGGGTTGCGCCGTTTTCACAGATCAGCAGGTGGCCGGAGAACACCATGTCCTGTGTGGATTCGGAGGGCGCGGCGGAGGCGTAGGCGTAGGCGCAAATCTCCCGGGCGGAGGTGGCGAGCACCAGCTCCCGGCGGTAGGCGGCCTTGCCGATGACCTCGTCGGAGGCGGAGGGGTTCAAAAGGATCGTCGCGCCGGAGAGCGCCATGGCCTCCGAGGGCGGGGAGACCACCCAGGCGTCCTCACAGATCTCCACGCCGAAGCAGTAAAAGTTCAGCGCCTCGTGGGCAAAGAGCAGCCCCGCGCCGAAGGGAACGCTCTGTCCGCAGAGCGTGATCTGCTGCACCTGTCCCAGCTTGCCCGGCGTGAACTGGCGCACCTCGTAGAACTCGCCGTGGTTGGGCAGGTGTACCTTGGGCACTGCGCCCAGTATCTTTCCGCGGACGACGGGCACGGCGCAGTTGTACAGCCCCGCGCCCACCCGCAGCGGTAGCGAGACCACGGTCACGGCGTAGCAATCCCGGCTGGCCTCCACAATCTGTGCGAGCGCCGCGCGCGCACCATCCAGCAGGGTGTCCAGGCCGAACAGGTCGCCGCAGCTGTAGCCCGTGACGCACAGCTCCGGCAGGAGCAGCAGGTTGGCCTGCTCCTTTTCCGCCTGTTCCATGGCATGCAGAATTTCCTCTGCGTTGGCCCGGGGGTCGGCCACGTGCACCGGAATGGATGCGGCGGCGATGCGAATGAATCCGTCCTTCATGAAAATGCCTCCTCACAGGGCTCCCGGATCGCCCGGGAACGCGCGCAGCCGATCATCCTCCATCGGACGATCGGCTGCAAACGGTAAGAATGAATCAAATGTGAATCGTGGAAGGACGGCTTCACCCTTGAAGCCGCCACGTGGGTTCGGTGGAATTCCGTCAGCGCACGCTGAAGAGCATCGCGCCGTAGGAGGGATAGGGCCAGCAGGACGCGTCGGTGTAGACCTCCATCTCGTCCACGGCGGCGCGCAGGGCGTTCATGGCGGAGAGCACGCCGTCGCGATAGCTGCGGGCCAGCGTCAGGCTGTCGCCCGAGGCGCTGGAGAGCGCATCGTCCAGCCGATGCACGCAGCGGTGCGCCTCACTGGCCAGCTTGGACAGCTGCCTTGCACTCTCCAGCTCGTACTCCATGTCAACGCCGCCCAGCTCCTTCTTGGCCAGGGCTGCGCTGGTCAGGCGGTGGATGTAGCCGCTGACGGCGGGCAGAATGTCCTTGCGGGCCATGTCCAGCATGGTCAGGGCCTCGATGTTGACGATTTTTACGTAGTTCTCCAGCATGATCTCGTGCCGGGCCTCCAGCTCGGCGCGGTTGAACACCCTGTGCCGGGTGAAGAGCTCCACGTTCTTCTCCGCCAGCAGGCAGGGCACGCAGTCCGGCGTGGCGCGCAGGTTCATCAGGCCCCGCTTTTTGGCCTCCTCCACCCATGCGCCCTCGTAGCCGTTTCCGTTGAAGATGATGCGCTTGTGGGCGACGATCGTCTCCTTGATGAGCGCGTGCAGGGAGCTTTCAAAGTCCTCCGCCGCTTCCAGACGGTCGGCAAAGACGCGCAGCTCCTCCGCCACGGCGGTGTTGATCACGGTGTTGGTGTCCGCGATGGAAGCCGAGGAGCCCAGCATGCGGAACTCGAATTTGTTGCCCGTGAAGGCAAACGGCGAGGTGCGGTTGCGGTCGGTGGTGTCCTTGGGGAAGCGCGGCAGCGTGTGCACGCCCACCTTCAGAACCTCCTTCTCGTGGCAGCCGTAGGCCGAATCGGTTTCGATGGCGGTCAGGATCTCCGTAAGCTCCGTGCCCAGGTACATCGATACGATGGCCGGCGGGGCCTCGTAGCCGCCCAGGCGGTGGTCGTTGCCCGCAGAAGCCACCGATACGCGCAGCAGATCCTGATACTCGTCCACGGCCTTGATCACCGCGCAGAGGAACAGCAGGAACTGGGCGTTCTCATAGGGCGTTTCGCCCGGCTCAAACAGGTTCACGCCGGTGTTGGTGGCCAGCGACCAGTTGTTGTGCTTGCCGCTGCCGTTGATGCCGGCGAAGGGCTTTTCGTGCAGCAGGCACACCATGCCGTGCTTGCGGGCGATCTTCTGCATCAGCTCCATGGTGATCTGGTTGTGATCGGTGGAGATGTTGGTGACGGAGAAGATGGGCGCCAGCTCGTGCTGGGCGGGGGCGGCCTCGTTGTGCTCGGTCTTGGCCAGGATGCCCAGCTTCCACAATTCCTCGTTCAGCTCGGTCATGAACGCCTGTACCCGGGGCTTGATCGCGCCGAAGTAGTGGTCGTGCAGCTCCTGTCCCTTGGGCGGCTTTGCGCCGAAGAGCGTGCGGCCGGTGTAGATCAGGTCGGGGCGGCGGTCGTACATCTCCGCGTCGATCAGGAAGTACTCCTGCTCCGGGCCCACGGTGGTGCGCACGTTGGTCACGTCGGTGTTGCCGAAGAGCTTCAGCACGCGCAGGGTCTGGCGGTTGATGGCCTCCATGGAGCGCAGCAGCGGGGTCTTGTTGTCCAGCGCCTCGCCGCCGTAGGAGCAGAACGCCGTGGGGATGCACAGCACGCCGTCCTTGATGAAGGCGTAGCTGTTGGGATCCCAGGCGGTGTAGCCACGGGCCTCGAAGGTGGCGCGCAGGCCGCCCGAGGGGAAGCTGGATGCGTCGGGCTCGCCCTGGATCAGCTCCTTGCCGGAGAATTCCATGATGACCTTGCCGTCGGCGGTGGGGGAGATGAAGCTGTCGTGCTTCTCGGCGGTGATGCCGGTCATGGGCTGGAACCAGTGGGTGTAGTGGGTCGCACCCTTCTCCAGCGCCCAGTCCTTCATGGTGTTCGCCACCACCACGGCCACGTTGCTGTCCAGGTGGAGGCCGTCCTTCATGGTCTTCTGCAGCTGCTTGTAGGTCTCCTTGGGGAGACGGGCGCGCATGACCGCGTCGTTGAATACATTGATGCCGAATTCGGCGGATACGTTCATCATGGATTCCAAACCCTCCATTGCGCTTGTGTCGTCCATGGAAAAGCGGCATGGGGGTGCAGAAAGGTCGCACGACGCCGTTGCCGCTTCGATCAATTCGGTTTTATTATACGTACATGGGGGAAGGTGCGTCAAGTCCGCGCAGTTTAAATCGCTTGAAAGCGCTATTTTTCCTTGGAGGATGCATCCTTTGCCGGAGCTTCCGGTGTAAGCAGCCAGTCCCGCAGCAGCGCGGATTGGGGCCGCTGCTTCATCCACAGCGCAGTGGGTACGAAGCCGTTCTCCCGCATGCTGACCGCACTTCTTCCGGCGATGATGACGTGGTCCAGCAGCGGAATCTCCACCGCGTCCAGCGCGCGCAGCAGCTCCCGTGTGCAGTCGATGTCCTCCTGGGACGGGCGCAGCGTGTTGCCGGGGTGGTTGTGGCTGATGACGATGGCGGCGGGGTGCACCCGCATCAGCTCCGAGAGCACGTGCTTTAGGCTGAACAGCGCGCCGTCCATCGTTCCCTCCTGCAAAAAGACCCGCTCCATCAGCCGACCGCGAACGTCCAGGCAGAGCATGTAGAAGCGCTCCACCCGCAGGCCGTGGAAGTTGGCCACCAGATAATCCGAGGCCAGTGCAAGCCGGTTCAGGCGCGGATGCTCCCCGAAGCGGGAGAGCGCCATGTGCCGGTTGAGCTCCGGCAGCCTGCTCAGCAGCAGCGCGTCGTGGGGATGCAGCCCGGCGCGCTCCAGCATGTGTGGAGACACCGCAAACAGCGCGTCCGCCGAGGCGTAGTTATCGCGCAGACCCTCCATCTGGGTGTGAACGTCCTGCCTGAGGTGCATGTGCGAAAGAAGCTCCTCGATGGCGTTGAAGGCGCGGTCGCTCTTCTGTCGGGCGGAGGATTTCATGCCTCGGGCAGCGCGCCCGCCTCGCGTAGGGCGATGCGAAGCGCCTCGGGATCCTCGATGCGCTCGCCCATGTAATAGCCCTGCTCCTCCTCGCTGTACAAAAGCTCCGCTGCGCCGTCCACGCCGATGCCGCCCTTCACAAACACGAAGTTCAGGGAGATGGGGCGCTCGATGTCGTAGAGGTCCAGCACGGCCTCCCGAGCGGACAGTCGCTCTGCGTCTGGACAGCTGTCCAGAAAGGCGTTCAGGTGGTTCAATTCCGCTTCGCTGAGCCGGATCTTCAAGCGAACTCCTCCTTATATGTGCATCTGTTGCACGCATAAAATCTATCTATCAGTTTAACCCAAGCGCCCCGGTTTGGCAAGGGGTGGAGCGAAAAAAGCGTTGACCCGCGCGAGGAAAACACGTATAATGATAAAAGGAAGAATGTCGGCATGCCGATGATTCCCGCTTTGGAATATAGCGCTGTCCGCGCAGGCGTTGCGCCTGGACAGCTTTGAGGACAGGGATTCAGCCGCGAAGAAAAGCTGAATCGATAGGAGGTACCCGCTTGAAGACCACCCAGGGAAAGCTCGCGCTGCTGGCGTTTTGCCTGCTGATGGCAGCGCTTCTGTTTCTGCCGATGCGCGCAGGACAGGAGGATTCGCTGATCTTCACGCCTGCCGCGCTGAAGATGTCGGTGGGGGACAGCTACAGGATCAGCTGCGCGCTCAGCTCCGACGACATGGACCAGCGTCTGCGCCTCTACTCCGAGGACAGCCGCGTGGCGGCCATCCAGGCCGACGGCACGGTGGTTGCCCTGGCCTCCGGCGAGACGGTGATTCATGGCGAGGCCTCCGGCGGCGCGAAGGCGGAGCTGAAGGTGACGGTGGATGGCGTGCCGCTGCGGGAGCTGAAGCTCAACGCCAGCGAGCTGCACATCGGCAAGGGTCAGATCAGCGGTCTGAAGGCCAGCTACAACGCCGATGCATCCGACACCCGATTGAAGTGGGTCTCTGCGGACGAGTCCATTGCCAAAGTGGACGCCGCCGGGCGCATCGAGGGCGTGGGCGGCGGCATGACCTACGTCTCCGTGGTTGCGCCCAACGGCCTGTCCGCCAGTGCGAAGGTGTACGTGGAGGTGGAGGGCACGGCGGTGCACATCTCGCCCAACGATCTGACGCTGGGCGTGGGCGCAAGCGTGCCGCTGAAGGTTTCCTACCTGCCCCTGGACTGCACCGACAGCGTGCAGCGCTGGGCCAGCTCCAACCCGGAGGTGCTCTCCGTGGACGAGGACGGCGTGTTGCACGCAAACGGCGTGGGCACGGCCTATGTGAGCGTGCTGACCAAGGGCCGCCTGACCGCCGGCATGGAGGTGACGGTGGAGCCCGCGCCGAAGGATCTGCAGCTGGATCCCTCTCGGGCCACGATCGAGCGTGGCGATACGCTCCAGATGCAGGTGATGTTCCTTGCGGAGGACGGCAGCGTCGATACCCAGAGCGATCATCTTGTGGTGTGGAGCAGCGAGGATCCCTCCGTGGCCACGGTGGACAAAAACGGCTGCGTGACCGCGCTGAAGAGCGGCAGCACGAAGATCAGCGCCTCTGCCGACGGCATCACGGCCACCTGCCGTTTGCAGGTGCAGGTGACGATCCAGGAGATCCTGCTGGATCACGACGAGGTGTATCTGCTGAAGGAAGACACGGGCACGCCCATTCAGCTCAAGTGGGTCATCAGCCCCGCGGACGTGGACGATCCCACCGTGCGCTTCGAGAGCGACAACGAGCAGGTGGCGCAGGTGACGAAGGACGGCCTGGTGAGCATGACCGGCGGCTACGGCACGGCGGTGATCACGGCCTACAGCGACAGCGGTGCATCGGCGCGCTTTACTGTGAACGTAGTGACTCAGTTGCCCGAGGCGGAGCCGGAACCCACAGAGATCCCCGTGGAGGGCGTCTACGCGGACTATGGCGCGGAGGACGGCGAATTCTACGAAGATGATGGATTTACCGAAAGCGACCTCTACGAGGACAACATCTATGGCGAAACCCCGCCGCCCGGCGTGACGGCAGTGGGATGATCGCAGGGTATGCAAAATCGTAGGGCGGGGTGCCCTCACCCCGCCGCATAACAATTGTGGGGCTGTCTCAAAACGGCAAAACAGTTTTGAGACAGCCCCTTCTGTGTTCAGTTCATGGGAAACCAGGGATAGAGTTCGCTCCAGTCGCGAATGCGCAGGCAGGGAATGTTCGGGTCGAGGGGCGCGCTCTCCCGGTAGACGCAGCCCAGATCCCGGTCGTAGTACACGGGGAAGACGCCCGCCGCGTGGGCCCCGCCCACGTCCGCCTGGGGGTTGTCGCCCAGGAACCACGTCTCCTCCGGCGCAAAGCCCGCCTTCTTCAGGGCCAACTGGAACAGGCGCGGGTTCGGCTTGCGCAGCACGTAGTCCGCGCTGGAGAGCACCGGATCGAAGCGGTGTTCGGGATAGAGCTTTTCGATCCTGCGCCGCAGCGAAGTCCCCGCAAAGCCCATGTTGCTGATGACTCCCGTGCGGATGCCGTTGATGCGCAGCCGAAGGAGCAGCTCCTTCATGCCCGGCGTGGGCGCGCAGGGCGCGGCGGCGTCCCAGTAGATCTCCTCCAGTTCATCCATGGGCAGGGTGAAGTGCAGGTCGAAGCTCTCGAACAGCCACTTCCAGCGCTGCCGGTTGGGAATCTCTACCCCGGCGGCATGGGCATTGCGGCGCAGCTCGTGAAAGGTCTCACGGAAGGAGGCAAGCAGCGCGTCGCCGTCGACGTTCGCGGGCGGATCGGCGTACTTCAGGATGGCGTTGAAGCCGTCCTGGGCACGGTAGTCGTCCTCGTGGGCCAGGGTCTCGCCGTAGTCGAAGAGCAGAAAGCGGGGCGTTTGCAGCATGACGGATCCTCCGAATGTGTGTATAGGGAAAGTATAGCCCCGCGGGGTGTAAAAATCAAGATGATTTCGGTTGACAGGGGTTCGATGGATTCATATAATTGAGTTATCTCAACAATAAGGGAGATTCTGACATGATTACATCCATTTCCCTGAACCCCAGCATCGACCGCACCGTGGGCGTGGACGGCCTGAACGTGGGTGGCCTGAACCGCGTCAAATCCCAGACGGATGTGGCGGCGGGCAAGGGCGTGAACGTGGCGCTGGCGGCGGCGGCGCTGGGTGAGGAGAGTGCGTGCATCGGCTTCATGTACCGCGAGGGCGGTGCGCTGTTTGAACAGCGGCTTTCCGAGGGCGGCGTAAAGAGCGACTTCCTCTGGTGCGAGGGCGCGGTGCGGGTGAATGTAAAGGTGTTCGACCGGGTGAAGGGCGAGATCACCGAGCTGAATTCGTCGGGCACGGCGGTTACGCAGGCGCAGCTGGACGAAATGACCGCTCTGGTTGCCCGCCATGCCCGTCAGGCGGACGATCTGGTGCTCACCGGCTCGCTTCCGCCGGGATGCCCCGCAGATTTCTACCGCACGCTTGCGGAGGCGGCTGGTCGGGAGAACTGCCGGGTGCTGCTGGATGCGGACGGCGAACGCCTGCGCGAGGGCCTGAAGGCCAAGCCCTTCCTGATCAAGCCCAACCGCTATGAATTGGAGCTGCTCACCGGACGAACGCTTGACACGCTGGACAAGCTTCTGGACGCGTCCCGGGGCTGCATCGCGGATGGCGTGGAGGTCGTCGCGGTGTCCATGGGCGGCGAGGGCGCGCTGATCCTGCGCGGGGACGAGGCTTGGCGCACGCCGGGGCTGAGGGTGGAAGTCAAATCCACCGTCGCCGCCGGGGATTCCATGATCGCAGGGCTTGCGGCGGGCTTCGGCAGGAAGTACCGCCTGGAGGACGCTTTCCGCCTGGGTGTGGCTGCGGCCACCGCGCGCTGCATGACTCCGCCGGAGCAGATCATCTCCCGCGCGGACGTGGAGGCGCTGGCAGAGAAACTGCAAGTGGAGAAGCTGGCATGATGCGGCGGCAACAGCGGCGATTCCGGGCGCACGCGCTTCTCAACCGCATGGGCGCAAACGCCATCTACGTCATCGCGGCGGGCTTCGCCAGCATCATCCTGATCGGCAGTATATTGCTTGCGCTGCCCTGCGCTACGCGCGCGGGGGAGAGCATCGGCTGGTTCGACGCGCTGTTCACCTCCACCTCGGCGGTGTGCGTCACGGGCCTGATCGTGCGGGATACGGCCACCACCTTCAACCTCTTCGGCCAGGTGGTGCTGCTGTGCCTGATTCAGCTGGGCGGTCTGGGCTTCATGACCTTCGCCACGATGCTGCTGCGGCTCATCGGTCGACAGGCCTCGCTGCAGGAGCGCATGCTGATCCGCGAATCCCTGAACGAGGAGGGCGTGGGCGGCATGGAGTCGCTGATCCGCTGGGTGGCGACGAGCGCGTTCACGGTGGAGCTGGTGGGCGCGGTGCTGTTCGCCTTCCGCTTCATTCCGAAGTACGGCCCGTGGAAGGGCGCGTTCTATTCGATCTTCCACGCGGTTTCGGCCTTCTGCAACGCTGGCTTTGACCTGTTCGGCAACTACTCCAGCCTGACCGGCTTCCGGGGCGACGTGCTGGTGAATTTCACGGCGATGCTGATGATCGTCGTGGGCGGCCTGGGCTTTGCGGTGCTGCGGGATCTGAAGGACCGGCACAGGAGCGGCTATCTGCATCTGCAGACCCGCATCGTGCTGAGCACCTACGGAGCCTTATTGGCCTTCGGCTTTGTGTTCACGCTCATCTCCGAGTGGAGCAATCCGGCCACGCTGGGGAACCTGCCGCTGGGCGAAAAGCTGCTGGCGGCGCTGTTCCAGTCGGTCACGCTGCGCACGGCGGGCTTCAACACCATCGACGAGGCCGCGATTCGTCCGGCGGGCAAGCTGGTGGCGAGCCTTTTGATGTTCACCGGCGCGTCGCCCGCCTCCACCGGCGGCGGCGTGAAGGTGACCACCATCGCGGTGATCCTGCTGGCCGTGCGCATGACGGTGCGGGGCGAGAATTCCATCGTGGCGTTCAAGCGCAGCATCTCCAACGACCTGGTGCGCCGGGCGCTGTCGGTCACGCTGATCGCTGCGGGGATCCTGCTGATCGACACCGTGACCATCTCCCTGCTCCAGCCGGAGCTTGAGTTTATGGACGTGCTGTTTGAGTGCGCGTCGGCGGTGGGCACCGTGGGCGTTTCGGCCTTCGGCTCCGCAAATTTGCACACGATTTCCCGAATCATGATCATCCTGACCATGTTCATGGGCCGCATCGGCCCGCTGACCATGGCGCTGGTGCTGGCGCACCGTCAGAACGCGGTCAAGCCCCGGGTGGACTATCCCGAGGGCCACGTGATGATCGGCTAAAAGGAGTATGTATATGAAGAAAAAGCAATATCTGGTCATCGGTCTGGGGCGCTTCGGCTCCGCCGTGGCCACCACCCTGCACGCCGAGGGCATGGAGGTCTTCGCCGTGGATCGCAACATGGAGCGCGTGGAGGCCCACCGCAGCCGCCTGACCGACGTGGTGCGCGCCGACGCCATGGACAGAAGCGTGCTGGAGCAGATTGGCGCGAGGAACTTCGACGTGGCCATCGTCACCATCGGCGAGGACATCAAGTCCAGCGGCACCATCACCATGCTGCTCAAGGAGATGGGCGTGAAGTGCGTGATCGTCAAAGCCTTCGACGAGTTCCATGGCCGCATGCTGACCAAGCTGGGCGCGGACAAGGTTGTTTTCCCGGAGCGGGATATGGGCCAGCGCATCGCGCATAATCTGGTATCGGAGAAAATTCTGGATTTCATCGAGCTTTCGCCGGACTATTCGCTGATGGAGATGCGCCCGAACCCGGAGTGGGTGGGCCACAGCCTGGGCGAATTGAACCTGCGCGGCCGCTACCAGACCAACGTGGTGGCAGTGCGCTCGGGAGAAATGGTCAACGCCATGCCGGATCAGAACACCCGTATCGGCGCGGAGGACGTGATGCTGGTGGTGGCACTGACGGAGGCGGGCAAGCGAAGGTGAGATCCGGCGATCGGAGGCCGGTATGGATCAATCGCGGGGCGTGCTGTTTCTGAGCGATCCGCTGCGCGCGGGCGCGCAGGGACGAATCATCGAACGAATGCAGTGGTCGGCGGCGGAACAGGTCGCCGGCCATAATTTGCTCTGGATCGACTTCCCGGAGGTGGAGAGGTGCCTTCCCCATGCCCAGGCGGCGCTGTGGGAGCTTCGGCGGCGCTGCGGCTGGGTCTGTGTGGCGGCGGAGCGCGGCTGCGCGGGCGTGGCTCTCTCTCTTGCGGAACAGCTGCCGGTGGATCGGCTGGCGCTGATTGGCGGAACGCCCTTTTCACCCCTGCCGGAGGGCGGAACCGCTGCGCGCAGGCGGGAGCTGCGGCGGATGGATGGCTTTGCACGGCGGAACCTTGCGCTTCTGGTGGCGGAGCTGCTGCTCGTCGGCATAAAGGAGGACGAAATGCGCCGCATGGCCTGCGGGCTGGGGAAAAATGTGCATGTGCGCATCGGAGAGGATGCGGATTGGGGATGTTTCGTGGAAGCGTGGCAGGATAACGGAAAATAACTTGCGTATTTCATGGAAATGTGTATAATATACTATTAGACACTCTTGGACTTTTAGGAATGTGAGGAAGAAACGTATGAATGCAAGACTTGCCAAAGTTCTGGGCCTGATTCTTACGCTGGCCCTGGTGCTTTCCGGCTGCAATTTGATTGAAGTGGACGCCGATATGCAGGCGGACGAGGACATCGCCAAGCTGGACAAGACCTTCAGCAAGGTTGTCGCCACCTACGACGGCGGCGAGGTTACCGCAGACGATGTGATGGGTGAGTTCACCAACAACTACAGCCAGACCTACTACCTGTATCAGTACTACTTCGGCTACACCATGACCGCCGATGAGGTGCACTCCCTGATGGAGGACAGCATCAACCAGCACGTGCGCAACGCGATCGTCGCCGAGCACTTCGACGAGACGATGGAGCTGACTGCCGAGGAGCTTGCCGAGGTCGAGACCCTGGCGCAGGAGAACTTTGATTCCGCGCAGACCAGCGCGCTGGACGCTGCCGAGGGCAAGACTGACAAGGAGAAGCAGGCCAACGCCCGCGTGCTGCTCAAGCAGGAGGGCCTGACCTACGATTCCATCTACGCAAGCCAGCTGGTCAGCGCAAAGGTGACCAAGATGGAGCAGAGCCTGCGCGACGCTGTGACCGAGGTCAGCGACGAGGAGCTGCAGGCTGCCTATGACGCGAAGCTCGCCGAGGATCAGGAGAACTACACCGACGGCTCCAGCTTCGAGTCCGACATGACCGGCGACAGCGCCATCGTGTGCTGGATGCCCGAGGGCTATCGCACCGTCAAGCACATTCTGGTGATCCCGGAGGACGAGCTGAAGTCTGCTTACACCACCGCTGTGTCCGACCTTGCCAGCGCCCAGAGCACGCTGGAGGGCTATCAGGCGGAGCTGACTGCGCTCAACGACGATGACGCTGCCGAGGATGCGCGCAGCGCCGAGGAGATTCAGGCCGACATCGATGCGGCGGAGGCTTCCGTCGCCAGCGCACAGAGCGCCGTGGAGGCTGCCGCGCGCGCCTGCCTGAACAGCGTCAAGGACAAGACCGATGCAATCTACGCCCGCCTGGAGGCCGGCGAGGACTTTGCGACCCTGATCGCCGAGTACGGCGAGGATCCGGGCATGCAGAACGAGCCCACCAGCAGCCGCGGCTACTATGTCAGCGCCGCTTCCACCAACTGGGAAGTAAACTTCCGCGATGCGGCCATGGCCCTGGAGAACGTGGGCGACTATACCATGGAGCCCGTGATCAGCGGCAGCGGCGTGCACATCATCCGCTATGAGAGCGACGTGACCGCCGGCCCCGTGGCGCTTGACGAGGTGCGCGACGCCCTCTATGCCGAGGCCCTGACCGAGAAGCAGGAGGCCAACGTGACCGACACCATCGATGCTTGGGTTGCCGAGCGCAACGTCAGCGTCGACGCGGACGCCTTCGAGTCCGCCTACATCGGCGAGGAATAAGCGAAGAAACCAGAAAAAGGCTGTCTCGAAATGACTAAAGTCATGCGGGACAGCCTTTTTATGTTCAGATGTACTTCTGCATCTGCTTCAGTGCGGCCTTCTCCAGGCGGGAGACTTGGGCCTGAGAGATGCCGATCTCCTCGGCGACCTCCATCTGGGTCTTGCCCATGAAGAAGCGCTGGCGGATGATGTGCTGCTCCCGCTTTTGCAAATGGCCGATGGCGTTCTTGATGGACAGATCCCGCACCCACTCGTCCTCGCTGACGCGCTTGTCCTTGATCTGGTCGGCCACGTAGATCGCGTCGCTGCCGTCCTGGTACACCGGATCGGAGAAGGAGATCGGGTCCTGAATCGCCTCCAGCGCGAAGATCACGTCCTCCTCGGGAAGCTGCATTTCGTTTGCGATCTCCGCGATGCTGGGGTCGCGGTTGTTGCGCGCGGAGAGCGCGTCGCGGGCCTTGAGCGCCTTGTAGGCGGTATCGCGCAGGGAGCGTGAGACGCGGATGGGGTTGTTGTCCCGCAGATAGCGGCGGATCTCGCCGATGATCATCGGCACGCAGTAGGTGCTCAGGCGCACGTTCATGCTCAGGTCGAAGTTGTCCAGGCCCTTCATCAGCCCGATGCAGCCCACCTGAAACAGATCGTCCACGTTTTCACCCCGATTGTGAAAGCGCTGCAGCACGCTCAACACCAGGCGCAGGTTCCCCTGGATCAGCTCATGGCGCGCCTGCTGGTCCCCGGCATGGGCGCGCTCCATCAGTTCGCGCATGGTTTCGTGGGAGAGCACCGGCAGCGTCGCCGTGTTCACGCCGCAGATTTCCACCTTGTTCAAGGCCATTTGGTTCACCTCCAACACGTGCAGTATTGCCCGCGGGAGGGTGGCGTATACCAAAAGAGATGGCCCGACAGGATGAAAACCTGTCAGGCCGTTTCTAATGCGGTGATTATTCCTCGTCGGTGGTGTAGCAGCGCAGGATCTCGCCGAAGAACATGGTGTGGAAGTCGCCCGCGCCGTAGACGCCCTTTGCAAGAGATGGATCCATGCGCTCGGGGGTCATGTCCTGCATGAGCAGCGTGCGGCACTCGAAGTGCAGCCCGCACTCGCCGATGATGGGCGCGGACACCGCCTGCGCGGGGACCGCGGTCAGGCCGTGGCCGTCGAACTTGTTCAGATCGCGCCCGGACTTCGTTCCAGCAAAGAGCAGTTCCTTGCGCAGGGGGTTCTTCGTGGGCACGCTCACGGTGAACTCCCCGGCGCGCTCCAGCAAATTGTAAGTGTGGCGCTGCTTGCGCACCAGCGCGATGAACACGGGCTTCTTCCACAGATAGCCCACGCTGGCCCAGCCGATGGTCATGGTGTTGGGGGTCTCGCCGCCCACGTTCAGAAATACGCCGCCGTCGGCCAGATGGGCCGTGGTGGTGGCGAGGGCGTCCAGATAGTTGATTTCCTTCATGGGATTCACCTCCGTGATTTTTATATGCGCCTGAGCGCGCATGTTTGCGGGCGACGCTCAGTTGTGGTACAGGCGGTTGGTCCGGTAGGCGGGGTCAAAGGTGATGTTCATGCCCAGACGGTTGAACACGTTCTCGTCCACCTGGGAGAGGATCACGCTGGAGTGGGCCTCGCAGCCGCGCAGCTTGTCGATCTGATCGATGGCGGTGGCGGCGGTGGGGTTGGTGGCCGCGCAGATGGCCAGGGCGATCAGCACCTCGTTGGTGTGCAGGCGGGGGTTGCGGTTGCCCATGTGGTTGACCTTCAGATCCTGAATCGGCTCGATCACTGTCGGGGCGATCAGCTTGATCTCGTCCGGGATGCCGCCCAGCGCCTTCAGCGCGTTCAGCAGCGCTGCGGAGGACGCACCCAGCAGCGCGGAGGTCTTGCCGGTGACGATCCTGCCGTCGGGCAGCTCGATGGCGGCGGCAGGCTCTCCGGTGGCCTCGGCCACGCGCTGCGCCGGCAGCACGGTGCTGCGCATTTCGGGCTTGATGCCCAGGGAGTGCATCAGCAGCTCTTGCTTCTGGAGCTCGCCTGGCT
The DNA here is from genome assembly GCA_030537335.1 of Clostridia bacterium. GTDB lineage: Bacteria > Bacillota > Clostridia > Christensenellales > Aristaeellaceae > SFTH01. The sequence goes on along the minus strand of JAUNNK010000011.1, from coordinate 9,400 downwards.
CGGCATTGCCCTCCCGCAGCAGCCGCGCGCTCTTGTAGTAGCGGCGGATGATCTCCGCGCAGGACGCCTCGCGGCAGGCCTCGTCGTCCACGATGGCGTAGCCGGCCATGTTCACGCCCATGTCCGTGGGGCTCTTGTAGGGGCATTCACCGTAGATGCGCTCGAACATCGCCCGCAGCACCGGGAAGATCTCGATGTCGCGGTTGTAGTTGACCGCAGTCTGACCGTAGGCCTCCAGATGGAAGGGGTCGATCATGTTCACGTCGTTGAGATCGGCGGTGGCGGCCTCGTAGGCCAGGTTCACCGGATGCTTCAGCGGCAGGTTCCAGATGGGGAAGGTTTCAAACTTGGCATAGCCTGCCTTCACGCCGTGCTTGTGCTCGTGGTAGAGCTGGGACAGGCAGGTGGCCATCTTGCCGCTGCCCGGGCCGGGGGCGGTGACCACCACCAGCGAGCGGGTGGTCGGGATGTAGTCGTTGCGTCCGAAGCCCTCGTCGCTGACGATCAGCGGGATGTTGGCGGGATAATCCTTGATGTAGTACTGGCGGTAGACGCTCAGGCCCAGCTTCTTCATCTTGGATTCGAACAGCTCGGCGGAGGGCTGGCCGGTGTACTGGGTCAGGCAGATGCTGCCCACGTACAGACCGAAGTCGCGGAACACGTCCACCAGGCGCATCACGTCGGAATCGTAGGTGATGCCCAGGTCGCCGCGCTTCTTGTTCTTTTCGATGTCGTTTGCGTTGATGGCGATCACGATTTCCGCCTGATCCTTCAGCTCCAGCAGCATGCGGATCTTGTTGTCCGGCGCAAAGCCCGGAAGCACCCGGGAGGCGTGATAATCGTCGAACAGCTTGCCGCCGAATTCCAGATACAGCTTGCCGCCGAACTGCGCGATGCGCTCGCGAATGCGCTCGGACTGAAGCTGAATGTACTTTTGAGAGTCAAAACCGGTTTTCATTCTGCCAACCTCCATTGCATCAGCACGGGAAAAAACCAGAAGCGAACGCCCGCATGGGGCGCCCGCTTCAGTGGCCCTTACCAATATAGCATATTTTTGATGGCCTGACAAGGGCACGGCTGTAAAAAACGAGGGCTCAGCCGTTCAGCCAGTCCGTGCTGTCGGGGTAGGTGTAGGGGATGCCTTGGTTCTTGGCGTATTTCTCTGCGTAGGAATCCGGGGACACGGTAAGGTTGAGGTTGGAACATGCCTGAAACGCATGCTCGCCGATGGAAGTGACGCTTTCGGGGATGGTGAGACTTTCCAAGGAACCGCATTCCCAAAAGGTGTAATAACCGATAGTGGTGACACTGTCCGGGATGGTGACGCTGGTCAGAGCGTCGCACCGATTAAATGCCAGAGTATCAATGCAGATAACGCTGTCAGGGATGGTGACGCTGGTTAGGAAGTCGGAGTTCGAAAAGGCGGAAATGCCAATGGCCAGAACGCCCTGCGGTACGACATAGGATTCCTCTGTGAATGCACAGGGATAGCAGACCAGTGTCTGGGTGGTTTTATTGAACAGCACGCCGTCAATGGTTTCGAGAATGGGATGGTCGGGGGAGATGTTAATTTGCGTCAATTGATAGCAAGAGTCAAATGGATTGCTGCCAATGGAGGTGACGCTATTGGGAATGGTAACGCTGGTCAGGCTTTCACACCAGGAGAAGGCAGAATCGCCAATGTAGGCAACATTTTCGGGAACGGTGATGCTGGTCAGGAATTCGCAGCCGGAGAACGCATAATCGCCAATGTAGGTAACGCTGTCAGGGATGGTGACGCTGGCCAGGGATTCACAGTCGAGAAACGCAGAATCGCCAATGGAGGTGAGGCCATCGGAAATGGTGGCGCTGGTCAGGGAGTAGCACTCTCGAAACGCAGAATCGCCAAGAGAGGTAACGCTGCCGGGAATGACGATTTCGGTCAGGGATTCGCAGTCATAAAACGCATAATCGGATATGTAGGTGACGCTGTCAGGGATGGCAATGCTGGTCAGGGATTCACAGCCGGAGAACGCATGATCGCCAATGGAGGCGGCGCTTTTGGGGAGGGTGATGTTGGTCAGGGAGTAGCAGCTAGAAAATGCCTGATCGCTGATGGAGGTGACGCCGTCGGGAATGATAATGCTGGTCAGGGAGTAGCAGTCGTTAAAAGCAGATTCGCCAATGAAGGTGAGGCTGTCGGGGAGGGTGACGCTGATCAGGGAGTCACAGTAATTAAATGCATCATCGTCAATTGAGACGACGCTGTTGGGGATGGAGACGCTGGTTAGAGAATCATGGGCGGAAAATGCATTCTTTCCAATGACTGTGACTTTGTGTCCGTCCAGATTCTCTGGCACGGTCAAGGTTTCAGCTTCACCCTTGTATTCCGTAATGGTTGCAGTTCCGTCATCGTTGAGGGAATAACGGAAATCTTCTTCAGCAAGCGTTATGCCGCAGGGAAAAAGCATCAGGCAGGAAATCAGAATAGCAAGCAGTTTCTTGAACATAACCGTCACTCCTCGGACAAATTGTCGCTATTATAATACCACAAATATGAATTGTTGTAAAGAAAAGGATGCGCCCATGCGGAGGCGCATCCTGGAATGATTCTATGAGGTTGTGTTATTCCTCCACCAGCAGCTCGGCGATCTGGACGCAGTTGGTGGCGGCACCCTTGCGGATCTGGTCGCCGCAGCACCAGAGGGTGAGTCCGCGTTCGTCGTCGATCAGGTCGCGGCGGATGCGGCCCACGTACACCAGATCCTGGTCGGTGGTGTCCAGCGGGGTGGGATAGTTGCGGCCGTTGAGGTCGTCGATGAGCACGCAGCCCTTGGCGGCCTTGACCGCTTCGCGGGCCTGCTCCACGCTCATGGGGTCTTTCGTGACGAACTGCACGGAGATGGAGTGGGAGCGCATCACCGGCACGCGCACGCAGGTGCAGCACACCTTCAGATCGGGCAGGTGCATGATCTTGCGGCCCTCGTTCTGCATCTTCATCTCCTCGGTGGTGTAGCCGTTGTCCAGCTCGCTGCCGATCATGGGGATGACGTTGGAGAGAATCTGGCAGGGGAAGGTGCTGTTTTCGATGGCCTTGCCCTCGGCCTGGGCCACGATCTGGTTCTCCAGCTCGCGCATGCCCTCCACGCCCGCGCCGGACACCGCTTGATAGGTGCAGGCGACCATCTTCTCGATCTCGGTGACCTTGCGGATGCCGCTCAGGGCCACCAGCGTGATGATGGTGGAGCAGTTCGGGTTGGCGATGACGCCCTTGTGGAGCTTCGCGTCCTCGGGGTTGATCTCCGGAACCACCAGCGGAACCTCGGGGTCCATGCGGAAGGCGGAGGAATTGTCCACGAACACCGCGCCGGCCTTCACGATCGCCGGAGCGAAGTGCTTGGCCTGGGCGTTCTGCACCGCGCCCAGCACGAAGTCCATACCCTCGAAGGAGTTCTCGGTGGCTTCCTGAATGGCGATCTCCTGGCCGCGGAAGGAGATGGTCTTGCCGGCGCTGCGGGCGCTGGCCAGGGGGAGCAGGGTTCCCACGGGGAAGTTGCGCTCCTCCAGAACGCGGATCATCTGCTGTCCAACTGCGCCGGTGGCGCCGAGAATTGCAACATTGTAGGTCTTCATGCTTCGTTTCCTCCTTCTTTGTTCATAAAGCCGTCGTAGAGCGTGCGGATGGTGCGTTCAAAGTCCTTGTTGTGCACGCCCACGATGATGCTGATCTCCTCGCTGCCCTGGGCGATCATGCGGATGTTGATGTTCTGTGCGCCCAGCGCGCCGAAGAGCTTGGCGGAGCTGCCGGGCACGCTGACCATCCTGCGACCCACCGAGGCGATCAGGGCGATGTTGTCGTCCATCTTGATGCGGTCGGGCTTCAGCTTGCGCTTGATGTCCGAGATGATATCGTAGATGCGATCTTGCACCTGTGCAGTGGGCATCACCACGTTGAAGCTGTCCACGCCCAGGGTGATGTGCTCCACCTCCACCTTGCAGGTCTCCAACATCTCCAGCGTCTCGCGGATGATGCTGGTGTCGGTGGAGATGTGCTTCTTGTAGATCGTGAGCACCGTGAAGCTCCGCCGTCCCGCGATGCCGGTGATCAGCCGCTTGTTCTGCACCAGCTTCTCGTCGATGGTCTCCAGGATCATCGTGCCCGCGTCCTGCGGACGGTTGGTGTTGCGGATGTTCAGCGGAATGTTCTTCTCCTTCACCGGAAGGATCGATTCCTCGTGGAGCACGGACGCGCCCATGTAGGACAGCTCCCGCAGCTCCTGGTAGGTGATGTACTTGATGGGCTTGGGGTTCTCCACCACCTTGGGATCGGCCATCAGGATGCCGGACACGTCCGTCCAGTTCTCGTAGATGTCCGCGTCCAGGGCGTTGGCCACGATCGCGCCGGTGATGTCGCTGCCGCCGCGGGTCATGACCTTGATGCGGCCGTTGGGGAGCGCGCCGTAGAAGCCGGGCATCACGAAGCGCGGAGCCATCTCCGCCCGGGCGGCGATGTTGGCGTAGGTCTTTTCGTAGTCGATCTGACCGTCGTAGGAGAACACCACGCAGTCCGCCGCGTCCAGGAAGGCGTAGCCCAGGTATTCGCTCATCAGCTTCGCCGTCAGGTACTCGCCGCGGGACACCAGATAGTCCACGGAGATGTCCTGGTTCAGCTCGCCGCGCAGCTTCTGAAACTCGCTCTCCAGATCGCACTTCAGGCCCAACTCATCCCGGATGCCGTAGTAGCGCTCCTCGATCATGGAGAAGATGTCCTCGTAGGACACGCCGTAGTTGATGTGGGCGTGGGTGAGGTAGAGCAGATCGGTAATCTTGTTGTCCTTCTTGTAGCGCTTGCCCGCCGCCGACACCACCACACACATGCGCGCCGGATCGGCCTCCACAATCGCCTTGACCTTTTTGAATTGCTCGGCGCCCGCCAGTGAGGAGCCGCCGAATTTTGCCACCTTCAGCATATGCCTTTATCCCCTTTGAATTCCCGCGAAGAACGCGTCCTTGTGATTTGCCATCAGATTGTGCATCGCCTGCACGGACACCGGCACGGTCTCGATGCAGGTCTCGCCGTCCAGCACCTCGCTCCGGGCGATCCATTCCGCCGGAATTGCGCTTGCATCCGCGATGCGGATGTAGTACGGATGGCATGCGGCGGAGTTGTCCGGCTGCACGCGCTTGCAATTCTCACTGGTCATGTAGCGCGCGCCCGCGGCGATGCTCTGTACGTCCCGCAGCACGTTCGCGGCGGTGGGCAGCTTGCCCGCACCCTGACCGATGTAGCTCATCAGGCCGTAGCTCTCGCCGCTGTACCAGGCGTAGTTCACGTTGACCAGAATCGCGGCCTCGGGGGCGTTCACAGCCACCAGCGTGGGCTCCACGTAGGCGCTGATCGCGCCCTCCGCGTTGCGCTCGGCCCTGGCGCACAGACGAATCACCAGATTGTGCGCGCGGGCGTAGGTCACATCCGCCATCTTCACCGCCGAGATGCCCCGGGTGGGAATGTCCTCGGGCTTGATGTAGGCGTCGAAGCCCACCGAGCTTGCCAGGATCAGCTTGCGCTGGGTGTCCAGACCGTCCACGTCGCTGGAGGGGTCTCGCTCGGCGTAGCCCAGCGCCTGGGCCTCGGACAGCGCCTGGGCGTAGTCCATGTTCTTCGACTGCATGGAATCCAGAATATAGTTGGTGGTTCCGTTCAGGATGCCGCCCAGCGCGGTGATGCGGTCGATCTCCCGGGCGATCTTCAGGTTTGCCAGATAGGCGATGCCGCCGCCGCAGGCCGCGCCGTAGAGGAAGGCCAGGCCCTTTTCGTGGGCCAGCGCCGTCAGCTCCTCGCCGTAGGCGCTCACCAGCAGCTTGTTCGCGGTGACGAAGTGCTTGCCATTCTTCAGTACCTCCGACGCGAATTCGTAGGCGGGATGCAGGCCGCCCATGGTCTCCACCACCAGTTCGATCTCAGGATCGGTCGTGATGTCCTCGATTTTGTCGGTGATGTAGTCCGCCTGGAAGCGCTTTTCCAGCACCTTCTTCACCTCGACGCCGTCCAGCTTCTGCGCAATTTCAAATACGCCGCTGCCGATCGTACCCATGCCGAGCAGTCCGATCTTCATTCTATCCACCTCGTTTGAATTTGTACAGTTTGAAAGTCTTTACAATAAAAACACTTGTTTTTGTGCGGAAAACATTGTATCATAGTTTTTGCTGGATTGCAAGTTATGTTTTCAGAAAGAGGTATAGATTATGAGTGGATTTTACAGCACGCGCGGCGACAAGAACAGCGTCAGCGGCCCGCAGGCGGTGCTGCGCGGCATTGCGCCGGACGGCGGCCTGTATACATTGAAGGAATTTCCCAAGATCCCTCCGCTGGAGCTTGTAGGTGCGTCCTTCCAGGAGATTTCCCGGCGCGTGCTGGGCGCGTATCTCGCGGGCTACAGTCAGGAGGAGATCGACGGCTGCGTGCAGCGCGCCTACGACGGCAAGTTTGACGTAAAGGAGATCGCTCCGCTGAAGCAGGTGGGCGACAAATATGTGCTGGAGCTGTTCCACGGCCCCACGGCGGCGTTCAAGGACGTGGCGCTGTCGGTGCTGCCCCAGCTGATGCGCTGCGCCATGGAGAAGGAGGGCCGCAGCGACCGCATTCTGATCCTCACCGCCACCAGCGGCGACACCGGCTCCGCGGCGCTCACCGGCTTTGCGGACGTGCCCGGCATTTCGATTGTGGTGTTCTATCCCGACAGGGGAATCAGCCCCATTCAACGCGCGCAGATGACCACCATGGCGGGGGAGAATCTGGGTGTGTGCGCCATCTCCGGCAACTTCGATCAGGCCCAGACCGGCGTCAAGCGCATCTTCACCGAGATCTCCCCGGAGTTCTGCCGGGAGCACAATCTGTCGCTCTCCAGCGCGAATTCCATCAACATCGGCCGCCTCGCGCCGCAGATCGTGTACTATTACAGCGCGTATCTGGAGCTGGTGCGCGCGGGTCGGATTGCCATGGGCGACGAGGTGGACTTCTGCGTGCCCACGGGCAACTTCGGCGACATTCTGGCGGGCTACTTCGCCCTGCTGTCCGGGCTGCCGGTGGGCAGGCTGATCTGCGCGTCCAATGAAAACAACGTGCTGACCGACTTCCTGGCGACCGGCACCTATGATAAAAACCGCGACTTCCACGTCACGCTGTCCCCGTCGATGGACATTCTGGTGTCCAGCAACCTGGAGCGCCTGCTCTACAATGCGCTGGACAACGACGCTTCCGCTGTGGCCGCCCTCATGGCCCAGCTGAAGGAGACGGGCCGCTACACCATGCCGGATAAGGCCATGGCGAGGATTCGCGAGCGCTTCGTGGGCGCTTGCGCGGATGATGAAGCAGCGCTTGCGGCCATCGGCCGGGTGTTCAAGGAGAACGGCTATGTGATGGATCCCCACACGGCGGTGGCCTGGCGGGCCGCCGAGGACTGCGCCCGGGCGGACGCGCCCTGCGTGGTGCTGTCCACGGCCTCGCCCTTCAAGTTCCCGGCCAGCGTGCTGCGCGGCCTGGGCGCGGAGGTGCCCGAGGATGCGGGCGAACAGACGGCGCTGCTGGAGAAGCTCAGCGGCGAAAAGGCTCCCGCGTCTCTTGCGGGCGTGCTGGAGCGCGAGGTGCGCTTCAGCGACGTGATCGATCCGAACGACATGATGCAGTATGTGCTGGGAAAGGCGGCGAAGGCATGATTACGATTCGCGTACCGGGTACCACGGCGAACCTGGGCCCAGGCTTCGACTGTCTGGGACTGGCGCTGGGCGTGTACGGCTACTTCACCTTTGAAGAACGGGAGAGCGGCCTGGAGTTTGAAAACGTGGCTCCCGAGTTTCAGAATGAGGACAACCTGGCCATTCGCGGCTACCGGAGGGCGATTCAGGAGATGGGCATCGAACAACCGGGTGTCTATCTGCACATCGAATCGGACATTCCGGTGTCCAGCGGCCTTGGCAGCAGCGCCAGCCTGATCGTGGCGGGCGTGGTGGCGGCCAACGAGCTGCACGGACGGCTGCTGAATTCCCAGACCCTGCTGAATCTGGTCACGGAGCTGGAGGGACATCCGGACAACGTGGCCCCGGCGCTGCTGGGCGGCGTGACGGCCTCGCTGCTCTACGGCGGCAACGTGATCACCATGCAGTGCCCGATCTCCGATCAACTGCGCTTCGCGGTGCTGATCCCCGACTTCAGCCTGTCCACTTTGGAGATGCGCGCGGCGCTGCCCAAGCAGATTCCCTTTGCGGACGCATCCTACAACATCGCCCACGCGGCGGTGCTGCTCAAGGCGCTGGAGGCGGGCGACTTCGACGCCATCGCCGCGGCCATGGACGATAAGCTGCACCAGCCCTACCGTTCGCCGCTGATTCACGAGTATGACGAAATCCGCAGCCGCGCGCTGGAGGCCGGGGCGCTGGGCTTCGCCATCAGCGGCGCGGGCCCGACCCTGTTCTGCGTCTATCGGGATGAGGGCTTCTACTGGCGCATGAAGCAGGCGGTGCGCAGCCTGAAGCACCAGTGGCGGGTGATGCCGCTGCCGGTGGACCGCGTGGGCGCGGTGGTCGTCGGAGGAGGCCAGGAATGAAGAGCGATTTCCTGATCGTGCACAAGAAAATCCTTCCGGTGTACTATGAGAAGGTGCTGGAGGCCCGACAGATGGTGGAGAGCGGCGCTGCACGGGACGTGAGCGCGGCGGTGCGCGCTGTGGGCATCTCCCGCAGCACCTACTACAAGTACAAGGACTTTATTTACAGCCCCGACAGCGGCGATGCGGGACGAAAGGCCGTGATCTCCATGCAGCTCAGCCACGAGATCGGCGTGCTCTCCACGGCGCTGAACCGCCTGTCCGAGATGGATGTGAACGTGCTCACCATCTCCCAGAGCCTACCCATCCGCGACGCGGCCAGCGTGGTCATGACCCTGGACATCGCCCAGATGAACGTGAGCCTGGACGAGGCCACCCGGGCGCTGTCCGGCATTCCCGGCGTGGAGAACGTGTATCTGGTTGCCGTAGAGTGATGAATTGCGCGGATTCCCTCGATGGGAGTCCGCGCAAAAATTTTGCCGCCCGCGACATCGCGGACGGCATTTTGTCTTTGGTTTATTTTGTTTGTTTGATTTGGATGACCTTGGATCAGACCTTCAGCTCGGCCAGCGCGGCGACGGTCGCTTCATCGGCGACGCCGGTGGGCAGCTCCAGGCCGATCTCCGTCTGGAAGGCCTTCACGGCCTCCAGGGTGACGCTGTCATACACGCCGGTCTCCGCCAGCTTCAGCTGATGCTGAATCCACATGACGGCCTCGGTGGGATCCTTCGCGCCGCCGAGCTGGGTGTTGACCAGAGCAGTGATGGCGATCAGTTGCTCGTTGGTGATTGCGGACACGGGCTCGGCAGGGGCCTCAG
>JAUNNK010000137.1 GCA_030537335.1 Clostridia bacterium | reverse complement strand
TGGAGCCGGCCCACTGGGGCATGGTGTCGGTCTCGCGCTTGGCGGGGCCGCCGCACTTCGGGCAGGTGGTGTTGACCCAGTCGGTCATGGCGGCCAGCGGGGATTCGCCGTTGTCGGTGGGCTCGTAGCTCTCCACCTCGGGCAGCTTCAGCGGCAGCTGATCCTCGGGAAGCGCCACCCAGCCGCAGCAGGGGCAGTTCACCAGCGGGATCGGCTCACCCCAGTAGCGCTGTCTGGAGAACACCCAGTCGCGGAGCTTGAAGTTGATCTTGCGGTGGCCGATGCCCTTCTCGACCAGGTAGTCGATGATGGCGCGCTTGGCCTCGGCGACCTTCATGCCGTTGAGGAAGTCGGAATTGACCATCACGCCGTCCTGAATGTCGGTGTAGGCCTCCTCCTGCACGTTGCCGCCGGCCACGACCTCGATGATCGGCATGCCGAACTTCTTGGCAAACTCCCAGTCGCGGGTGTCGTGGGCGGGCACGGCCATGATCGCGCCGGTGCCGTAGCCCATCAGCACATAGTCGGATACCCAGACGGGGATCTCAGTGCCGGTGAGGGGGTTGATGGCGCGCACGCCGTCGAGCTGCACACCGGTCTTGTCCTTGTTGAGCTCGGTGCGCTCGAAGTCGCTCTTGCGGGCGGCAGCCTCGCGGTAGGCGACCACGTCGGCGTAGTTCGCGATCAGATCCTTGCGCTCCTCGATCAGCGGATGCTCGGGGGAGATGACCATGTAGGTTGCGCCGAACAGGGTATCCGGGCGGGTGGTGTACACGGTCAGCTTGTCGCCGGACGTCAGCGTAAAGTCCACCTCCGCGCCCTCGCTGCGGCCGATCCAGTTGCGCTGCTGCACCTTGACGCGCTCGATGAAGTCCACGTCGTCCAGGCCGTCGATCAGCTTCTGGGCGTACTCGGTGATGCGCAGCATCCACTGGGACTTCACCTTGCGAACGACCTCGCCGCCGCAGCGCTCGCACACGCCGTTGACGACTTCCTCGTTTGCCAGACCCACCTTGCAGCTGGTGCACCAGTTGATGGGCATCTCCTGCTTGTAGGCCAGGCCCTTTTCAAACAGCTTCAGGAAGATCCACTGGGTCCATTTGTAGTACTTGGGATCGGTGGTGGAGATCTCGCGGTCGTAGTCGAAGGAGAAGCCCAATCTCTTGAGCTGGCTGCGGAAGCGGGCGATGTTCTTCTCCGTCACGATGGCGGGATGGATGTGGTTCTTGATGGCGTAGTTTTCCGTCGGCAGGCCGAAGGCGTCGTAGCCGATGGGGAAGAGCACGTTGTAGCCCTCCATGCGGCGCTTGCGGGCGATGATATCCATGGCCGTGTTGGAGCGCGGATGGCCCACGTGCAGCCCCGCGCCGGAGGGGTAGGGGAACTCGATCAGCGGATAGAACTTCGGCTTTTCGTGGGACTTCTCGGCGGCGAAGGAGTGGTTGTTCTCCCAGTGCAGCTGCCACTTGCCCTCGATCTGTGCGGGATTGTAGACGGGAATGTTCTTCATGCAGTCAGTCGCTCCTTTTGAAATGCTTCAGGCGGCCCGTAAAATGAAAAAACCTCCGGCCTCGTAAAGAGACGGAAGGCAAGCCTTTCGCGGTACCACTCTTATTGATCCAATCAGATCCGCTTGATGCCGATAACGGCGGCGGCCGCCCACCCTTTCAGGCGGGATGCTCCGGAACGAGTTCAGCGCGTTCGGTCATTGCCTCGCAGCGACCGGCAATTCTCTTCAGGCCTGTGCGCGCCTACTGCTTTCCTTCTCAGCCCTTTCATTATAAAAAAGCGCAGGGGGATTGTCAAGTTAAGAATCCCTCTGCGCTCCGGTGCGGGCAATTGCTTGAATCCGATGCGGCAGACAGCAAGAAAAGAGAGGCGGCGCTTTCCGTCTCTCTCCCCTTGAAACCAATTGGTTCAACCGCGTCAGTTTGCGGCGGTATCGGCCTCGGCCTCGGCTTCGGTCTCGCCTTCGGCAGCGGCTTCAGTCTCGCCCTCGGCGACAGCGTCAGCGACGTCGGCGACGTCCGCTGCGGCTGCATCTTCAGCGTCAAGAATCTCCTGCACCGCAGCATCGACGTCGGTGACGGCAGCGGAGCTGGATGCATTGTGGGCGACGATGATGGTGGTGACAATGGCCAGCACGATGAACACGACGGCAGCGATCTTGGTGATCTTCTGCAGCTTGCCATCCAGGCCGCGGGACTTATTCTTGCCAAAGAACGTCTCTGCACCGCCGGCAATGGCGCCCAGGCCCTGACGCTGGCCCTGCTGCATGAGCACTGCGGCAATCAGCACGAGAGAGATCAGAATCAGTACGATATCGAGAACAATGGACAAAGCGGTCATGGGACATCCTCCTTAAACATATCAACGCAACATACTCGAGTATTATAGCATGCTTTCGCACAAAAGGCAACAAGGTTTTTTCAATTTTCACAGAATTTATCGGAAAAAACCGTCGGTTGACAGTCCGGCGGCGCTGTGGTATCCTGAGAAAAACCCCGATTTCGACTCAGAATGGGAGGCGTTGACCGGATGCGCGTGCTTGGATTGGACGTTGGCGGCACGAAATGTGCGGTGCTGCTGGCGGATGCCGGAGAAAAGATTGAAATCATACGCAAGATCCGCTTTGAGACCCACACGGAGCTGGGCTTTGAATACGCGCGGCACAGGCTGCTTGCGGCGGCGGAGGAGCTGATCCGCGAATCGGACGCGCCGGTGCAGGCCATCGGCGTGAGCTGCGGAGGCCCCCTGAACTCCCGCACCGGCGTGGTACAGTCGCCGCCGAACCTGCCGGGCTGGGACGAGGTGCCCATCGTGAAGATTCTGGAGGACGCATTCGACATTCCGGCCTTTTTGCAGAACGACGCCAACGCCTGCGCGCTGGTGGAGTGGAAGTACGGTGCGGGCCGGGGCTGCGAGAATATGGTGTTCCTCACCATGGGCACCGGCATGGGCGCGGGCGTGATCGCCGATGGCCGGCTGCTGCGCGGCGCGCGGGACATGGCAGGCGAGGTGGGACATCTGCGCCTGGAGAAGGACGGCCCGGTGGGCTACGGCAAGGCCGGCTCCTTCGAGGGCTTCACCAGCGGCGGCGGCATCGCGCGGCTGGCGGCGGGACTGCGCCGGGAGTGGACGAAGGAGGGCCGCAGCATCCGTTGGAAGGAGAGCGACGCGGAGCTGAGCACCCGTGCGCTGGGCGACTACGCCAAGGCGGGGGATCTGGACGCGATCCGGGTGTTTGAAATTGCGGGCGCGTACCTGGGCGAGGGCATTGCGATGATCGCGGACGTGCTCAACCCCGAGCGCATCGTGATCGGCGGCGTGTACATGCGGTGCGAAAAGCTGCTGGAGGCGAGCATGTGGCGCGCCATCCGCCGCGAGGCGCTGCCGATGTGCTGGGAGGAAATGGATGTGCTGCCCGCCGAGACCGGCGAACAGATCGGCGATTTCGCCGCTGCGATGGTCGCGGTGTATGGAATGGAGAACCGGAGGCAACAATAGATGCGGTTGCGACGGTCGGATTGGGAGGCCGCTGGCCGGAGGTGAGGCATATGGAGCTTGAATTTCGCAGGGCGACGGTCGACGATCTGGACGCGCTGGTCAGCCTGTACGGCGCGGCTGCGCAGGACATGTTCCGGCAGGGCATCGATCAGTGGGACGAATACTATCCCGACCGGGAGATTCTTTCCGAGGACGTGGAGTCGGGGGACATGACGCTGGGATTTCTGGACGGCGAGCTGGCCTGTGCGTATGTGGTCAACCGGGAGTATGAGCCGGAGTACGAATTGGGCGCGTGGGATTTTACGCAGGGCGATTTCTGCGTGCTGCACCGCCTGTGCGTGAACCCAAGGATGCAGGGGCAGGGCCTTGCCCGGCAGGCGATGGCCCACATGGAGAAAAATGCGCTTGATAAGGGCTTTGACAGCGTGCGCCTGGACGTGTTCAGCCAGAACCTGCACGCCCAGCGCCTGTACGAAAGGCTGGGCTACAAGCGCACGGGCGAGGTGCGCTTCCGCAAGGGCATTTTCTATTTAATGGAAAAGGGACTTCAATAAAACGGAGAGCCATCCAAAACGGGTGGCTCTCCGTGCATTTTCACCTATTCCTCCTCGAACATCTCCTGAATCCGCAGCTTGGCCCGGTAGACCTCGTTGCGGGGACAGCCCGCGTCGAGGGCGGACTGCGCGGCCTCCGCGATGGAGCACTCGTCGTTCAGGATCGCCGAGAGCATCAGCACCGTCGCGTCCAGCGGCGGCTTTTTTTCCTCCAATGGCGGCAACGGCGAGAGATCGCAGACGATGCAGTATTCGCCCTTCTCCACGCTGGGGTTGCCTTCAAGCATCTCCAGCACCTGCCTTGCCTCGCCGCGATAGATGCGCTCGAACTTCTTGGTCAGGTCGGAGCACACGCAGAGCATGCAGCCCGGCCAGTCCTCGGAAATCTGCTTCACCAGCTCGCAGACGCGGTGGGGGGATTCGTACAGCACGCACACCGGCACGCCCGCGCGGCGGATCGCCGTAAGCTTCTCCCGGAGGAACTTCTTCTCCCTCGGCAAAAATCCGTAGAAGGCGAACTCCCGCGCGTCGAAGCCCGAGGCCGACAGCGCCGTGACCACCGCCGACGGCCCACTCACCGGCTCCACAGGAATCCCTGCCTCCCAGCACGCCCGCACCAGCAGGTGGCCGGGGTCGGAGATGCCCGGCGTGCCCGCGTCGCAGGTCAGCGCCACGGTCAGATCCTCCGCAAGCATGCGCTCCACGATCTGCGGAGCCTTGTCCTCCTCATTGTGGCGGTGGCAGGAGATCAGGTTCTTCTTCACGTCCCAGTGGTTCAGCAGCTTCATTGTCACCCGGGTGTCCTCGGCGGCGATGAGGTCGGCGCGCTCGATGGCCTCCCGCATGCGCGGCGTGAGATCGTTCAGGTTGCCGATGGGCGTGGCGACGACGAAGAGCTTAGGCATTGTGCATCTCCTCCAATATATAGAACAGCTCGTTTTCCTCCGTGAAGCGCGCGGCGATGCGCCGGTTTTCCGGCAGGTGGCCCTCCATCCAGGCGGAGTAGTTGCCCTCCATGCCCACGTTTCGCCCGCCCAGCGTGCGGGTAGGGAAGGAGACGGCCAGGAATTTTGCGTTCACAGCATGCATCACGTCCATGGCCGCGCCGCTTTTCTGGCGCTCCAGCAGCGGCAGAATCTTGAACAGCAGCGCGAGGTCATAGCGCTCCTTCGGAACTGCGTTTTCGCACAGCAGGTCGGCGCAGACGGCATGAACCGGCAGGTCGTAGTCCGACGCGCAGGCGTTGACGTCCTTCACAGCCTCGCCGGACACGTCCACGCCCACAGTGGAGATGCCCCGCGCGCCCAGGTACAGCGGATTCAGCCCGCAGGCCAGATCGAGTACAGATGACGGTGTGCCTGTGACCTCGAAGATACGCGCATACATTCCGTCCGTGCGCGAAAGCGGCAGGCGCTCCCGGGTGGAGGCGTGGCGGGTCAGCGCGCGCTCCAGATCGGCGTCTTTGCGGCCGCTTGTCGCCCAGAGCTGCATGTCCTTCATGCAGGCGGCGGATTCATCTCTCGTCAGAAACGCGCCTGTCAGGCCGTGCAGCTGTTCGCGGGCGGCCTTCTCCGCGTCCCGGGGCTTCTTATACTTCTGACAGCATTCGGCGTAGATGCGGCGCACGGCGTCCGGGCACACGCACTGGTAGTTCTTGGAATGCAGCAGCTTTTCCAGCATCGGATCATTCATCGCGCAGCAGCTCCATCAGCCTTCCATAGAAGCGCAGGTTGTGGGCGGTGGCCAGGCGCATGGCGCTGGGGTCGCCCATCTTGAACAGGTGGTGCAGGTACGCCCGGGAGTGGTTGCGGCAGAGCTCGCAGTCGCAGGTCTCGTCCACGCTTCGTCCGTCGCGGGCGTGCTTGTCGTCCAGGGCGTAGTGGAACTTGTAGAACTTACCGTCGCTGCGTCGCACGCCGTCGGGGGTTGCGCAGCCGTCGGCGAACACGTAGAGCCGCTGGTGGCGCGCTTCGCGGGTGGGGATCACGCAGTCGAACAGGGAATAGCCCATTTCCACGCACTGCACGATTTCCTCCGGGCGGCCCAGGCCCATGGCGTACTTGATTTTATTGTCCGGCATCGCGTCGGCGGCCATCTTCAGGATGTCCGGCCGGAACGAGCCGTTTGCGTCCAGCGGCCAGCCGCCGAAGCCGTAGCCGTCGAAGCCGATCTCCTCCAGCCGCCGCCCGCACTCCATGCGCAGGTCCGGGTCGCTGCCGCCCTGCACGATGCCGAACAGCAGGGGCTTCTTCTCCAGCTTCTTCGACAGCTTGTCGAACTCCGCCCGGCAGCGCTCGCCCCACTTCACCGTCAGCTCCACGCTGCGGCGCTGTACCTCCGGCGGGTCGTCCGGATGGGTGCACATATCCAGCGCCATCATGATGTCCGAACCATATTGAAACTGCACCTGGATGCACTTCTCCGGGGTGAAGGTCAGCTTTTCCTTCCCCAGGTCCGGGCGAAAGATGATCTCCTTGTCCCGGATCTCGCCATAGTCCGGGTTTTCATGGATCAATGAGTACAGCTGGAACCCGCCTGAGTCGGTGAGGATCGCGCCCCTGTAGCCGGTGAACCCGTGCAGCCCGCCCAGGGACTTGATAAGCTTCGCGCCGGGCTTGGTCATCAGGTGATAGCTGTTCATCTCGCAGCCCAGCAGCCCCGCTGCATGGACGTCCTCGAAAGAACCGGCGCGGATC
>JAUNNK010000010.1 GCA_030537335.1 Clostridia bacterium | reverse complement strand
GGGTCTCCGGCACGTCCTTCAGGATCGTCTCGATGTCCTCGCGGAAGCCCATGGAGAGCATCTCGTCGGCCTCGTCCAGCACCACCAGCTTGACGTTCGCCAGCGACAGCGTGCCCCGGCGCATGTGATCCATCACCCGGCCCGGCGTGCCGATCACCAGGTTGCACTTCCGCAGGTGGGCGATCTGCCGGTCCATGGGCGCGCCGCCGTAGACGTCCGTGACCCACACGCCCTGCATGAAGCGGGTGAGCTTCTTGATTTCGTCCGCGCCCTGCTGGGCCAGCTCACGGGTGGGGCAGAGGATCAGTACCTGCACGCTGGTCTCGGCCTCGTCGCGGTCGATCTTTTCGATGGCGGGAATGGCGAAGGCCAGAGTCTTGCCGGTGCCGGTCTGGGACTTGCCGATCACGTCGCGGCCCTCCCGCACGGCGGGAATGGCCTCGGCCTGGATGTCGGTGGCGGTTTCAAAGCCGAGCTCGTCGATGGCGCGCTGCATCTCCGCAAGCAGCCCCAGCTCGGAAAATTTCACTTCACTCATGGGAACTCATTTCTTCCTTCTTCACGTTATCCCTGTCATGATAGCGCATCCCGCCCGGGGGAGCTATCCGCCGGGGGTTAAACCGAGGTGATGTTTGTGCATGCATCGCTTGAAAGCAATGCTCTTCTGTGATATGATAGACGAAATGATCGATCAAGATGCGGGGGCGGTGGGAACATGACGGAGAAGCAGCGCAAGTACCTCATAGAGCTGCTGCCGCTGGCGCTCATCTGTGTGCTGACGGCGCTGTTCATCCTCTCCTCTGCGCTGGAGTACGGGCGCAACGCGGATCAATTGCAGCCGCTTCGGGACTGGACGGTCAAGGAGGTTGCAGGGGACGGACAGCACGTCACATTGCAGATGTCCACGTCGCTGCCGGAGCAGTTCGCCGACGCGCAGTCGCTGTGCTTCTTCAGCGTTTATCAGCAGGTGTGCGTCCGCCTGGACGATGCGGAGCTCTACCGCTTCGACGTGCCCGCCGGGGAGAAGCTGCTGGACGCGGCTCCCAGCAACTGGAACAGCATGGTACTGCCCGAGGGAAGCGCCGGGCAGACGCTCACGATTGAACTGACCACGCCCTATCGCCAGTACGCGTCCCGAATGCCGCAGGTGCTCGCCGGGAGTGCGGAGCTGGTGGAGAGCTACATCGTGATGAAGACGGTGCCCCGGCTGATCGCGGCGCTGGCGGTGCTGTTCATCGGTCTGGTGTTCGCCATCGTGGCGATCATCCTGCGCTACTATGTGGCGGGCAACACGGGGCTGTACTCCCTGAGCCTGTTCATCGTTGTGCTGGCCATCTTTCTCGCGGCGCAGCAGACGAGCCTGCTGCTCAAGATCAGCAGCAACGTTTCCTATATCCTCTTGCAGAACATCGCGCTGATGCTCTGCCCGGTGATGTACAGCTGGCACCTCTCGCGGATGCACAGGGGGAAGCTGTGCGGCTTCGACCGGATACTGTGCCTGGTGAGCCTTGCAAACCTGCTGCTGGTGCTCGCGCTCCAGTTCCTGACCCGACTGGACGTGCCGCAGCTGATGTTCTTCACCCGCTTCCTCTGCGCGGCGCTGATCCTCTACGAGCTGATACTGGAGCTGCGGAGCCGCAAGCGCCTGCTGGTGTGTCTGTTCGCAGCGCTGATGATCTACGCCATCGGGCGCTACTACATCACCGAAACCATCACCTGGCTGGTGTATGTGGCGATCTTCGCCTACCTCTACATCGTGATCTACCGCGTGATTTCGACGCTGGTGAAGTCCCAGGCGAAGGAGATCCGCCTGGAGGCGGCGCTGGAGGTCTCCCGGAGCGAGATCGCCACCATCCAGATCACCAGCCACTTCTTCTACCACACGCTGGATTCCATCCGCGCGCTGATCCGCATGGACGCGGACAAGGCCTACAAGATGGCCGGCGACTTCGCCAAGTACGTGCGCTACCGCGTGGACGGCGTGGAGGGCATGGAGGAGACCGTGCCCTTCTCCCGGGAGCTGCGTTCCATCCGCGCCTACACGGACATCAAGCAGGCCCAGCTGGGCGAGCGCTTCCGCATGATCTACGACGTGGAGACCGAGGACTTCGAGATCCTGCCGCTGACGGTGCAGCCGCTGGTGGAGAACGCGGTGATCCACGCCGTACAGCGCCGCCGGGAGGGCGGAACGGTGCGCCTGCTGTGCCGGGAGACGGAGAAGGGCTACCACATCGAGGTCGTCGACAACGGCCCCGGTCAGGCGGCGAAGCCCGAGGGCGGCGACGAGCAGAAGCGCTCGGTGGCCATCAAGAACGTCAACACGCGCCTGGAGTTCTACGGCATTGCGCCGATCAGGCTTACCCACAACGAGCTGGGCGGCATCACCGTCAGCCTGGACACCCCCAAAAAGATCGCCCGGAAAGGAAATGCGGAATGAAGGTTATCCTGGTAGACGACGAGCCGCTGTCCCTGAACCTGTTCAAGATCGAGTGCGGCAACATGCCCGGCTTCGAGGTGGCGGGGTTCTTCGACAACTCCCGCGATGCGCTGGACTACGCCCAGAAGAATCCGGTGGACTTCGCGCTGCTGGACATCGACATGCCGGAGATGAACGGCATCGAGCTGGCGCGGAGGCTGCGCGCTGCGCGACCGGGGATGATCGTCATCTTCGTGACGGCGCACCCGGAGTACGCCGCCGACGCCATCCACGCCAAGGCGGACTTCGTGGTGTTCAAGCCCTACGAGCGCGAGGACATCATCGACGCCCTGGAGCGCGCGCGTCTGCTCAGCGAGCGTCAGAAGAAGCGGGTGTTCTTCCGCACCTTCGGCCACTTCGACATGTTCGTGGAGAACCGGCTGGTGCGCTTCAAGTCCTCCAAGGCCAAGGAGCTGCTGGCGCTGTGCGTGAGCCGCATGGGCGGCGAGGTGACAATCTATGAGATGGTGGACACCCTCTGGGCCGACACGGGGGATCAGGGCCTGGGCTACCGCACCACCATCAAGGCGCTCAGCGACACGCTCAAGGAGGTCGGCGCGGAGAAGATCCTCAAGCGCAAGCGCAGCGTGCTCTATCTGGACGTGGACGAGTTCGACTGCGACCTGTTCGACTTCAAGGCGGGCAAGGCCGGGGCGCGCAGCGCCTTCCATGGCGAGTTCATGCAGCAGTACGCCTGGGCGCAGTCCATGGCGAAGGAGCTGGCGGCGGAGAAGGGCACGGTATCTGCACGCCCGGATTGACAGCGCCGGATGCATGGAAGAGTTTGGCGGACGACAAAAAATGGAAATTCGGAGATATCTTGCTTCTGACTGTGAACAGCTGGCGGAATTGTTTTATCAAACCGTCCACAATGTAAACGCGAAAGATTACACGCGGATGCAATTGGATGCGTGGGCGACGGGAAGGGTCGACTTGCAGGCGTGGAATCAATCCTTCCTGGAGCATCATACGGTTGTTGCCGTTGAAAACGGTGAGATTGTCGGCTTTGGCGACATGGATGAATCCGGATATCTGGATAGATTGTATGTTCATCGGGATTATCAGGGCGAAGGAATTGCATCTGCAATCTGTGATGAACTGGAATGCTCTGTGGATCCGGGCAGGTTCGTCACGCATGCGTCGATCACGGCAAAGCCGTTTTTTGAAAAGCGGGGTTACCACGTTGTTCAGCGGCAGGAAGTCGTCAGAAACGGGATTTCACTGACCAATTATGTGATGGAAAAATCCCGATGATCTGGGGGAAAGCGTGAGAAGGGCCTCTCCGCATAGACACTCCTGTTCTCTCTTGCTTCAATTGGTCGATATTCATCCCTCATGCAGAAACCGACGATATAAATAGAAGAAGGGCTTCATCTACCGCACAGTTAAGTGCAATACCTAAAGCCCTTCTTCTTCAAATCTGGAGGGAAGCATTCATGCAGGCAATTTTTGAAACTCTGTTCGATATCGTGTATCTGGCGACGGTCATCACCCTGGGCGTGAAAATGATCCTCGGCAGCGGGGGACGCAGGCAGTACCGGCTGTTCGGCGCGATGGCGGTGACGCTGGGCTGCGGCGACGCCTTTCACCTGGTTCCCCGGGCTGTGGCGCTGAGCACCACGGGCCTGGAGAGCTGCACGGCGGCGCTGGGGGTGGGCAAGCTGATCACCTCCGTCACCATGACGCTGTTCTACGTGCTGCTCTACTACGTCTGGCGCGCCCGCTACGAGGTTCAGGGCAGCAGGGGAACGACCCTCGCCGTGTGGGTGCTGGCGCTGGTGCGCATCGCGCTGTGCCTGATGCCCCAGAACGCATGGACCAGCGCTACGCCGCCGCTCACCTGGGGCGTCTGGCGCAACGTTCCCTTCGCCATCCTCGGCGCGCTGATCGTCGTGCTGTTCTTCCGCAGCGCGAGGGAGAGGAGCGACGCGCCCTTCCGGCATCTGTGGCTCACGGTGGTGCTCAGCTTCGCCTGCTACATCCCCGTGGTGCTGTTCGCGGACGCGGTGCCCGCCGTGGGCATGCTGATGATCCCCAAGACCTGCGCCTACGTCTGGACGGTACTGATCGGCTACAATGCGATGAGGAAGGAGAATAAGTGATGAAGAAGTATCTGAACATTGCTCTGGCCTATGCCCTTGCTGCGATGGCCGGCGGCGTATTCTACCGGGAATTTACGAAATTCAACCATTTCAGCGGCGTGACGGTGCTGGGAAAGGTGCACACGCACCTGTTCCTGCTGGGCATGCTGGTGTATCTGTTGGTCGCGCTGTACGCGGCGCACAATGAGCTCGGGAAGCTCAGGAGCTTCCGCGCCTTTCTGTGGTGCTACAACATCGGCGTTGTGCTGACCGCGGCGATGATGGTCGTGCGCGGCGTCTTTCAGGCGCTGGGGAGGGGCCTGTCCGCAGCCGCCAGCGCCTCCATCTCGGGAATCGCGGGCGCGAGCCACATCCTGACCGGCGCGGGGATTATCCTGCTGCTGCTCTCCCTGAGGAAGCTGGCGAAGAACTGAAAACTGGAAGCGGGGGAGAGGTTCCCTCGCTTCAGACCACTGACAAAGCCTGCAAATGCAAAAATGCCGACCGAAAGGATCAAATCGGTTGGCATTTTTGCTTACTGCGTCCGCAATAGAATGACAGTTATCAGGCAAAGGGCTCCTTGTTGACGCGGTGCAGCTGAATCTCGTCCACCACGGCGTTGGAGGTGCGCATTTCCAGATAGAAGCCCACGACGCTGGCGATGTCCTCCGGCAGCATCATTCCCTCCGGCGTGAGATCCGGGCGCACCTTGGCGATCATGGGCGTGAATACGCTGCCGGGGCTGATGACGTGCACGCGGATGTTGTCCCTGTAGACCTCGTTGGCCAGGGACTTGGACAGGCCCAGCAGCGCGTGCTTGCTGGCGGCATAGACGCTCTGGCGCGGATAGCCCTTGTGGGCAACCACGGAGCAGATGTTGATGATGGTGGCGCAATTGGACTTCCTGAGATCCGGCAGCGCCTTCTGGCACATGAAGTAGGGCGCGCGGACATTCACCTGCATGATGGAATCGAAGAGCTCGGGCGTCATCTCCTCCACGGTGCAGTTGTGCACCAGCCCCGCATTGTTGATGAGCACGTCCACGCCGCCAAAGTGCTCCCGCGCGGCGGCGAACACAGAATCGATGAAGGTCATGTCCGCCAGATCGCCCACGCATTCGCACAGCTGGACGCCCTCGGCGCGCAGGCTGTCCGAAAGCGCCTTCAGGGTTTCCGCCTTGCGGCCCGTGATGACGAGATTCATTTTATACCCGGCGAGCCTGCGGCACAGGGCCTCGCCGATGCCCCCGGCCGCGCCGGTCACGATGGCTGTCCTGCCATGCAGGTGCTCGAATCTATCCTTCATTGGTCTTCCTCCCGTTTAAAACTGCTGTTCGGTTCTGGCGATGATGTCGTTCTGGGTCTGCGGCGAGAGCACGTTGAAGAACGCAGAGTAGCCCGCCACGCGCACGATGAGATCCTGATGCTTCTCCGGATGCCTCTGGGCGTCCAGCAGGGTCTCCCTGGAGACCACGTTGTACTGCACATGCCAGCCGTGCAGCACATCGAAGAAGGTGCGAATGAGCAGCTGCAGCTTCACACGATCCTCCTCCCGCTCCAGCAGCGCCGGCGTGACCTTCTGATTCAGCAGAACGCCGCCGAAGATCTGGTCGGTCCTGAGCTTGGACAGGGATTTGAATACGCTGGTGGGGCCGTTCTGATCCATGGAATGTGCCGGAGAGCAGCCCTCCGCCAGCGCGTCGCCCCACTTTCTGCCGTCGGGCGTGGCGCAGGTGCCCGCACCCTGGGGCACGTTTGCAGCCACGGAGGATGTGCCCGCGAAGTAGCCGCCTCCGATGGGGCCGCGCCCGTCCCTCGTGTTGCGGTAGTGTCTGATCTCGTCCAGATAGGTGTCGTAGGCCCGCACCAGCAGCTGATCCACATAATCGTCGTCGTTACCAAACTTGGGCGCGTCCAGGAGCATCCGGCGGATGCGCTCGCCGTCTGCACCCTCGTAGTCCGTCATGAGCGCGTTCCATAGTTCGTCGCGGGAAATCCTGCCCTCATCATACACCAGTTTTTTGATCGCCGCAAGGGAGTCGCCGAGATTTGCAACGCCCACCTGCAGCTGGGAGATGATGTCGTAATGGGCGCCGCCCTCCTTGAGGTGCTTGCCGCGCGCAATGCAGTCGTCCACCAGCGCGGAGCAGAGGATGTCCGGCACCTCCTGTTCCACCACCAGATCGGCGCAGTTGTCCAGCGTCACGCCCACCCGGATGAGCTGCCTTGCGGTGGCGTCCCAGGCCTTCATCACATCCTCAAAGCTTTCCATATCCCGGAAGTGGCTCGATCCCTGGCAGATCTTCTTTCCGGTGTTCACATCCACGCCGTCGTTCAGCGCGGTCATCAGGGTCTTGGGGAAGTTCAGATAGCTCATTCCCGTGCAGCGGTAGCCCCACTTGCCGGGCACGCCCACCTCCACGCAGCCGATGGCGGCATAGTTGCGCGCGTCCTCCAGGGTCACGCCCCGATCGGTGAGGGATTTGATGATGATCTCATCGTTGTTGAACGCTGGCATGCCGAAGCCCAGACGGATGCACTCGATGCACTCCGCCATGAATTCGCGGCTCATGCCGGAGAAGTAGCGCACGGTGAGGTTTGGCTGGGGCATGCGCACCCGGGCCACCGAGCGCAGCACCGCCCAGCTGAGTTCGTTCACCGCATCCCTGCCATCCGCAGTTTGGCCGCCGATGGTCACGTTCTGGTACATGGGGTTGCCCGCCTGAAAGCGGCTGTGCCCGGCGGAGCGAATCTTGCTGACGGTGAGACTCTTGAGCCACAGGTTTTCCAGCAGCTCCTCCAGGTAGGCCGGATCCGCGCCCTCGTCCAGGCTGTTGCGATAGTAGGGATAGCAGAACTGATCGAAGCGGCCGAAGGAGAGCGAATGACCGTTGGATTCGATCTGGAGGATCACGTGCAGGAACCACACGCTCTGCAGCGCCTCGTGGAAGCTGTGTGCGGGCTCCATGGGCACCTTGCGGCAGATGCGCTCGATCTCCCGCAGCTCCGCAGCGCGCTCCTCCGTTGCGCTCTCGGCCAGCTCTCCGGCGAGATCGGCATAGCGCCTGGCATAGCGCTCCACCGCGTCGATCACGATCAGTATGGCGCGATAGAAGAAGCTGTGCTTCATGCTCTCATAGTCCGCCAGATTCAGCTTGTCCAGCGCCTCCTGTGCGCGCCTGCGCACGTCCTTCAGGCCCTTTCTGAGCACGCTGTCGTAGTCTACGGCCAGGTGGGCGTCGCCGGAGGTGATGTTGCCCTCGTTGCGGATGATGCCCAGGTCGTAAATCCGCTTCGCCTGCTCCGGATAGGCGGCGTAGGCCTTATCCTGAAGCGTGCGGCCCTTCCAGTAGGGATAGATGTCCCGCAGCACCTGCTTGTTTTCCTCGGAGATGGTGAAGCGTTCGCCGGTGCGCCTGTCAAAATCGTCCAGCTCGCGAATCACCCAATCCATGGCGTACTCCGGGAAGATGGGCGCGGCGCGGTTTTCGCTGGCCTGGTTGCCCACGATGAGCGTCTCCGGCTCGATGTAGATGGTCATGTTCTCCAGAACTTCCCTGAGCATGTAGGCGCGTTTGAGCACGACCTGATCCATCTCATGCTCCCTGTAGGCGCGGGTGGCCAGCACGGCGCGCTCTGTGCACACAGCGGGCTCGATGTTCAGAAGCGCGCTGCGGAATTTCTGAATTCTCCGGGTGGAAGTGCCAAAGTGTTCCATGTTTTTCCTCCTTCAATCAGAGCAGTGCATCCAGACCGTGCCGGAGCATGATCTGCTGGTATTGCTTCAGGTCCTCTCTGTGCAGCTGCGGCTGACCGGCGTGGGCGTATTCCCTGCCCAGCAGGCTGTATTTCCGCTCTCCGAGCTGGTGGAAGGGCAGCAGCTGAACGCGGCCGACGCCGATGGAAGCGAGCAGCCCCGCAAAGCCCTCCGCGTCCTCCAGGGACGCATTGAAGCCCGGAATCACCGGAATCCGAACCAGATAGGGCAGGCCGCTGTCGCGGACGGCGCAGATGTTTTCGATGATCTGTTCATTTTCCATGCCGGTACCGGCGCGGTGGCGGGCGCTGTCGTAGTGTTTCAGATCCACATGCACGTAATCCACCTCCCGCAGAAACGCGCGGAAGCGTTCGCTGGGAACGGCGGCTGCGGTCTCGATTGCGACTGGAACGCCGTTTTCATGCAGCGACCGCGCCAGAGAGGTTGCAAACTCCTGCTGGAGCAGCGGCTCTCCGCCGGAGAAGGTGACTCCGCCGCCGGACTGCTGGTAAAATGCGGCGTCCTTCAGCGCCTCGCGGAGGACCTCCTCCACGGTCATGTCGTTGCCCTCTCTGCCGATGGCCCGACTTGGACAGGCTTCCACGCAGCGCCCGCAGAGCGTACATGCCTCAGAGTCAAGCACCGGATAAGCGTCCGTCATCACGCGGGCCTCCGAGGGACACAGGGCCGCGCAGCTTCCGCAGCCGGCGCACTTTTCCCGATCCAGCGTGAGCTGGGAGCGCATCTGCTGGGACTCCGGATTGGCGCACCAGCTGCAGCGCAGGTTGCAGCCCTTGAAGAAGATCGTCGTCCGGATGCCCGGCCCGTCGTGCAGGGAAAATTTCTGAATATTGAAGATATGTCCGATCATTGCGCACCTCAAAACCGCTTGACAGCTTTACGGGCAATATTGTATGATATCTGACGAAATACGTCAATAACTGGCGATCAAACGGCGTAAATGACATTTATGGACGTTCAAGGTGGTTAAAATGAGCAATATTGAACAAAGTGATCTCACGCCCTTTCAGCGGCAGCAGCGGATGCTGGAGTACGTCAACCGCCACGGCAGCGCCTCGGTGAAGCAGCTGGCGGAAGCCTTCTACCTGCACGAAGCCACCGTCCGGCGCGACCTGAACGCGCTGGCCAAGGCTGGGCAGATCACTCGCGTGCACGGCGGCGCGGCGGCGATGGAGGGCCTGCAGGCGGAGATTCCGCTGTACGTGCGCGAAACCGCATTCCGCGAGATCAAGCGGGAACTCGCGCGCAAGGCGGCGGGCATGGTGAAGGATGGAAACACCATCTTCATCGATTCCTCCTCCACCGCAACGCTGATGACGCCCTTTCTCGCAAACAAAAAAAATCTGCGCATCGTGACCGATGGTGCGCAGACCAGTTTGCAGCTATCCCGGCTGAAGGACGCGCAGATCTTCTGCGTGGGCGGCTGCCTGCGCGGCAACAGCCTGTCCTACATCGGCCCCATCGCGCTGCAAAACCTCTCCCTGTTCCACTTCGATTATGCCTTCTTCTCCTGCAGGGGCGTGAGCCTGGAAAACGGGCTGAGCGACACTTCAGAGGAGGAAGCCTTCTTTCGCAAGCTGTTGATTCAGCGCAGCGAACACGCCGTGCTGCTGGTGGATCACAGCAAGATCGACGTGACCTCCTTCTTCGGCATCGCGCCGCTGACGGCGATCCACAGCCTGATCACCGACGCCAGGCTCGCAGACGAGTGGCACATTGCGGGTCTGAATATATTGTAAGGGAAACTCTGCTGAAATGCAGGATTGATCCGCCGCGGGCGAGCGCAGGGGCTTCTCCAGGGCACATCTTCTGAAGGGAATCAAATGCCCATTCCGGGCGTTTCAGCTTGTCTTACGACAGCCCCTTTTGGAATGCCTGTCTGGAGACAACACAGAATCCCGGATTTCCATTGCAGAAATCCGGGATTCGTCACATATACGCAGCGGCAAGCAGCTGCGGGCACTGCCTGTTACTGATGGTCAGTGCCGGTGATGTAGCGGTAGAAGGCGGGATTGACGTGAATCTCGACCAGGCTGACGGAGAGCTCCGGGGCAACCTCGGCAACCACGTCGGCAATGGCCTGGGTGGCGTCGGGGAGGGAGAAGGGATGGATGGAGTAGGAGCCGGTCGCGTCGTAGATCACGTTGTCGTAGAGCAGGCCGAATTCCTCGTTCTCCATCTCGGTGGTGGAGGAGTAGAGGGGCTGCCACCAGGAACCGGAGAGCAGCTTCTCGACGAGGTTGCCGTCGGCGTCGAAGGAATCGTCATACTTCTTGGCGTAGGTCTCGATCAGGGAGTGGAAGGACTCCTTCTCCTCGATGGTTTCAAATTCAATCAGCATGTCGTACTCGACGGCATAGCACAGATAGCGGTCCTCGGTCACCTGCTTGACGGCGTAGGTGGGCGTGGGATCGCCGGGCTCGCCCCACTCGATCATGTACTCGTAAACGGACACCTTGGGCTCGATCTGGATGTAGGCGTCGTAGCCCTCGCTGTCCAGCAGCGCGATCAGCTGAAGCGCATGGGTGATGTCGCTGTGGCCGTACTTGAGGGTGTACTCCTCCAGGAAGTGGGCGTCGTAGCCGGAATACTTCAGATTGTAGCCGGTGGTCGCGCCGCGCAGCACGATCTCGGTGCCCAGGTTGGTCAGCTGCTCTTCGTCGAAGATGATGAAGGAATCCAGGGTGGACTTCAGGGTGGTCAAGATGTCGTCGTCGCTGACGCGGCCGATGTAGTGGCGGCCCATGCCAGCGATCTCGGCGGCGCCATAGAGCAGCTCGGCAGCGGTTTCGCCGGAGAGCGCGTCGGCGGCGAGATCCTCGTCGTCGATCAGATCGAGCTCGAGGGCGCAGGCTACGTAGGGCGCATAGGCCTCGTCGACCTCGACGCCTTCCTCGGCCAGCACGTTTGCAGCCTTGTCGGGCGCGTCGTCGTTGATGTAGGTCAGCGCAAGCGCTTCCATGTCGGCCAGCTTGATGGCGGCGACGACGGCATCCTCAACGGTCAGCGTCTCGGCTGCGATGGGCTCCTGGCCCAGCGCGGACAGCGCGTCGTTGAAGGCCTCCAGAGAGGCGGTTTCCTCGAAGGCGGGAATGTTGTAGTACTCGGACAAGTACTCCGCGGCGCGCTCCTCCTCGGCAAAGGCCGCGGCGCAGGTCAACGCCAGCGCCAGGATGAGAACCAGGCTCAGGATCTTGGTGGCTCTGTTCATGGGTTTTTCCTCCTCGGTGTTTTGCCCGGATGCGGGTAAGATCATTGTAGCGCGCGGGGGGATGGGGGGTCAAGCGCATTTGTGTTATCCCGGCGTTTATCGTGCCGGCTAAAGGGTATGTCTAGCATAGGCTTCGTCGAGGGCGTGGTGAAGGAGAGTCGGTCGCAGGCGTGTATCATCCGTGAAGTGATAGACTAAAACTGGACACGGAGGGGGTAGAAAATGGACACGGAAAAACGTATTCTGAGAAGGATACAGGAGAAATGGACAGAGGAGTTTAAGGAGAGAACACCAAAGTCGAACCGTGGGCAGGAGAGTACCCGAATGAAGTACACAAAGAATCAAAGATTGGACATACTCTGCAAATCGGAAGCTGTTGAAGTAGAGGTTTATGAAGCGATACAAAGTATCGTGTTTGCATCGGAATACCGCAGACAGGTGATCTATGGAGAACTGAGAGTGGAGATCGGACAAATACTAAGAAAGTTATGCGAACAAAAAGGGATCGAGATACTCTGAATTGAAAAACGAATAAACGCATACAGAAATTGCCGCGAATCGGGGGAAAGGATCCCTGGTTCGCGGCTGCTGTCTGATTCAAATCCAACGAGAAGAGGAAATACTTGCAAAGCATCAACTGTTACAATTCATACTTGCCCGTCGCAACATATTCATCCATGCGGCGGTTGATGTCCTCATAGATAATGGTTGCGACTGAGAAATGACACCAGGAGGGATCCTCCGGCAGCTGGGAAAGCTCCAGACGCAGGGAATCCTTGAGCGGCATGAAGTCCGCCTGTGTGAGTCCGGTGTCCCGCAGAACCTTGCTGTTGTCAATTACGCGGTCGTACATCCGGTCATACATCAGACGCCAGCGGCCCCAATCGGTATGCTTGTCGAAAATGTCGAGGAAGGTATCAATATCTGTGCCGATATACTCCATCCCGATGATCTCCTTGTAGTAATCCGCGATCTCCCGCCAGCTGTGATGCTCCGCGGTTGCGATGCTGTAGGTCTCACCCATTGCCGCCGGATTGAAAACCAGTCTGGAAATCATCTTCGCCACATCGCCCGACCAGTTCATCGTGGCCTGCTTGTCGAGCGCAGGCTCCGGCAGGACAACCGTGCGATGCTCCAGTGCCCGGTTGATAAAGGAATTTGCCTCCATGGATATCAGCTGATATTTCAGCCTGGAAAAGGTAGGTGCCGGACGCAGAATCGTAAAGTTCTTGCAGCCGCTTGCGTGAATGATGTCCTCCTGACGCGCCTTTGCGAGCGCGTAATCGTCCGTGGCAAGAAAGGCGGGGTCGTCCTTCAATGCATCCAGCAGGCGCGGCGAATCCTCGGTGATGATTCCCTTCGCATCGGCATATACGCGGTAGGAGGACAGGAATACGTAATGCCCTGTGTTCTCCATCAACAGCTTTGCCCGCGGTTGAAACTCCTTCGTCGAGTAGATCATGAAGTCCACAATGGCGTCGAAGCCATCCTTCAGGCGTTCGCGCAGCCACGCATCATCCTTTGCATTCGCCTTCTCATAGGTCAGATTTTCATTGGCCGACTGCAGTTCATCCAGCGAAACCACATGTACGCGGAAACCCATGTCCAGCAGCATCGGCGTAAGATAAGAACCCAGGGCTCCGCTGCCGCCTAAAAGCATGATTTTCTTCATCAATTTTATCCTTTCCAGTTTCCACAGGCCTTGAGAAGCATGCGCTGTACGGCGAGCTCATCCTCGTAGCTGAAGCGATTCTCCTGTTCGCCGCGCACAATCTGCGCAAAATCTTCCATCATTTCCGTATATCTTCCGAAGGGACCGAAGGTCATGTCCGTCCCGGAGTTTCCGAATCTGTGCTGAATACCTTCATCGTAGAAGGTCACATGCGCCGTCACATAGGTTTCGACCTGCGGCCCTCCGGTGCGCTGCTCAATGGGCTCAATGACAACGCTTCCCTTTGTACCGGTCACGACGATCTGTCTTCTTCCAAAGCCATTGACCTCGGCGGCGCAGGCCTTGACAAAGGAAATTCCATTTCTGTATCGGAATACCGCGAAGCCGTAATCGTCGCTGTCCACGCCCTCATTGTGCGTTGAGGTATTCAGCGGGAGAATGTCCTCGCACTCTCCACACATCGAATAGACGATGTCCACAAGATGGCAGCCAAGGAAGAACATCATGCCGCCCTTGAAGCGCTTGAGCCATTGGCGCTTCTGGATATCATGGAGTACGCTCATCTGCGCTTCAACGGCAAAGATTTCGCCCAGCTTGCCTTCCTCTTTCAACTGCCGACAATACTTCACGGCCTCGTTGTAGCGATACATATATCCAATGTGCAGCGGGAGCTTCTTTTCCCGCATGGTATCGACCAGATGCTTGAACTCCCCGTAGTTTTCGCCGCAGGGCTTGTCCATGTGAATGGGCAGACCCTTATCCGCGATCTGCTGCGCATAGCGAACCAGATCCAGCTCCCCGGTTTCGATAATCGCTGCATCGAGATCCTCCATGCCGAGGATTTCCTCCATGGTCAGCCAGCGCACATCCGCATAGCTTCTGTACGTGCCGTCGCAGCTGATGCGCAGCTTGGCTGCTTCACGAAGCTGTTCATCCGGTTCACACACGCCGACGAGCTCATAATCCTGATTCAGCGCACGTATCGTATCGACATGATCCGCAGCGTGATCGTGCGCCGTTCCAATCTGTACCACCCTGAGCTTTTTGGGCATATCATCACCTACAATCTATTCAAGCATCGACCAGTCGAACTGTACGCCAATGGGGAATTCGCGCTCCGTGAGCATGCGGCGATAGACCTCCGGCGCTTCAAGGGGTGAATGCACCTCGGAGATAATGCTCTGCAGATCGAGCCGGCCGCCCTTCTGCAGCTTCAGAATGGCGTCCATCTCATCTCGCACCGTCCAGAAGCCCGGATAGGAATCCGTTTCAGGGCGGGCAGCGGTGTGCGCGCCAATCAGCGTCACACCCGGCGCATGCACCTTCCGATAATAATCAATCGTGAAATCCTTGTTGCGCGTGCAGCCCAGAAGCGCAACCCTGCCGCGCGGACGCATCACGTCCAGCACCTGATCGAGGGCCTTACCGATGCCTGTCACTTCGATGGCGACCTGCGCGCCTCCTCCAGTCAGTGCCTTCACCTGTTCAACGAAATCCGCATCGTTGGGATCGAGGGCAACATCCGCACCCTGCTTCAGGGCAAATGCGCGCCTGCTTTCCACAGGGTCCACCGCAATGATGGGAACCGCGCCTGCCGCGCGCAGCTCCTTTACCGCCAGCACGCCCAGTATCCCCAGACCCATGACGACTGCCGCCTCGCCAACCTCCAGACGAACCTTGCGTATGGCGCCCATCGGGAAGCATGCGATGTGCGCAACGGACGCGGCGTTGAAGGGAATTTCGTCATCCAGCTTGATCAGGTTGCTGTCCGGGAATTCACAGTAGCTCTTGTGCGACCCCCACCAGCCTGCAACCCGGTCGCCCGGTTTGAAGTTGGTGACGGCTTCTCCAATGGCGACCACCGTACCTGCGTCGCTGTAGCCGCCGTAGCGCGGAAAGATGGGCGTCTCGCTCGGACGAGGCATGAAGGCGTGTACATCCAGATTTCCGGTGATGTTTGCGCGCTCCGTGCCCTGACTGATCGTGGTATATGCCATTTTTACGATGACCTGATGCGCTTCCGGTGCGCCAATCTCCACATCCAGCACTTCCGCCGTATTCACTGCAGTAAATACAATCTGCTTTCCTGTCAACATTTCTTCCTCCCAATTGGCAGACGGGGGCAGAGCGTTCATACCCTGCCCCCGCCAGCCCTGCGATTTGATTACTGCTGCATAGCAATCAGGGTCTCGATCATCTCGTCGGCGCCTTCGCCCATCTTGACGGCCTTCTCGCGCCAGTAGTCCGAGAAGATGTTCAGGATCTCGACGTGATCCTCGTCGGAGAACTCGTAGACCGTGACGCCCTTCTCCTCGAACTTGGGCACCATGCTCTCCTCGGTGGTTTGCGCATAATCCCATGCAGCTGCCTCGATTTCCTTGAAGGAATCGGCGATGATGCTGCGATAGACCTCCGGCAGTTCCTCCCAGAAGGAGGTGTTCACGATGACCTCTGAGCAGGCGAAGAAGTGGCGGGTCTGCAGGATGTACTTGGCAACGTCATAGTAGCCGTTGTCATAGAGCACATTCAGCGTGGTCTCCATGCCGTTGATGACGCCGGCTTCGATGGCCGAATAGGTCTCGGAGAAGGACATGGAGGTGCAGGAGAAGCCCAGAGAGCCAAGCGCGTCGATGTACAGCTCCAGATCAGGCGTTCTGATGAGGTAGTTCTTGCAATCGGCGATGCAGGTCAGCGGATCCTTGGAGATGACGCTGCGGAAGCCCATGCCGATGGTACCCAGAACGGTGATGTCCATGTTCTCGCTGATCAGGCCGGTGATCCACGCGTTGGGCTCACCCATGTAGACCGCGCGGGCATTGTCCCAGTCCTTGATGATGTAGGGCAGGCACAGCACGTCGACCTGCGGAACATAGGCGTCGAAGTTGGCCAGGTCGATTACGGACATGTCGTAGTCGCCCATGTCAACACCCTCCATCAGCTCCAGTGCGGAGCCGAGGGCGGCGGAGTTGGAATAGTCGAAGGTAATCAGGCCGTTGGAGCGCTCGGTGATCATTTCCATCCACTGCTCGGTGTAGACGGTATCGATGGCGGTGATGCCGTTGGGCAGGGGCAGGGTGATCTTCAGCGGTTCGCAGCTGCTCAGATCGTAGGTCTGCTCCGACTCTGCAAGGGCTGCGCACTGCATGCACATCAGTGCGACGAGGATCAGAACGAGGACTTTCTTCATGATGATTCTCCTTTTCTTAACCGCTTGAGCGGTTTATTACGCAAACGAAGGAATCCAGGTTGCCAAAGCTGGGACGAGCGTGATGATGATCAGCGCAAGCACGTACACCAGGATGAAGCACAGCATGGGCTTGATGATTTTCGTGATCAGCGTCTTGGAGATCGCGGTGATCACGAAGAGCTGCGTGCCGACCGGCGGGGTCATGCCGCCCATGATGTTCGACAGAACGAATACACAGGCGAAATGCAGGGGATTGATGCCCATGGAGGTTGCAATCGGAAGCATAATCGGGCCGAGCAGAAGCATCGTCGCCGTCGCGTCCACGAAGCAGCCTGCGATGAAGCACACCAGAATGTTGAAGATCATGAACAGTGCCGGGGTGGCGATGCTGTTCTGGGCAAAATCGCCGATTGCGGCGACAACGCCCGCGCGCGCCAGCATGTAGCTGAACACGGAGGAAACCGCAACCAGCGTCACGGGTCCAACGGAGGCCTGGGCGGCGTTGACCACGCACTCGCCCAGCACCTTCGCGTTGAGCTTTCTTCGGATGAAGCCGTAGATCACGCCGTACACAACGGCGATGACGCCGGATTCCGTGGCGGTGAAGATGCCGGAGAGGATGCCGCCGATGATAATGATCGGCATCAGCAGCGCCCAGAAGGCCTTGAGGAAAGTCCTGGCAAGGTGGCGCAGGCCCTTGAACGGTTCGCGCTTTACATTGTGACGCTTGGCGTAGATGTAGCACACGATCATGTAACCCACGCCGATCAGGATTCCGGGCAGCACGCCGGACATGAACAGATCACCAACGTTCAGGCCGACCGCATTCGCAAAGACGATCATGGAGATGCTCGGCGGAATGATGGGGCCGATGGAGCCAGCAGAAACGACGATGGCGTTCGCCCAGCCGTCGCTGTAGCCGCTCTTGCGCAGCGGATCCAGCGTCAGCACCGCCAGAGCGGAGGTGTGTCGGCATTGGAGGAGCCCGAAAGACCTGCCAGCAGGATGCCGGCCAGCTCAACCGTGTGCGCAATGCCGCCACGAATCCAACCGACCGCAGCATTCGCCAGATCCAGCAGCGACTGCGTAATGTCCGTCTTTTCCATGATGTTGCCCGCAAGCATGAAGAACGGGATCGCCAGCATGGCAAAGCTGTCGCAGCTGTTGAAGAATTTCTGCGCGAAGGTGACGAAGGACGTTCCGGAATCCACGAACCACATCGCGCAGGGAACGCCCAGCGCAATGAAGATCGGTACGGAGCAGAACAGGAGCAGGAAGAACAGGATGCAGCAAATCAGTACCATCAGGCCTTCTCCTCCTTTCCCTTAAAGGTATTGACCAGCGCCTCAGAGAACTGAAGCACCTCTTCCACGAACAGCAGCACCGCGCTCAGGGGCATGGATGCATACACTGCGTAGTAGGGAATCACCCGGAAGGCGGGGATCATCTGATGCCCCTTCTTCATCATGAACTGCCAGCTGAAGATGAAGAATGCAATTGCAAAAACTGCGGTCAGCAGACAGATCACCATTTGCAAAATCTCGTGCGGACGTCCCTTCAGGTGGCTGCTGAGCAGATCAAATGCAGTGGCGGCCTTCTTATGGAACAGCACGGGCAAACCCAGAAAGACAATCCAGACAAACAGGAAGCGGCAGAGCTGATCCGTCCATCCCAAGGGGGCTTTCAGGAGATAGCGGAAGAACACCTGCACAAGCACCAGCAGTACCGCACAGGCCAGCAGCGCGCCCATGATCCTCTGAATGACCTTCATAAGACCATCGACTACCTTTCTCATACATCCTCCTTTACAACCAATACCATCTTGCCGGCACTCTTGCCGGTGCGCATCAGTTCATGTGCTGCTTCGGCCTGTTCGATGGGGAACACCGCGAAGATGGTCGGCCGGACCAGACCACTTTCCACCTTGGGCCAGAGCATTTCCGTCATTTCCGTCAGAAGCTGCTTCTTTTGCGCAGGTGTGCGCGAACGCAGATTCGTACCGATCAGGCGTGTTCTGCGCGCGTACATGGAGCGCATGTTGACGTTGGTGAAATCATCCGCCAGGGTTGCAATCATGATCCAGCGTCCGTCAAAACTCATGTATGGCAGGCATTCGCCAACCATTGCACCGCCCAGACAATCCACGCAGACGTCCACGCCGCGACCGGCTTCCAACTCCGCCTTCATGACCTCCGCCAGCGACTGCTTCGAGGTGTTCACAACGATGTCCGCAGGCAGGTGCGCGATCTTTGCCTCGAGCTCATCGTTCATCACAGTCGTGATCACGCGCGCTCCCAGCGCCTTCGCCATGGGGATCATCACGCTGGCCAGTCCGCTTGCTCCAGCCTGAACCAGCAGCGTGTCGCCCTCCTTCAGCTTGCCTTCCATGCACAGGAAGAGGTAGGCTGCGCCGTAGACCTCGGGAAGCCCCGCTGCTTCGACCATCGTCAAGCCCTTCGGGATGGGCATCAGCAACTCTTCAGGAATGGAAACGTATTCCGCATAGCCGCCGCTGCCGAGCAATGCGCAGACCCTGTCGCCCACGTGCCACTTGCCGTCCGCTGCAACCTTCGCACCCACTGCCTCGATGACGCCGGCAGCTTCCAGACCAAACCAGTCCGGCCATCCGGGCGGCGGGGGATACTGGCCTGCGCGCTGTAACAAATCTGCACGATTCACGCCGGCAGCATAGACCTGCAAAAGAACGGCATTCTCGCCAATTTCGGGCTTCTTGACCTCGGTCCAAAGCAGATTCTCGTCTTTTCCATTTAATATTGCATGCATATACGACACATCCCCTTCCTGTAATTTTACGAATATGGAATTATTTATTCATATTATACCATCTACTTTTAACGGGCGGAATATGCTATAATGCTGATAAGGATAACAATTCTGCTTTTTCGGAGGGCATATGATCAGTCAACGGTACTCAAAGACAATGTGCATGGTTGAAATCTGCGTGGAGCATGCGCACCAGAAGAATACACATGTGTTTGACGCCACCGCAGGCAAGGTCAATTCCAGCTTTGGCTACATTCTGAAGGGCTCCACACTCCTGTGCTCATTGGGCAAGACAATTGAAGCGCCGCAGGGTTCGCTGATCTACATTCCCGATGGCGTTCGCTATCGCTCCATGTGGACGGGCAACCCCGAGATTGAACAATACTGCATCCACATGTCCCCAAACAAGCTCAGCCGCGATACCTCCGGGCTTTACTATCCGATCCAGGTTGTCAAGGAGCTGTCAACGCCCCAGACGGGCCGGATCTTTGAAGAGATCTACAGGCTGTTCTCCACCGGAGACAGGATTGACCGGCTCGAAGCGCTGGCCCTGTATTTTCAGTTCTACGCAGAAGCGGCAAAGCACATGGAACAGCAGCCGCAGGTCGGCTACAACGCAATTGTCGCCGACGCCATTGCCTATATTGATGAGAACTATATGAATGCCTTTTCCATACAGGATCTTGCAGACCGCTGCCATGTCAGCGCATCGCACGTCTATCATTTGTTCAAAAAGACACTTGGAATGACCCCAACGCAGTATATCAATGAGATCAGAATTGAAAAGGCCGCTTCAAAAATCCGTCACAGCGATATGACGCTGGACGAAATCGCGCTAATCACCGGCTTTTCATCCACTTCCTATTTCAGAGAGGTGTTCAAGGCGCACACTGGAATCACACCCGCACAGTATCGGGCAAACCTTGCTGCAGAAAAAGGCTGAGCAGTGTGTGCATGTAGAGGAATAAAAGAGGAAACGTGTTTCGGTTGCGAAGGCGGGCCGTAACCTGCATAATATATAAACTGCGGTTCATGAGGAGGGAATGCGAAAATGTCTCAGGTTACGAAGCGGGCCTTGGAGCAGTCGTTGAAGAATCTGCTGCTGAAGAAGCCCCTGACGAAGATCACAATCAATGATATTGCCCAGGACTGCGGCATCAACCGCATGACCTTCTACTATCACTTCAAGGACATCTACGATCTGGTGGAGTGGGCTTGCCTGGAGGACGCACGGGCCGCGCTGGAGGAGAAGCGAACCTACGATACCTGGCAGGAGGGCTTTCTGCAGATCTTTGAGGCCGTGCGGGAGAATAAGCCCTTCATCATGAACGTGTACCGCTGCGTGCATCAGGAGCAGGTGGAGCGGTATCTGAAGCCGCTGGTGGATCAGCTGCTGCTGGACGTGATCAATGAGGAGGCAGCCGGCATGACCGTGCGGGATGCGGACAAGGCGTTCATCGCGCGTATCTATTCCTACGTTTTTGTCGGGCTGATGCTGGATTGGATCAAGGACGACATGCAGCAGGATCCGAAGGAGCTGGTCGGCCGCCTGACGACGCTGATCAGGGGGAACATCGTGCAGGGCCTGCAGAGGTTTCGCCTGTAATGCATCATTTTCCATGATTTGATAAAAGATTATACACCTGCGGTCCCATGATGAAACTTTCATCACGGGGCCGTTTCTGCTGATTGGAAACCTCCTGATTTTCACTATAATGAAACCATCGCCAGACAACAGGAGGTTATGAAGATGTATTATTCCGCTGGTACCTATGAATCCTTTGCCCATCCCGAGAAGCCGGAGGGTGTTGACAAGAAATCCGCCTACATCATCGGAACAGGTCTGGCCGGTCTGACCGCCGCATTCTATCTGGTGCGCGATGGCCAGATGAAGGGCGAGCACATTCATCTGCTGGAGAAGCTGGAGCTGGCAGGCGGCAGCTGCGATGGCCGCAAGGACGTGACGAAGGGCTTCTTCATGCGTGGCGGACGCGAAATGGACAACCACTTCGAGGTCATGTGGGACATGTTCCGCGATGTGCCCTCGCTGGAAACGCCCGGCGTATCCGTTCTGGACGAGTACTACTGGCTGAACAAGCACGACCCCAACTACTCGCTGTGCCGCGCCACCGTCCATCAGGGCGAGGATGCGCACACCGTCAAGAAGTTCGGCCTGGACAAGGCGTCCGCCATGGCGCTCTCCAAGCTGTTCATCACTCCGGAAAAGGAACTGGAGGGTAAGAAGATCTCCGAGGTGTTGCCCGACTCCTTCTGGGACACAAACTTCTGGCTGTACTGGCAGACGATGTTCGCCTTCCAGCGCTGGTCGAGCGCACTGGAGATGAAGCGCTACCTCTGCCGCTACGTCCACCACATCGACGGCCTGCCGGACTTCAGCGCGCTGCGGTTCACGAAGCTGAACCAGTACGAGAGCCTGATTCTGCCGCTGGTCAAGTATCTGGAGTCCCACGGCGTGCGGATCGAGTACGGCATGGACGTGAAGAACGTCGTCATCGAGACGGTCGGCGAGAAGAAGATCGCGCGCCAGATCATCTATGTCAGGGACGGGCAGCAGCAGACCATCGACCTGATCGAGGACGATCTGGTGTTCATCACCAACGGCTGTTGCACCGATTCCTCCTGCTACGGCGACCAGACCCATGCCCCGGACCTGAGCGCTCTGGAGAACGGGCGCGGCGAGTCCTGGGATATGTGGAAGGCGATTGCCGCCCAGGCCACCCACGGCGAGTTCGGCCACCCCGACGCTTTCTGCAGCGACATCGAAGCCACCAACTGGATGAGCGCGACGGTTGCCACCTCCAACGAGGAGATCATCCGCCGCATCATGGACATCTGCCAGCGCGATCCCCGCGCCGGAAAGGTAACCACCGGCGGGATTGTGACCGTCAAGGACAGCACCGACAACTGGTATCTCTCCTGGACGATCAACCGCCAGCCACAGTTCAAGGCGCAGGACAAGAACCTGGTGCTGGTCTGGCTCTACGCGCTGAACACCAACAAACCGGGCAACTATGTGCAGAAGCCCATGCGGGAGTGCACCGGCGAGGAGGTCTGCCGGGAGTGGCTGTACCACATCGGCGTGCCGGAGGATCGGATCGACGTGCTGGCTGCGGATGCCTGCAACACCACGACCTGCTTCATGCCCTACATCAACGCCTTCTTCCAGCCCAGAAGGAACGAGGATCGCCCGCACGTGGTGCCGGACGGCTCCGTAAACTTTGCCTTCCTCGGCCAGTTCACCGAGACACCCCGCGACACCATCTTCACCATCGAATACTCGATGCGCACGGGCATGGAGGCGGTCTACACGCTGCTGAACGTGGACCGCGGCGTGCCGGAGGTCTGGGGCAGCAAGTACGACGTGCGCGAGCTGCTGCGCGCCTGCTATTACGCCATCGACAAGAAGCCGATCACGGATGTGAAGCTGGGCTTCATGGAGCATGAGCTTCTGAGGATCGTGCTGAAGAAGGTGAAGGGAACGGACGTCGAGATCCTGTTGAGAGACAGCGGATTGATCGAATGACGCACGGATTGTCTGTCCATAAAAA
Organism: Clostridia bacterium; assembly: GCA_030537335.1. Classification (GTDB taxonomy): domain Bacteria; phylum Bacillota; class Clostridia; order Christensenellales; family Aristaeellaceae; genus SFTH01. The sequence continues at coordinate 15,308 of JAUNNK010000010.1, read as the reverse complement.
GAGGGCGCTGCCTCAAAACCTTTGAGACAGCGCCCTTGATCCGTGCCCGAAGCGAAAGGCTTAGGCCAGGCTCTGGATGTAATCCCAGTCCTCGATGCTGGGCTGGATGTAGGGGATGGTGGCTTCGCGGATGGTATCGTCGGGGGTCATCACAACCACGCCGTACTGCTCCAGCTCGGTGGCCAGGGTCTTCTCAGCCTCGATGATCTGCTCGTCCTGCCATGCGATTGCGTTGTTGATGGCAGTCTGCACGACTTCCTTGTCGTGGTCGGACAGCTTGTTCCACACGTCGCCGTTGATGAAGATCATGTTGGGGCAGATGATGTGGTTGGTCAGGATCACGTTCTTGACAACCTCATAGAACTTGTAGCTGGAGTAGGTGGTCAGCGGGTTCTCCTGCGCGTCAACGGTGCCGGTCTGCAGGGCCATGTACAGCTCGTTGATGTTCATGGGAGTCGCGGAAGCGCCCCAGGACTCGACCATCTTCACGTACAGCTCGCTCTGCGGAACGCGAATCTTCATGCCTTCCAGATCAGCCAGGGTGGTGACAGGCTTGTTGGCGGTCAGCTGACGGGTGCCATAGTAGAAGGTGCCGAGGATCTGCACATTGATGGAGGTGAACAGCTCGTTCAGGGTATCCTTGTAACCGCCGTTCATCGCCTTCTGCATGTGCTCAACGCTCTGCCACAGGAAGGGAGCTTCAACCTGCGCCGCCTTGGGAATCCAGGCTGCAAACTGGGCGGGGCCTTCGGTGATGATGTCGACGAAGCCTTCCTGAACGCCTTCCACCAGGTCGGAGGAGCCGCCGAGCACGCCGTTCGGATAGCCGGTCACGTGAACGTCTTCAGCATTTGCATTGATTTCATCGATTGCCATCATCATCATCTGCGTGACAACCTGGGTTTCCGGATGCACGGAACCCCACTTGAGCTCCGTTACAGCCTGCGCGCTCACGCAAACGGAGAGGCACATAACCAGAGCCAGGACCAGAACCATGAGTTTCTTCATAAGGGTTTCCTCCAATCTTTATTCAGTACCGGCAAGCCGCCGGTTCTGTTCAATCGGGAAGCGGCGTCAGCTGCCGTAAACCAGGGTGGGCAGCCAGTCGGTGGCAGCCGGTACGAAGGTGACGATCATCAGTACGATGAACAGCGGAATCAGGAAAGGCATGGTGGATTTGATCACCCGGTTTGGCGATACCTTGGCCACATTGGATGTGACGTACAGCACCACGCCGACGGGCGGCGTGACCACGCCGATCATCAGGTTCAGCAGCATGATCATGCAGGCCTGGGTCTGGGACACGCCCATGCTCATCATCGCAGGGATCAGGATGGGCCCCAGAATCAGGATGGCAGCGGTGCCCTCCATGAAGCAGCCGATGAACAGCAGGAAGATGTTGATGACCAGCAGGAACACGACCTTGTTGCCGATGCCGGCAAGGATGCCGGTGATGATCTGGGGAATCTGACCGACGGTCAGGATGTAGCCGAAGATGTTGGCGGCCATGACGATGGAGAGCACCACGCCGGTGGTCTCGCAGGTGGCGAGCATGACCTTCGGAATGTCCTTCAGCTTCAGATCCTTGTAGCAGATCAGACCGATAATCAATGAGTACAGCGCGGCGATGATGGCGGCTTCCGTGGTGGTCACGATGCCGGTGTAGATCGCCAGGAAGAGAATGACGGGAGCCATCAGCGCAAAAAAAGCGTCCTTGAAGGCGTGCCAGAGGGTGCGCAGAGTGGGTCGGGAATTGCGGGGGTAGCAGCGCTTCTTGGCATAGTAGGCGACCATCATGCACAGGGCGACGGCCATCAGCACGCCGGGGATCACGCCGCCCACGAAGCAGCGGCCGACGGATGCGCCCACCGTGACGCAGAGGATGACCATGGGCAGGGACGGCGGGATGATGGGACCGAGCACGGAGGATGCGGCGGTCACGGCGCAGGAGAAATCGTCGTCGTAGCCAACCTCGCGCATGGCCTCGATTTCGATGTTGCCCAGGCCGCCCGCATCCGCCACGGCGGTGCCGCTCATGCCGGCAAAGAGGGCGGAGCACAGGATGTTTGCGTGGCCCATGCCGCCAGGCACGGTGCCGACGATCTCATTGGCAAAGCGGAACATCTTGCGGGTGACGCCGCCGGTGTTCATCAGATTGCCCATCAGGATGAAGAAGGGCGCGGCGATCATGGTGAAGGAATTTGAAGCCTGGGTGATGCGCTGCACCACGATCATGGGATTTGAACCCGTGATGAACATGTAAAGGAAAGAGCTGATGCCCAGATTCACAAACAGCGGCAAGCCGGTGAAGAGCAGCACCAGGAATGCGATCAATGCGACGGTCATTCTTCGTTGCCTCCCTTGTCTCTGTAGTCCTTGGGTCCCTTCACGAAGCATTCCACCAGGGCGGCGATTTCGTAGCAGATGATTACGAAGTTGCAGATCGGGCCCATGGTGTATACGATGCCGTAGTTCAGCGCGATGGAAACGGCGGTGCGCTTCATGCCTGCGCCGATCAGCTGGATGCCGTAGTACACCATCAGCACGGAGAACACGATGCAGAGGATGTGGTTGAAGATCTGAACCCACTTCTGAACCTTCTTCGGCAGCATGTTCAGCACCGCAGTAATGCGGATGTGGGAGTCCTTGCGCGAGGCGATGGTCCAGCCCAGGTAGCAGATCCAGACGTAGGTCAGCTGAATCAGCTCCTCAGACCAGACGATGGGATTGTTCAGGATCCATCTCCAGATAACCTGCGCAATGCCCAGAATGAAGATGCCGCTTAGGAGGATGACCGAGAGCCAGTCAATGATCTTTTCGGTGACAAACTTCACCCTTGGGATTGCTGTGCCAAGCAGAAACCCTTTGCTTTCCAAGCAGATTCACCACCATTTCTTATTTATGAAACTCAGAGCGCGCCTTCCAGCTCGCGCACCTGTTTCACAACAGTCTTGCTCATCTCGCGGAAGTAGTCCTGGGGCGTGCCCATGGACAGGAAGCTGGCGCCGTTGTTCAGCCAGAACTTCACCAGTTCCAGATCGGTGCCGATGGACAGGCCGAAGGGCTTGTTGTGGGCCTTGCACTTGCGGATGATGGTCTCCATCAGCTCCATCACCTCGGGATCGAAGTATTTGCCCATCTTGCCCACGGAGGCGGAGAGATCCATGGGGCCGCAGATGATCACATCCACGCCGTCCACCTCCAGGATTTCATCCAGATTGCGCACGGCGTCCACGTGCTCGCACTGCATGATGCGCAGAAAGCTCTCGTCGGCGGTGCGCACGTATTCGTCAAAGTCCTTCATGCCGTAATCCAGACCGCGCAGCGGGCCGAAGCCGCGCTTGCCGCGGGGCGGATACAGGCAGCTGTCCACGCACTTCTTCGCATCCTCGGCGCTGTTGACCATGGGGAAGATCACGCCGTCCGGGCCGCACTCCAGCACGGGCTTCACATGGGCGGTTTCATGATCCGGCACGCGCACGAACGCGCAGCTTCCGCCGGCATTGGTGGCCACGATGGCGTTCTTGATCATGGGCTGGGTCATGCCCGCGTGCTCGTTGTCGATCCAGATGTAATCGTAGCCCAGCAGGCCGCACATCTCGTAGAAATCGACGTCGGTGGTGGAACAGTGGGTGCCGAAATTCAGCTTGCCGGAAGATAGGTTTTCGCGAATTCTTGCAATGTTGTTCATAAAAATGCTCCCTTGAAGAGTTATTTGCTGTTATCGGCGTACAAGGCGCGGCAGGCGTCGAGGTTGTCCTTCAGCATGCGGGACAGAAGGAAGGAATCCTGCCCCACGGAGAACATGTTCACGCCGTAGCCCATCCATTTCTCCATCAGCGCCTTCGGACAGTTCGGCGGCAGGGCTGTGCCCAGCACCTTGTGATGCTTCTTCGCTGCAGCGCCGATCTTCTCAATCTGCTGCCAGAATTCCTCAGTGTCGTTCCGGTGGAGCTTGCCCATGGAGCCGGAGAGATCGCTGGGCCCGATGATCGCCGCGTCCAATTCAGGGATGCTCATGATGCGGTCGATGTCGTTCACAGCGTCGATGTGCTCGATCATCAGGATCTTCCAGATCAGCCGGTTTGCGTTTTCCACGTACCAGTTGTTGTCCTTCAGGCCGTATTCCAGCGCGCGCAGCGGGTTCCAGCCCCGGATGCCCTCCGGCGGATAGCGGCACGCCTTGACGGCTTCCAAAGCCTCGTCGTAGCTGCGGATCAACGGGAAGATGATGCCGTCCGGGCCCATGTCCAGCACGCGCTTCACCATCACCTGATCGTTCCAGGGAATGCGCACGAAGGCGGCCGTACCGCCCGCATGACAGGCCATGATATGCTGCTCCACTTCCTTGTGGGTGAAGGAGGCGTGCTCGTAGTCGATCCACACATAATCGCAGCCCGCCAGGCCGAACAGTTCGCTGATGGATGCATCGCTCAGCGTGGTGTTTGCGCCCACCAGCGGTTCGTCGCGCTCCAGCTTTGCGCGAACCTTGTCAATCAGATACATGCGGGTTCCTCCTTTGTATCCAAACCTGCGCACATGCAAAAAACAAACCATACATAACAGAACTCCAGGAGAAACGGCATGTATGGTGAAAGATAGGCAGGAGAATGAATTTATATAACAATTATATGCAGAAGAAGTGTGCAAGTCAAGATATACTTAACAAATTTGGGAGTGAAATCGGCAGGGATGATGCCCTCCATGAAACTGTAAAGCCCTGCGGCTTCGAGCCCGCGAACGAGCAAAAAGGTCAGTACCGAATGCAGCGCCCTGGTACGGCGCAGTGATCCGAGTCGGCAAGGAGAGTCCGAGTGATCTGCAGTTCTACCAATACGCCAGACAGTGGTACAAGCTGAAGAAGCAGCCGCAAACTGGGGAAGAGAATCCCTGGTTCGCGGCTTATTTGGGACAATGGATGCTGCGCTAGGCCAGGCGCTTGCATGCGTCGCGAAGCGCATGCAGCGTATTGCAGGAGAGCATCGTGCACACGGAGGCCACGGACTGCGTGCTGCGCAGGTAGGGCCAGCGGCTCTCCGGGATCGGGTTCAGGAAGATCAGCTGACCCGCCATGCGCTTCGCCTCCAGCAGAGCGCGGGTCGCCCGGGGCTGGTCGATGGTCTTGGTGTCCGAGAGGATCAGCAGCGTGGTGGCCGCGCCCAGCGGTGCGGGCTTTAGTTCGCACAGCGCCTCCAGCGCCGCGCCCAAATTGGTTCCCTTGCCGTACACGCCTGATTCGCGCACATAGCTGCGGAAGCGATCCATGTTCTGAAGGCTGAAGGGGTCGGCCTCGATCATCTCCTCGGAGAAGAGGAAGCAGCGGGAGCTGTCGGACACGCTGTTGAGGGACTGCATGAAGCGCAGCACAAATTCGGAAAATTGAAGCATGGAGCCGGACACGTCGCAGAGCAGCACGAGATTGCGCCTGCGTTGCCGCCGCCTGTGATAGCACAGGTGATAGAGGCTGCCGCCCGTCTCCAGGCCCCGGCGGATGGTGCGGCGGAAGTCCAGCGCGCCGGAGAGCGCGTTTCTGCGCCGCTTTGCGCTGAGCTCGCCGTTGATCTGCTGGGCAATCCGCCGGATCAGCTCGATGGCCCGGGGGATCTCCGCATCCTGAAAGCTGGAAACGTCCCGGAACATCAGCCCCGCGTCGGGATCCAGCTCCTCGCAGCCCAGCGCAGCGTCCTCCATCATCATCTGCTGCTCCATGATCGAGCGGGCAAAAACCGAGTGGATGAAGTTGTTGTACAGGTCAGGATTGCGCTCGGCGCTCTCCCGATAGCGCTCCATGAAGGCGCGCAGGCCCGCGCGGGCTTCCTCGGACATGGCCGCGTAGACCTCCCGCTGCTCGTGGCTCAGATCCAGCGGCCTGCCGTTGAGCTGCAAGTCCCGCTCGGCCTCCATCCGACCCTGCTCGATTTCCGACTCCCGGCGGGCGTGCTCCATGGCCTGTCGGCGCATGGCCTCCTCCGGGAGAAAGAAGCCGTCGAAGGTGCGGTCAAAGATCCGCTGTTCCTCCCGGGACTTTGCGTACACCGTCCGCAGCGCCGTCTTGACCCGGTCGCGATCCTCAAAGCCCAGGCTGAGCAGGATGCGGCAGGCGTCGGCGGTCTCCGCAGTGCCCACCGCGAGGCCCTCCAGACGCAGCATGCGGGAAAAGGCGCTCAGCTTGATCAGGTAGACCTCGGGATCAAGCATGGCAATGTCCCCCGCAGCTGCAGGTATGATCATGAGGCGCTTCATCTTCAGCAACCGACTGAATCAGCCGGACGTCCTCGGGATTCTTGAGCACGAAGCCCGCCGTCTGCCGCAGCGCGTCCGGCGTCAGCTCCCGCACGCCCAGCGCATCCAGCGCCGCCGCCCAGTCCAGCGTCTCGGCGATGGAGGGCTTTTTCAATATGGCCTCGTTGTCCCGCAGCTTCTTTACCGCAAGGGCCACCTGTACGCAGAGACGGTCGTCCACATGCGGCAGCTTCGCCCGCAATATGGCCAGCTCCTTCTCCAGATCGGGGTATTCGATGTAGAGGTAGGCGCAGCGGCGGCGCAGGGCCTCGGAGAGGGGCCGCGCACGGTTGGAGGTCAGCACTACGAAGGGGATGGAGCGCGCGCGAATCGTGCCCACCTCCGGGATGGACACCTGCATTTCGGACAGCAGCTCCAGCAGAAAGGCCTCGAACTCCTCGTCCGCCTTGTCGATCTCATCGATCAGCAGCACCACGCTCTCCTCGGAGCGTATGGACTTGAGCAGCGGACGCTCCAGCAGATATTCGTCGCTGAAGAGGTCGCGGGTCAGCTCGTCCCTGCTCTGCGCACCCGCGTTGATCTGGATGCTGAGCAGCTGCTTCTGATAGTTCCACTCGTAGAGCGCCTTGCCCTCGTCCAGACCCTCGTAGCACTGCAGGCGCACCAGTTCCCGACCCAGCGCGTGGGCCATCACCTTGGCCACCTCCGTCTTGCCGACGCCCGCAGCGCCTTCGATCAGCAGCGGTCGCCCCAGCTGAAGCGCCACGGTCAGCACCGTGGCCAGCGTATCGTCGTAAATGTAGTGCACCTCGTCCATTTTTGCCTTGAGCTGTTCCAGATTCATATTTTTGCACCTTTACCGATTAGAATTAGAATAGGGGAGTGCCCCAAAATGAGAAGGCAAAGCGTTCCTGAACAGGTATCATGCGTAAGTCCACTGCCTGGAGGGGGTTCCTTTGCCTTCAAGGGATCAAATCACGATCGTCTCAGCGATCAATAATTCTCCCTGCGAACCACAAGACAGGCCTGCGGATGCTGGCAGACGGGGCAGTGTTCAGGAGCAGTCGCGGCGACGACTGGATGTCCGCAGTTGCTGCACTCCCGGATGGCGACGCCGCCCTTCTCGAACGCGGCCTTCGTCTCCACATTCTTCAGCAGTGCGCGATAGCGTTCCTCGTGGGCCTTCTCGATGGCTGCAACGCCCCGGAACTGCTCGGCCAGCGCAGGGAAGCCGTCCTCGTCGGCCTCGCGGGTCATGCGGACGTACATGTCTGTCCACTCGGCGTTCTCGCTCTCGGCGGCGTGGAGCAGGTTCTCGGGGGTGTCGCCCAGCTCGCCCAGCGCCGCGCGGACAGACGTTGGCGCACTGGCCGCAGTGGATGCAGATGGCCCTTCTGCCGGTCTCCTCCATGGTGTACGTGCCATGTACGCCGATCTGCTGCGTGCAGACCTCCTTGCACATGCCGCATTTTATGCAGAGCGCTTCATTTCGGACGATGCTGGGATTGTCCTGCTCGATGGGAACCCGGACAGAGAGCGGTAAATGCTGTGCCCTATGGAACCTCCCGTTGTTATGATTTTGACTAACTGAATTATAAAGCTTTTACCCGAAAAAAGTCAACCCAAAAGTAGGAGCGCATGCGGATGCATCGGGTGGCGCGAGGTCAAGTTGGACAGCCCCCGCCCGGAAGGCCATGCTTCAAGAATATCGTGCTTGAACACGGCGTTATTTCTCCTTCAGACCGTCTGTTTCTGTCAGCTTGCGACCGGATTTGTGCGGATGAGGAAGCACAGCATACTGTGGGATACCGGGTGCATGAAACTGGACAACGCAAACAGTCCTTGATTTCGGACGAAAACTGTGTTATCATGGAATTACCAACAGGGCAATGAGGCTTTATGGCTTCATTGCCCTGCTTTTATGGAGGGAACTGCAATGAGCGCCTTTGACAAAATCCAAAGCGGCATAATCGGGCTGGATGAAGCGCTTGACCATGTGCGTCTCGGAGACAACGTGGTCTGGCAGATTTCGGAGCTGGAGGAATTCCGCGCGTTTGCGGAGCCCTTCGCCCGTCAGGCCGTTGCCGATGGCCGGAACGTGATCTACATTCGCTTCGCCCAGCATGCGCCGGTGCTCCGGGATCTGCGCGGCATTCAGCTTGTGCGCTTCAACCCGGACGAGGGCTTCGAGCCCTTCACGGTGGCCATTCACGAGGAGATCACACGGCAGGGCAGGGATGCGTTCTACGTGTTCGACTGCCTGTCCGAATTGCAGTCCGTGTGGTACACCGACCTGATGATGGGCAACTTCTTTCGTGTGACCTGCCCGTACCTGTTCGAGCTGGACACCGTAGCCTACTTCCCGCTAATCCGTGGCCGGCATTCTTTCGACACCGTGGCCCGAATCCGGGACACCACGCAGCTGCTGCTGAACGTCTATTCCGATCAGAAGCAGCTGTATCTGCATCCGATGAAGGTGTGGAACCGGTACTCGGAGAAGATGTTCCTCCCGCACTGCATGAACAAGGCTACCGGGGAATTTTCCGTGATCTCTGACGGCGTGGGAATGAGCCGCTTCTACCAGATTCAGCAGCGCCTGGCCCAGACGGGACAGGATCAGAATTTCGACAGCCACGACCGCTTTTTCTCGCTGGCGAAGATGCAGTTTTCCCAGGGGGTGTTCTCCAGGAATACCCAGGAGCAGATCATCCGCAGCACTATGACCAAGGACTCCCGGCTCAAGGCGCTGGTGGAGGAGTACTTCCGCCCGGAGGATTACTTTGCGCTCCGGGAGCGGATGATCGGAAGCGGGGCCATCGGCGGCAAGGCCTGCGGTATGCTGCTGGCGCGCAAGATTGCGGAGCGGGAGATCCCGGAGTATGCCGAACACGACGAGCCCCACGATTCCTTCTTCATCGGCTCGGATGTGTTCTACACCTACATCGTGTCCAACGGGGCATGGAAACTGCGCATTCGCCAGCGCTCCGCCGAGGGCTACATGGACGCCGCCGGGGAGCTGCGGGATTGCCTGCTCCACGGCGTGTTCCCGGCCAAGATCCGGGAACGCTTCGTGGACGTGCTGGAGTACTTCGGCCAGAACCCGTTCATCGTGCGCTCCTCCAGCTTCCTGGAGGATGGCTTCGGAAATGCCTTTGCCGGAAAGTATGATTCCGTGTTCTGCGTGAATCAGGGGAGCACGGAGCAGCGGTTGGAGGCCTTTGAGCAGGCCATCCGACAGGTGTACGCCAGCACCATGGATCCCTCCGCGCTGGAATATCGCCGGATGCGCGGACTGGACAAGCGGGACGAGCAGATGGCGGTTCTGGTGCAGCGGGTGTCCGGCTCTCACTATGGCCCGTACTTCATGCCCTGCGCGGCGGGGGTAGGCTACAGCCACAGCGCCTATCGATGGATGCCGGACATGGATTCGGCTGCCGGAATGCTGCGCATCGTCATGGGCCTGGGCACCAAGGCGGTTGATCGAACCACGGAGGACTATCCGAGGCTTGCCAATCTGGACCGGCCCGGTGTGACGATGCTGACCACCGTGGCGCAGAAGCACAAGCTCTCCCAGCGGAACATCGATCTGCTGGACTGCGCCGGCAACCAGCTGCGGGAGCTTCCGCTGGATGCGCTGCTGCCCCAGCTTCCGCTGTGGTACAAAAAGATGGTGCTGGAGCGGGATACCGAGGCGGAGGCGTATCTGCGGGAGAGCGGCATACGCCAGCAGGTGTGGTTCGTCAGCTGCCAGCGGTTGCTTGAGACACAGAGCTTCACCGGACTGATGCAGAGGATTCTCAAGACGCTGGAACGGGTGTACCAGAATCCGGTGGACATTGAGTTTGCGGTGAACCTGGCCCCGGACGGCGATTTCGTGGTGAATCTTCTCCAGTGCAGGCCCTTGTACCAGAATCTGTCCAACGAAAGCGTGGATCTGAACGCACTGAAGCTGGATCAGGTGTTCTTTGATATTTCGGACGCGGTCATGGGACCCTCCGGCAAGCGGCGGATGGACGTGGTGGTGCAGATTGATCCCGCGTGCTACGACGCCTATCCCTACAATCTGAAGTATGGGGTGGCGAAGGCCATCGAGACCATCAACGATGCTTACAGGGGAAGCGGCAAGAACCTGCTGCTGATGACGCCCGGCCGGGTGGGAACCTCCTCGCCGGAGCTGGGCGTGCCCGTGAGCTTCCGAGGAATCTCCAACTTCTCTGCGGTCTGCGAGGTGTCCGACCGCCGCACCGGTTTCATGCCTGAGCTCAGCTATGGCAGCCACATGTTCCAGGATCTCGTGGAGGCTAGAATTCTCTACGGCGCGATCTATGGGGATGAACGAACCCATGTCTGGAATCCGGAGCTATTCCGATGGCAGGAGAACCTGTTTCCCGCGATCTGTCCCGGACAGATGGAGCTTGCGGACATGATTCAGGTGTTTGAAGTGGAGAATCTGTATTTCTGGCTGGACGCCATCTCCAATCGGGGCGTCTGTGGCTGCGAGAAATGACTTATTATACGCACTCGACCGCTTCTGTCAGCCTCCAACCGGATTTGAGCGGATGGGAAAGCGCAATCTGGTCTGGGATTTGAGTTTACACAATCGGCTTTTTTGAGTGGATTGCAAATGGGTTTCTACGGCTTTCCGCATCGATTCTACGTTTACATTTTGCATAAAAATACGCAAGCCCAATGCTAATTTGGTCTGCAGAAGCATCCCTGGAAGCTGGAGGGTCTTCACTTCCAGGGATTTCTGTGTCGGACTACCTTTGAAGGCCATCTCCGGCAGGCGGCGCTGCATGGTAATGGTAATATGGAGACGAAGCCTTAATCCTTCTTACCCCTGATCTGCATGGGCGTCATTCCGGTTTTTGCCTTAACCAATCTGGCAAGGTAACCGGGATCCTGAATATTGAGAAGCTCAGCGATATGTGCAACAGAGAGGTCAGTCGTGCGCAGCAGATTGCAGATACGCTCAACCTTGTAATCCGCAATAATGGCGCGGAAGCTCTTGCCCATGCCAGTCTTAATCATGCGGGAGAGGTGGGCAGTGGAGTAGTGGAACAGGCTGGAAAGTTCATTGAGGGTGACGGTGCTGTAGTTGGCGCGCATAAGCAGATCACGTCGGATAAGCAGGCGCCTTCAGGAGTAGGATTGGCGGGCTGGAGTGCATTGTAGGACTGACAGAGCGCCATCAGCAGCTCGGCGACCAGCAGGCGCATTCGGCCGGGGAGCAGGTCATCGCGGTCGAAGTAGGTCTGCGCGATCCAGTCCGTCGAGAAGCATAAAGCCATCCTCCTTTACATCTGTGCATATTATTAATCCGATAAAGCAAATTGTAAATGGAGAATTGACAATTACAATGTAGATTGCTAAAATGCTTACGAATCGAAATATAAAACTTACGATGTGGGTGCGATTCCATGGACAGGGATCTGACCTGAGGGCCGGTCAAGCGCTCCATGTTGCTCTTCACGGTTCCGATGATTCTGGGTAATTTGCTTCCGCAGTGCTACAACATCGCAGATACACTGATTGTCGGCAGATTTCTGGAAAAACGCGCTGGCGGCCGTCGGCTCGTCCTTTACGCTGATGACCTTCCTGACCTCCATCCTGCTGGGACTGTGCATGGGCAGCGGGGCGCTGTTCTCCATACGCTTTGGCCAGCGCGATGAAGACGAATTGCATGAGAGCGTGCGCGCCTCTTTCGTGCTGATCGCCGGGGCGACGGTTCTTCTGAACGCGCTCGCCGTTGCCGCGCTGGATTTCATGCGCGTGTTTCTCCGGGTCTCGGAGGAGGTATGGAGCCTCATGCGCGCGTACCTGCGCGTCATCTTCTGCGGAGTTGCAGCCACCTTTCTGTACAATTACTTTGCGTCTTTTCTGCGGTCGGTGGGGGAACTCCATCGCGCCGCTAATTTTCCTGGCGCTGTCCGCGCTGATGAACATCGTGCTGGATCTCTGGTTCGTGCTGGGGATGAAGCAGGGTGTGACCAGTGCGGCGGAGGCGACGGTGAACGCGCAGTATGTCTCCGGCCTGGGCATCGCGGCCTATGCGTGGCTGCGCTATCCGCGAATCAGCTGCCTGCGCAGCCTGCGGGTACGACGGAAGAGCATGCATGAGGTCGCTGGTTTCTCTCTGTTGACCTGCGTGCAACAGTCCGTGATGAATCTGGGAATTCTGATGGCGCAGGGGTCGACCAACAGCTTTGGCGCGACTATCATGGCAGCTTTTGCTGCGGCAGTGAAGATTGGCGCTTTTGCGTACATGCCCGTGCAGGACTTCGGTAACACCTTCTCAACCTTCATCGCCCAGGACTATGGCGCGTGCAGGCGGGACCGCATACGCGCCGGGCTGAAGGGCGCGATACTTACGTCGATGTGCTTCAGAATTGTGGTTTCTGTGATGGTTTGCGCCCTTGGCGGCCGCTTATGGGGCTATTCGTGGAAGCAGGCGAACTTGAAATCATCGCCGAGGGGGTGCGATCCCTGCGCATCGAGGGTGCGTTCTGCTGTGGGATAGGTTGCCTGTTTTTGCTGTATGGGTTGTACCGTGCACTGGGCCGGCCGGGCATGAGCGTCATGCTCACCGTGATTTCCCTGGGAACTCGCGTGGCGTTGGCCTACGCGCTGTCGGGTCTGCTGCCCTTTGGAGTGAAGGGCATCTGGTGGTCGGTGCCCATCAACTGGGCGCTTGCGGATTTGACGGACATGCTCTCTGTGTAGAGGTGAAATAACGCAGATCGGCTCGGGAGGAAAGGGAATGAAGATCGTACTATTGGAGGGATTGGGCGTATCCGACGCGGTGATTGAACGGCATGCGCGAAGACTGGAGGATATGGGACACAGCTTTGCGGCCTATCCGAAGGATGCGGATGCACAGGTTCAGATTGCGCGTAGCCGCGATGCGGAGGTCATTATGCTGACCAACATGCCGCTCATGCCGTCGGTGCTGGAGGCGGCGGAGTCCCTGAAGTTCATCGACGTGGCCTTCGCGAGGGGTGGATCACATCCCCGTAGCGGAGGCGAAGCACCGGGGAATCGCCGTGAGCAACGCATCCGGCTACGCGACGTAGGCCGTGTCGGAGCTGTGCATCAGTTTTATGATTCAACTGTTGCGCAATGTAGATGGGAAGCAGGCGCGATGTCGCAACGGCGGCATGAAAGATGGCCTGGTGGTGAACCTGCTGTGCAGAAAGACCGTGGGTATCGTTGGCGCGGGTGCGATAGGCAGACGGGTCGCTGCGCTGTGGAAGGCCTTCGGGTGCAGGGTGCTGGCTTTCGGCTGAAGCACGGTCTCTGATCCGGCCATTGACGAACAGGTATCTCTGGAGGAACTGTTGGAGCGCACGGACGTGGTGTCGCTGCATTGCCCGTTGACAGATCAGACGAAGGGCATGATCGGTCGGGAAGAACTGGCACGGATGCGTCGGCATGCAATCCTCATCAATACTGCCCGGGGCGGCGTTCTGAATTCCGCCGCGCTGGCCGGGGCGTTGGAGTGGGGGGAAATCGCAGGCGCGACGTGCGACATCTTCGAGATGGAGCCGCCTCTGCCCGAAGATCATCCATTACTGCACAGTCCAAACACAATCGTCACGCCGCACATCGCCTTCGCCTCTGAGGAGTCCATGGAGCAGCGCGCGGAGATCGTGTTCAACAACCTCTATGTCTGGCTGGACGGGCATCAGATCAACACAGTCTGAGACGTGTACAGGACGGCATGCATAAGAACAACAATGGTTCAACCGGACGCACGGGCCGAGGCCGGTGTGTCCGGTTGAATGCTGTCATTATGGAAATGGAATGTGTGGGCGGCGCTCACTGGGAAAACCGAGGCGCGGTTTGAAAACCGCACGATTGGAATTGATGTAGCTCTTGATATGTACAATTCAGCTTTCGCAAATTGCGTTTTCTATCCCGCATCATTTTGAATGGGCATCGCGCGACGCGGTCCTGATTCAATGAAGGGGGCAGACTGCATTTGCTTCCTATTTGGGGTTATACGATCAGCATGCAACGATCCGGAAGATGGCGCATGTCGGTATAGTATATGGGTTCGTTCTTGATGTTAAACATGGTGCCGGTTACAGCGAGAATCGGCGTCATATTCTTTGTGTTCAGAATATTGCTTTCGCGTTGATCAGTATAGTCAATTGTAATTCTGTAATGGCTCTCTCTAGTTCCATGGATTCCGAATTTTTCTTCGAGAATTCTTGAGATGGATTTTGAGAGATCCTCTTCAATAATGCTGACGTATGCGGGGAAGTAGTAGTTGTATTCGATTCGAACCGCGACGTTATCTGCATATCGGACGCGCTCTGCATAGGCGACCTTGGTGCCGGGTTCGATGGAAAGCGCTGACGCTACGCGCTTATCGGCCTCAACGAAACCTGTATTCAGCACGACGGTACTGGGCTCAAGCCCCAGGGACTTGCACGTTAGAGTAAAGCTCTTGCTGCAGGAAAGATCCATGTAGACGCGCACGTCACGCACGAATGTGCCCTTTCCTCGCTTGCGGACGAGATACCCTTCATCACCCAGTTCTCCATATGCCTTCCGAACCGTGACTCTGCTGATGTTGAACTGTTCGCTGATTTCTGTTTCTGAAGGAACCTTGCTTCCCGGAGGAAGCTGACCGTTTCCAATCTCGTCAATGATGTAATCTTTAAGTTGAAGATACATCGGCGTTTCGCATTCTTTATTTATGATCATAACACGCCTGCTCCCATCGAATGTAACAATACCATACAATACATTATAATTTTAATGTGTTGTAATGTCAAGAGTATGATGCAGATTCCTGGAGAGTTTTTTACTGGGAACAACTGATTACGGCAGATTACATGATGGTTCAACGATTGCTTCGCGAAAAAAGCAATAAAACCCTATTGACAAATGGATATATTTTGATATAATACAATACAAGACAATGCAATATGCATTGCAAGAAAATACGAAGGGAGAACCCACAATGAAGAAAGTATTTGCTCTGATCCTCGTATGTCTGATGCTCCTGGTTTCAACCAGCAGCGTCCTCGCTGAAGAAGCTGACAAAATCTATGTCG
>JAUNNK010000136.1 GCA_030537335.1 Clostridia bacterium | reverse complement strand
GGCGAGGTAAGAGCTCACCAGCGGCATGGCGACTTGTCCGCTCTGTAAACCCCACTCGGTGCAAGATTGATAGGAAAGCACATGTGGCGGCCCGTCACGCTTTCGGGTAATCGCTTGAGCCCCATGGCAACCTGGGGCCTAGACAGATGATCGTCCAATACAGAACTCGGCTTACAGACGCCGCTCGCAATTTTCATATAACAGGAGCCACCCTCGGGTGGCTCCTGTTCTTTGCATAAAAAACAGCACCCCGAATCGATTTCGGGATGCTGCGCCGTATGCTTTTATGAATTGAGACTGTCCTCGTCCGGCTTCACGGAATCGCGCATGTGGCGGATGGCCGGCTCAAAGGCGGCGTAATCTTCGTAGGCGCACTGGAAGTGGAAGCAGAACACGTATTTGTCGAAGTAGGTCATGGCGACGTAGCCCTTGATCTCCTGGTCGCCGTCGTAAGCCAGGTAGGTGGTGGCGTAGGAGCGCTTGCCGCCCATGAAGCCGGTCTCGGTATCCAGATTGGTGTCCACCTCAAAGGTCTTCTTGTCGTACTGCTCCTGGAGAACCTCCACGAAGGAGACCATCTGCTCCTGCAGGCGGGATTCGCTGCCCGAATGGGAGAGCTTCTTCATGGTCACCGTCACGCGGGCGGGGTAGACCGTTCCGTTTTCCATCGGCTGCACGAAGCAGACTGTGGGCTTTCCCGGGATGTTCTGCCAGCCCTGCGGATAGCTGAAGCGGAAGCCCAGGCCGGTGCCGACCACCTCGGCGTAGCCGCTGATGGCGGTGTTGGGCTGGGGCGTGGCCGTTGCGAAGGGCTGGACGCTAGAGGGCTCGGAGGTGGGATCCGGCACATCCGTCGCCTGTGCAGCATCTTCGGACACGTCGGCCCCGACGGGCGTGTCTATTGCAACGTCCTGGGCGACGGGCTCGTTCTGAGCGACAAGTTCATCCTGGATGGCAGGCTGCGCATCCTGCGCTTCGTCCGGCGCGGTCTGGCTGTCGCCGCTGTCCTCGACGGACGCGATGGCCTGCGCCAGTCCGCTTCCGGCCACAGCCGTGGTCTCGGGCGCGAAGTTCGCATCCTGCGTCGCGGCCGCATCCGGCTTGTCGCTCTTGCCGCAGGCGCAGAGCGTGCAAATCACCGTGGCACACAGCAGCAGGCACAGAAATCTCTTCAAATTATATCCCTCCGGTATCATCGCTGGGTGTCGCCGTGGGCGGCAATCTGCTCGTTCAGCAGATCGATGTCGCCACAGCCGTGGCTGATCATCAGATCGCCCTCGTGCCAGTGGGCGCGCAAATAGGCCTCCGCGTCGTCAAAGCTGGGCGTGAGCACCGCATCCAGGCCCCGCGCGCGCAGCGGCTCGATGAACATGCGGGCGTGTATGTCGCCGGGGTCGGTCTCGCGGGCGGCGCAGATGTCCGTCACCAGCACGTGATCCGCCAGATCGAAGGTCTCCAGGAACTGATCGAACAGCGTACGGGTGCGGGAGTAGGTGTGGGGCTGGAAGACCGACCAAAGCTCGCCGTGGGGCTGGAGCTTGGCGATCTTCAGCGCGTTTTTGATCTCGGCGGGGTTGTGACCGTAGTCGGTGTAGCATTTTACGCCGTCGGTCACGCTGGTGCACTCAAAGCGCCGGTGCGCGCCGATGAATCCCGCCAATGCCTCGGCGACCTTCGAAAGATTCAGACCCCGGATGTGGCACACGCCGATCACCGCCAGCGCGTCCAGCATGTTGGCCTCGCTGGCAACGCCCACGTGGAAGTGGCCGAGCTTTTCGCCGTGGAGCACCGCGTCGAAGCTCGCGCGGCCCAGCTCGTCGTAGACGAGGTTCTCCGCCACCAGATCGTTGTCCGCGCCGACACCGTAGGTCAGGTGGTTGCACCTGCTCTCAAGGCACACCCTGCGCGCGCGGGGATCGTCGCCCCAGGCCACGCACCAGCCGTCCTCCGGCAGCAGATCCGCAAACTTGCGGAAGGCGGACTCGATGTGATCGATGTCCCGGTAATAGTCCAGGTGATCCTCGTCGATGTTGGTGATCACGGCCACCGTGGGCTGGAAGTGCAAAAAGCTCTCCCTGAACTCGCAGGCCTCGCAGATGAAGTCGTTGCCGTCGCCCTGACGGGTGCTGCCGCCGATGAAATCCAGCTCGCCGCCGATGTGAATCGTGGGATCAGCCCCGGCGGAAAGGAAGCACTGGGCCAGCATGGAGGTGGTGGTGGTCTTGCCGTGGGTACCGCTGACGCCGACGGCGAAGCGGTTGCCCGCCATCAGCTGGCCGATCAGATCGCAGCGTTCGATCTGGGGGATGCCCAGGCGCGCAGCTTCCGAACGTTCGACATTTTCGGGGGAGATCGCGGCGGAGTAGACGATCACGTCCGCACCGTGCACGTTCTGCGCGTCGTGGCCGATGTGAATTTCGATGCCCTGCTCTGCAAGGTGGTCGGTCTTGTGGGAACGGGTCTTGTCTGAGCCGCTGACGATGTAAGCCTCCTGCTGGAGCAGGCCCGCCAGACCGGACATCGAGCTGCCGCCGACGCCGATAAAGTGGACGCGCCGCCCCTGGAAGCTGTGGATATTTTCAACCATGCTGCTAACATCTCCGAAATATGTGGTATCGGCGCATGCGGGCGCATAAAAGCGCCGAAACATACTCCATCAGCATTTATTATATCGAAATTCCCCACCGACTTCAAGTCCAACGGCGGAATTGTGCCTCTTTTCACGTTAAAAATTCGTATGCACGCGGATTTCACACGGATTGACGCAGAAAGCTAACATTTCCGAATTATAATCATTTAAAAATAGAGAATTATTCGGAAATGGGAGAGGGACGCATGGATAAGATTAAGCGCAACGAACGCCTCGGAGCGATGACGCGCATTTTGACGGATACACCCAACCGCATTCACACGCTGGGCGAATTCTGCGAGATGTTCGGTGCTGCGAAGTCCACCATCAGCGAGGACATCGATCTGGTCAGCGCCTCCTTCCGCCAGTTTGACCTGGGTCTGATCGAGACCGTTGCCGGCGCTGCGGGCGGCGTGCGCTATCGCGCCATGCCCAGCATGGATCGCTGTCGCAGGGTGCTCGGCGCGCTGGCGAAGCGGCTTCAGGAGCCTGGCAGAATGCTGCCCGGCGGCTTCCTGTACACCTCTGACGTGACCGCTGAGTCCGTCACCGCCCAATCGCTGGGGGAGATCCTCGCTATGCAGTACTACGACAAGGCTCCGGACTTCGTGCTCACCATGGAGACCAAGGGCATTCCGATCGCGCTGATGACCGCGCGCATGCTGGACGTGCCGCTGGTTATCGCCCGCCGCGATAGCCGCGCCTACGAGGGCTCGGCTGTGAAGATCAACTACATCGCGGGCGGCGGAAACGAGCGCATCGAGACCATGGCGCTGGCGCGCCGCGCGGTCAATCCCGGCCAGCGGGCACTGATCGTGGACGACTTCATGAAGGGCGGCGGTACCCTTCAGGGCATGGTGGACATGATGCGCGAGTTCCAGGCGGAGGTCGTCGGCGTGTGCGTGATGATCGCCACCGCAACGCCCCAGGAGAAGCGTGTGAAGGGGGCAAATTCGCTGCTGATTCTGGAGGGCTTCGACAGGGAAACCGGCTGCGCCATCGTGCGGCCCGCACAGCAATATCAATAAGAGCTCGATCGGGGAGCTGGGAGAGAATGCGACGTTGAAGGCAGACGCCTTTAACGTCCATTTCTTTCATGGGCACAGTGCCGCCTCTGGAGACCCGTAACAATGCACCCGTATATCGAATTCGTTTATGCATTTATAAGTTAACAGGATTTATTAATGAGAATCTGACGTAATTTGCGTCCTTGTATTGATATTATCGGAGCTTCAAATTAGAATAAGGTTAAATATTGAATTTGGTGGCTTTGCATCTTGACTTTTTGGCAAGAATTGTTTAATATGATAATACATGGGGATTTATTCACTTAATTAAATTTGAAAAACGATTGCAAAACAGGTTATGAGGAGTGTAAACGATTGAATCGTAGAACACCGGGCGATGGAAGCCGTCATAACGTCGGCATGCCCTATATGACGCAGGAGCTATCCTCCATATTTGCGGATATAGAGCGCGAGACCAATGACGCTACGCTGGCCCAAAGCATTTATTTCAGCCCAACGGCTCTGACGCACATCAAGCGTCTGATCGAGATGGGCGGCACCATTATCACTGATACGACCCTTGTCGCCAATGGAATTGATGTCAATCTGATGGGGAACAAGGGTGCAAAGATCGCCTGCTTTATCGATGAACCGCAGGTGATTTCTCTGGCGGAGCAGCGGCGCATCACCCGCGCCGAAATCGCCGTGGACTATGGACTAGCGATCAACGGCCCGAAGCTGATGGTGGTGGGCAGCGCGCCTGCAGCCATCAACCGGATGATCCGACGCAGACAGCACGAGCCAATGAGCGATGTGTGCGTTCTGGCGGCCTCCACGGGCTTTGCGAGCGTCGTTCAGCTCAAGGAGCGGCTGATGGACAGCGATCTGACCTCCATCGTCGTTCGCGGCAAGAAGGGCGGCATTCCGGTAACGATCGCAATTGTCAATGCGATCCTGCGGGAGATTGCCAAATCCAACGGAAAAGCAAAATAGGACAAGCAGAGAATCGGGGAGACAGGTACAGCACCTGCTCCCCGATTCTCTGTATATGCGTATTTGGATGCAACGGCGCGTTCAGGGTTTGGCCGTACATTTGGGAAAAGTGCAGGAGAAACGCGTGACCTCCGCGTCGCTGGTCAGGCGCAGTTCGCCGCTGTACTTCTCCAGCAGATCCGACACGATGCTCAGGCCGTTTCCGTGCCCGGCGGATTTCGTGGTGAAGCCGGGCTGGAAGATTTCGCGCCGCCTGGACGCGGGGATCTCGGGGCCGTTGTTGGACACCTCCAGCTTCCAGCAGCGGATGTCCTCGCCAATGTACACCCGCACCCAGGGCTCCCGATCCTTCCGCTCGAGCACGGCGTCCATGGCGTTGTCTACAAGGTTGCCCAGTATGCGACACATCTCCCAGCCGGGAATCTGCACCTGCTCCCACTGGGATTGGATGTCGCTGTGGAAGGTAATGCCGCGCTCGGTGCAGTCGGCCGCCTTGGCGGAGATCAGCGCGTTCACCGCCGGAACGGAGGTGCGGATGTGGCTACCCACGGACTGCACGTCCTCATAGATGCGCTGCACGTACTCCTGAACGTCGTCGTAGGCGGCCATCTCGGTCAGACTGTACACCACCTGGAGGTGGTTCTTGAAATCGTGGCGCTGGGCGCGCAGCGTGCGGTTCAGATCCTCCAGCTGGCGATAGGCCTCCTCCAGCATCCGGCGTTGATCCTCCACCTTGCGGGTGACGATCGCGTCGCGGATGTCCACGACCGCGCCCCAGATCACCAGCGCTGCGGCGAACGCCACCAGCGCGATCTCAGCGCTCTCTGGGATGGTGAAATTCTGATTGAAGATGGCGTAGAGCAGTATGGCGAGGGCGCAGGCGATTTGCACCGCGTTGACGGCGATGGCGAAGCCTGTGATTTTCTGCAGATTGATCTTGTTGGCGATTCGGCGGCGCATATGCCTTCCTCCTATATGAAAACGGAGCGCCCTTGCGACGCTCCGTTTGCTGATTTATGGCAGGATCCAGTCGGAAGCAGACGCGCTTGCGGATTTTGCAGCTTCCGTCGCAATTTGTGTGCGATGACGCACTTCAGTTCAGTCCAGCTGAGAGGTGCAGTGCGGGCAGCGCGTGGCGTCGTCGGCGATGGCGCTCTTGCAGAAGGGGCAGAGGCGCTGCGGTTTCTCGACGGGCGCAGCCTTGGGCTTGCGCAGCTTGTTTACAAACTTCACGAAGGCGAACACGCAGATTGCGATCAGGAAGAAGTTGATGACGGCCTGAATGAAGCTGCCCAGCGCGATGGTGGGGGCCTCTGCGCCCTCGCCGAGCGGAATCGCGAGCGCGGTGAAGTCCACGCTGCCAGTCAGTTTTGCAATGAGGGGAGTGAAGAGATCATTGACGACGCTGGTGACGATTCCCGTAAACGCGGAACCGATGACAACGCCAACGGCCATGTCGATGACGTTGCCCTTAAACGCAAACTCCTTGAATTCCTGAATAAACTTTCCCATGACGATCACCCTCCGTATAAGAATACGGATGTATTATAGCACAGCTCTGTCGGAAAAGTCTATATACATTTCGCAGAAAAGCGCCCGGAATCCACAGATCGGCAGGGTGAAGTTTTATATCATACATAGGAAGAAAAAGGACAGCCCGAATCTCTCAAATTCGGGCTGCCGACCGGCCGGCGTTTTCTATTCTGAACCGGGATTGCCCCGGAAGGCGCTGGTTAGCCCAGCTGCTGCTTGAGCTGCGCAGACTTCTGCATCGCTTCGTCGATGTCCGCATGCGGTGCGCT
This sequence comes from Clostridia bacterium, assembly GCA_030537335.1. Classification (GTDB taxonomy): domain Bacteria; phylum Bacillota; class Clostridia; order Christensenellales; family Aristaeellaceae; genus SFTH01. Next base: position 467 of record JAUNNK010000136.1, on the reverse strand, counting down.
CTTTGTGGGATACCAACCGAGCTGGCTCATCTTGTCAAAGACGGCGTACTGGTTGTTGAAGCAGCCGTTGAGATTGTCGCACAGGACCTGTCTGAGCTCCGGACAGGCTGCTTCAGGGATAAAGGTGGAGTATCCGTCGATCAGGTATTTTTCCTGCGCGAGCAGATCCTCCATGCGATCCTGATCGCTGAGGGTGCAGGATCCCGTTGCAGTGTTGTTCATCTGACTTCCTCCTTCTCCGTGGGCGAGGGTGCCTCAGGCGTGGCTATTGAGGTAGTTGAACAGCCGGTCGAAGCGCTGGCGGTGATCTGTGGCCAGCTGATTCGCGACCGCCTGAAGCTGCGGATCACTGAAGCTGTTGGCATAAAACGCGGCCTTTTTGCAGGCGACGAATTCATGCTGCATCTGATCGCCCAGTATGGTCAGGCTTTTGCTTAGAAGCATGGAATTCTGATTCTGCATCTTTT
>JAUNNK010000135.1 GCA_030537335.1 Clostridia bacterium | reverse complement strand
GCCGCCCACTGCGGCATGCCGCTGATGTGCCTGAGCGTGATGACCAACATGGCCGCAGGCGTGCTGGACCGCCCGCTGACCAACGACGAGGTGGACGAGACCGCCAAGACCATCGCCACCCGCTTCAGCGCCTATGTGACGAAGATCATCGGCCGCATCGGGGAGGTCGAGCTGTGAAGAGACTGTTTGTAAACGCCGGAATTCTGGCTTGGGAAAACGATTCCTTCCATTATATCGAGAACGGCTGTCTGGGCGTGGACGGCGACACGATCTGCTACATCGGCGAAAGTCGTCCGGCGGAGGCCTACGACGACGTGCGCGACATGACGGGCCGCCTGCTGATGCCCGGCCTGATCGACTGCCACTGCCACAACGGCATGACCCTGCTGCGCTGCGTAGGCAGCGACCTGCCGCTGCAGGAGTGGCTGTTCGACAAGATGATCCCGGTGGAGAACCGCATGACCGCTGAGGACATCGCTGCGGGCAACGAGCTGGCCATGATGGAGCTGATCGCCTCGGGCGTGACTTCCTTTTCCGACATGTACATGGAGGCCCAGACCGCCATCGCGTCCAACGAGCGCATCGGCATGAAGATGAACGTCTGCCGCGTGGTGCAGAGCTTCGACCCCAACGAGCGCGTGGAGGACTGCTTCCGCATTCCCGAATCCATCGAGCTGTTCGAGAAGTACAATGGCGCGCAGAACGGCCGCGTGCGCATCGACTTTGCCGTGCACGCGGAGTACACCGCCACCACCCACATCATCCGGGCCTACGCCGAGCGCTGCCGCCCCTACATCGAAAAGGGCGCGCGGATGCAGATTCACCTGTCCGAGACGCAGAAGGAGCACAATGAGTGCATCGAGCGCCACGGCATGACCCCCACGGAGTGGTTCCTGGACACCGGCATCTTCGACGTGCCCACGGGAGCGGCCCACTGCGTGGTCGTCACCCCCCGGGACATGGAGATTCTGAAGGAAAAAGGCGTGAGCCCCATCCACAACCCCACCAGCAACCTGAAGCTGGGCAGCGGCTTCGCGCCCATCCCCGAGATGCTGGACATGGGCATCAACGTGGCCCTGGGCACCGATGGCGCGGCCAGCAACAACAACCTGAATATGTTCGAGGAGATGCACCTGGCGGCGATCATGCACAACGGCTACCGCAACGACGCGGTGATCATGAAGCCGGAGCAGGTGCTGAGGATGGCCACCGTCAACGGAGCACGGCTTCAGGGCCGCGACGACACCGGTTGCCTTCAGGTCGGCAAGAAGGCGGACGTCATCGCCATCGACCTGCGCAAGCCACACCTCTATCCCAACTTCGATCCCATGGCCCTGCTGGTTTACTCCGCCCAAGCGAGCGACGTGTGCATGACCATGGTGGACGGCAAGATCCTCTATGAGGACGGAAAGTTCCTCACCCTGGATCCCGAGACGGTAATGAACAACGCGAGGGCCGCGGTGAAGCGGCTGTACGGGGAGGCAAAATAATGGAGAGAGCAGACAAGGGCCTTGCATTCATGCTGCAATATGAAAACGTCGCCTGGTACGATGCCGGCGAGGTGCGCATACTTGACCGCCGCGTGTATCCGCGCAAGGTGGAGTTCGTCACCTGCCGCACCCATCAGGAGGTCACCCAGGCCATCACCGACATGGTGACCCAGAGCGCAGGCCCCTACACCGCCGCCGCCATGGGCATGGCGCTGGCCGCCTACGAGTGCCGGAACATGAGCGCCGAGAAGCAGATCGCCTATCTGGAGAAGGCGTCCTGGACGATTTCCCACGCGCGTCCCACCACCGTGGAGCGCATGAAGCTGGTCACCGAGGGCAGCCTCGCCGCAGCGAAGCAGGCCATTCTGGAGGGCCGCGACGTGTCCCAGGCCATCGTGGACAACACCGTGGAGTCCAACAACCTGCGCTACAACAAGATCGAGAAGATGGCCCACTACCTGGTGGACATGTTCCCCAGCAACGGCGCGGTCATGACCCAGTGCTTCGGCGAGACCATCGTCGGCCAGATGCTGAAGGTGGCCAAGCAGCAGGGCAAGAACATCCGCCTGTTCTGCCCCGAGACCCGCCCCTACTTCCAGGGCGCGCGCCTGACCGCCACCGTCTGCCACGACATGGGCTTCGACGTGACCGTCATCACCGACAACATGCCCGCCTTCGTCATGCAGAAGGAGAAGATCGACGTGTTTACCTCCGCAGCGGACGCGATCTGCCTGGACGGCCACGTGGTCAACAAGGTCGGCACCTTCCAGATCGCCATTGTGGCGAAGTACATGGGCGTGCCCTACTTCGTCACGGGTGCGCCGGACAAGGGCCATCCCACCGTGGACACCATCAACATTGAGATGCGCGACCCCGACTTCGTGCTCCAGGCCATGGGCGTCAAGACCGCCTGCGACGGCGTGAAGGGCTACTATCCCAGCTTCGATATCACGCCGCCCCACCTGGTCAGCGGCGTTGTGACCGACGCGGGCATCTTCTCGCCCTACGATCTGCACCGCTACTTCGCCTCCGGCAACGAGGGCGAGTACGGCCAGCGGGATCTGTGCGTATGACGGCACGGCCGTCGGCGAAGCAGCTGCCGCGTGGATGCGACGGATTCTGCGGCGCTGTGGTAGCGCCTTGAATCCTTCCCCCCACCCTTTGCGGGGCAAAAATTCCATACCGACGTTCTTGCCGGCCATTGATGCAAGCCGGCAAGAACTGTGTTTTTGTTGAAGAGGGAAGTTCTCCCTTTGAACGCTTTACTTTTGGAGGAATCTCTGATGTACAATCCGAACGACAAGGGCTTTTCGACCAACCAGATTCATGCGGCGCGCCCCGAACCCGTGGGTCCCGCGCCGCTGGCGACCCCCATCTACCAGACCTCGACCTACATCTTCGCCGACACCCAGCAGGGCGCGGCCCGCTTCGCCGGTGAGGAGGAGGGCTACATCTACACCCGCCTGCACAACCCGAACGGCGACGAGGCCGCCGCGCGCATCGCCTGCCTGGAGGGCGGCGAGGCCGGCATGCTGACCGGCTCGGGCATGGGCGCGATCACCGCGACCCTCTGAACGCTGCTCAAGTCCGGTGACCACATCCTCTCCGACTGCACGCTCTACGGCTGCACCTACGCGCTCTTCACCGAGGGCCTGCCCCGCTTCGGTGTTGAGACCACGCTGGTGGACTTCTGCGATCCCGAGGCGATCCGCAGCGCCATGCGCCCCGACACGAAGGTGGTCTACTGCGAGACGGCCACCAACCCCGACCTGAAGATCATCGACATCGAGATGGTCAGCCGCATCGTGCACGAGATCAACCCCGGGGTCATGTTCATGGTGGACAACACCTTCACCTCGCCCTACCTCGTCCAGCCGCTGAAGCTGGGCGCGGACATCGTGGTGCACAGCGCGACAAAGTACTTAAACGGCCACGGCGACGTGATTGCGGGCGCGATCATCACAAAGAAGGAGCTGATCGAGAAGATCATCCCATGCGGCCTGAAGTACATGACCGGATGCGCCATCGGGCCGTTTGATTCCTTCCTGATCACCCGGGGCTTGAAGACTCTGGACATCCGCATGGACCGCCACTGCGCCAACGCCATGAAGGTCGCCCGCTTCCTGGAGGGCCACCCGGCGGTGCGCCGCGTGTGCTATCCCGGCCTGGAGAGCCATCCCCAGCACGAGCTGGCCAAGCGCGAGTATCAGCACGGCGGCTTCGGCGGCATCATGTCCTTCGAGCTGAAGTGCGGTCGTGAGCGCGCAGCCGAATTCGCCAACGGCCTGAAGCTGTGCACGCTGGCGGTGAGCCTGGGCGACGCGATCACCCTGATCGAGCACCCCGCCAGCATGACCCACAACACCTACACCATCGAGGCCCTGGCGGAGATCGGCATCAGCGAATCCCTGCTGCGGCTGTCGGTGGGACTGGAAGACCCGGACGACCTGATCGCCGATCTGAAGGCAGAGCTGGACAAGATTGAGGTAGAATGATATGAATTACAAGAAGCATCTGGTTGAAATGGCAAAGAAGGCCTACGCGGACAAGATGTTCGCCGCCACCAGCGGCAACCTGTCCATCTACGACCGGGAGAACGGGCGCATGTACATCACGCCCGGCTCCTATCCCTACGAAATCATGACCCCCGAGGACGCGATGGTCATCGACCTGGACGGCAACATCCTGGAGGGAAAGCACAAGCCCTCCTCCGAGTGGCGCATGCATGCGGCGGTCTACCGCAGCAACGAGACTGTGAACGCCATCGTGCACACCCACTCGCCCTACGCCACCGCCTTCGCCATCAACAACATGTCCATCCCGGTGGTGCTCTATGAGATCGCCTTCTTCCTGGGCGGGGACATCCCCTGCGCCGAGGGCGCGCTTCCCGGCACCGACGCGGTGGGCGAAAACTGCGTGAAGGTGCTCAAGGACCGCTATGGCTGCCTGATGGGCAACCACGGCGCGCTGGCGGTAGGCGACACGCTGGATCGCGCCTACACCCGAGCGGTGTACATCGAGGACGCGGCCAAGGCGTACTCCATCGCGCTGAGCCACGGCCCGGTGAAGGTCATCGACCGCGCCGACGTGCAGAGGATGCTCGGCAAGTGACGCACGTCTTCCATCAAGCCGCATCCGGCAGATAAAAGCAGGGAAACCCGGTTCAGAATAAATCTGAACCGGGTTTCCCTGCTTCCTGGCGGCTTCGCACCGATGCAGCGCACGCCGCAGGATCCTTCGCCCGCAAGCGCCGCATCAGGCGGCTTCAGCGCTCAGTGATGCATGATTTCGGAGATTGCGTCCATGATCTTGTCGTGGCAGCCTCCGCAGCCCGTCGAGCAGTGGGTGATCTGCTGCACCTCATGGAACATCTTCTCCAGATCATCGAAGGACGACGCCTTGTGCATCGCGTCCTCGACGTCGAAATAGGAGACCTGCTTGCACTTGCAAATAACTCGGTTTTCCATACTGATTCCTTCCTTACAATCCGTTCTAAATCCTGAATGTGCATCCCGCTGTATAAATTATACTACCTTATCCTCCGCATTTCAAGCAAATCCTGAATTTCATCGGAAAAGTTGCGCCCTTTCTGGCACGGATTCTTACCTGGCCCGCAGCTGCCGCCTTCTGCGCGTCGCTTTTTGGGGCCGCATTCGCCGATCCCGGCGCGGTCTCAGACCAGGCAGGTGGAATTGAGCAGCTTGTTGCTGGCAGCGCCCAGGCCCACGAAGAACAGCGCGCCGCCCGCCAGGCACATGAGCACGTTCAGCATCGTGGAATTCAGCGGGGTCATTATGGGGATCATCATGAAGAACATCATGCTGGTGCAGAGCGACCCAGGTTTTCTGCCTGCCCACCACGCTCCAGAGCAGATCGATGGGCACCAGCACCGCCACCAGCAGCAGCTTCGACAACATACACATCACCACACGCTGGGCACGCTGGCGGGACCCAGATCGAAGGGCAGTCCAGCGATCGCGCCGCCGACCATCGCTCCCCCGAAGAAGCCCAGGAACATCAGCATGCCTCACACAATGCACACCAGCGTCTTGGAGGCCACGTAGTCGCCCTTTCTTGTGCAAATGGCAAACAGATTCTTGGCATAGCCGCTCTTGAAGTCCTCTGTAACGAGACGCTCACCAACACGGCCAGCAGGAAGTAGAGCATGTTGATGTTGCACATGACGGCCATGCTCAGCTCATGCCGCCCTCACCGCTGACTGTGCCAATGATCTGCCAGATATTGTCGAAGCCCTCGGCGACGGTCTCCACGCCGGTCTGCGGATCGCCGCGATGCGCAGGCTGGAGTTGGGCAAGCTCGCGCTGGACGCGGACGAGCGCGCGGCCTATCTGGACGGGTCGGAGGTTCCGCTGACGGTGCGGAAGTTCAACCTGCTGTCCTACCCTAAGAAGACCTTCACCCACTCTGCGCAGATGGACAAATTCTGGGATGCGGAGAGCAATTCGGGGCTGCGCACGGTGGATGTGTACATCGCCCGACTTCGAGAAAAATTTGCCGCCTGCGACAACTTTGAAATCGTCATCGTGCACGGCATGGGCTACAAGGCGGTGCTGAAATGAGCGCGGGAAGGGAGAACGGAATCCGGCGAATTCTGTTTGGCCTGCAGCGCTTTTTCTGCTTTTTTCTGATGGTGGGCATGATCGTGACCTGCTGCACGATTCCCCATACGCCCATCAATGCACTGCCAAGTGTGATGGCTGCTAGCACCCAGAGCGAGGGCAAACCAACGCCGTTGCCCATGACGCGGGGTTAGATGATGTTGCCCTCGATCTGCTGAAGAACGATGATGCGAACGACGAAGCCCAACACCCAGATGTTGCGGGTCAGGATCGCCGACAGTGCGCTTTCAAATTCGATTGCGTCAAAGCTCATTTTTGAATCTTTTCGACCGAGCCAGGAGCTTGCATATTGAATGACATCGAAGCTTCCTTGAATTGTTCCAGTAGTGCGGGAAGTTCCACAATCATGCTGTGCAAGCTGCTGACCAGATTCGGAATCACCGCAACGCTGACGAAGGCAATCGCAGCCACAATCAGAATGATGCTCAGTGCAATGCTGCGTGGACACTGCAGCTTCTTTTGCAGCTTCAGTGCCCGACCCCCATGCGGACGGATCAGATGCTTTTCCAGCGCATTGATGGGAATGGTCAGGATGAACGCTGCAAACAGCCCCAGAAGAATCGGAGCTGCAACGCCCAGCAGATAAGCAATCGCATGCGCAACCACGTTCAGGTGCTGAACGGCTGCATTGAAGCAGACTGCGAACAGAATCAGTCGCATGATCGTGCGAATGTGCCTACCGCGTTCTTTCATAGGCGTCGCCTCCCCGATATCAATCATGGTATATACCTTTTTGTGATTTGCCGCAAGCGCGTTCAGCTCTTCCGGAGTCATGTCCATCAGCGAAGCCATGCGCTGCGACATACTTTCTCTACAAATTGCTATCACAGAGGGTGCAATGTTAAGATTTTGTCAATACTTCTCAGACATGCAGATATGTCCATAGTGTACAATATTTACATCTACCTGTTCGGAAACGAACTTGAAGAAATGCGAAAGGTTAGGCTCTATAATAAAAGTTGGGGTGAGCCCAAAAGGGAAGACAAAGTAAGCCCCA
>JAUNNK010000134.1 GCA_030537335.1 Clostridia bacterium | reverse complement strand
AGGCCGCCGTCGATCTCCGGCTGCGCCATCAGGCCCTTGACGTTGGAGCCCTTCATGCTTCCGCCGTACTGGATGCGCATCTTCTCAGCGACGTTGCGGCCGAACTTCTGGGCGATGGCCTTGCGGATCACGCCGATGGTGCGGTTGGCTTCCTCGTCGGTGGCGGTGAGGCCGGTGCCGATGGCCCACACGGGCTCATATGCGATGACCGCGTTGTCCAGCTCTGCGCCGGCCAGGCCGTGCAGCGCCATCTGGGTCTGATAGGTGACGATCATGTCGGTGTAGCCGGCTTCGCGCTCGTCCTTCATCTCGCCGACGCACACGATGGCCTTGAGGCCTGCCTTGACGGCGGCGACGGTGCGCAGGTTGACGGTCTTGTCGGTCTCGCCGAAGTACTGGCGGCGCTCGGAGTGGCCGATGATGACGTACTCGCAGCCAGCTGCCTTGAGCATGTCGGCGCTCAGCTCACCGGTGTAGGCGCCGGAGGCCTTGAAGTGGACGTTCTGCGCGCCCAGCTTGATGTTGGTGCCCTCGATGATGGGCTTCACAGCGGAGAAGCACACGGCGGGGGTGCAGACGACAACGTCGCACTTGGCGTTCTTCACCAGCGGGATCAGGTCGGTGACCAGCTTGGCGGCCTCCTCGGGGGTCTTGTTCATCTTCCAGTTGCCGGCGATGATCGGACGGCGCTCGGGGATGACGCGGTCGTTCAGGCACACGACGCCGGGGAGCTGCTTGCCCTCGAGGAACTCCAGGGAAGCGCCGCCGCCGGTGGAGATGTGGCTCATCTTGTCGGCCAGGCCCATCTGGGTGACCGCAGCCGCGGAGTCGCCGCCGCCGATGATGGTGATGGCGCTGGACTCAGCCATGGCCTGCGCGATGGCCAGGGTGCCCTTGGCGAAGTTGGGCATCTCGAAGCAGCCCATCGGGCCGTTCCAGACGATGGTGCGGGCCTTCTTGACTTCCTCGGTGAACAGAGCCACGGTCTCCGGGCCAATGTCCATGCCCTCGAAGTTGTCCGGGATGTTGCGGGAATGGGCGGTGATGCGCTCGCAGTCGTTGGAGAAGGAGTCGCCGCAGACGTTGTCCACGGGCAGCAGGAGCTTGACGCCCTTCTGCTCGGCTTCCTCGATCAGCTCCTTGGCCAGACCGATGCGCTCCTCGTCCAGCAGGGAACGGCCAACCTTGCCGCCCATGGCGACCTGGAAGGTGTAGCTCATGCCGCCGCCGATGACCAGGGTGTCGACCTTGTTCAGCAGGCTCTTGATGACGCCGATCTTGTCCTTGACCTTGGCACCGCCCAGAATGGCGACGAAGGGGCGAACCGGGTTCTCCACGGCGTTGCCCAGGAACTCCAGCTCCTTGCCGATCAGGAAGCCTGCGACTGCGGGCAGGTACTGTGCCACGCCGGCGGTGGAAGCATGGGCGCGATGCACGGTGCCGAAGGCGTCGGAGACGTAGATCTCCGCCATGGAAGCCAGCTCCTTGGCAAACTCAGGATCGTTCTTTTCCTCTTCAGCATGGAAGCGGACGTTTTCCAGCATCACGGCCTTGCCGGGTTCAACCTCGGCGGCCAGCTTCTTCGCATCGGGGCCAATGACGTCCTTGGCCAGCTTGACCTCGAAGCCCAGCTTCTCGGACAGGCGCTTTGCGACGGGAGCCAGGGAGTACTTCATGTTGAACTCTCCCTTGGGACGGCCCAGGTGAGAGCACAGGATGACGGCGGCGTTGTGCTCGAGCAGATACTTGATGGTGGGCAGCGCAGCGTTGATGCGCGTCTCATCGGTAATATTCAGATCTGCGTCCAGCGGAACATTAAAGTCGCAGCGGACGAGCACTTTCTTGCCGGAAACCTGGATATCTTCAACGGTCATTTTGTTCAGATTCATTTTCGCTCACTCCTTAAGCAAGATTGTGACTATATTTTACCACATAACTCGACGAAATAAAAGTTAGTTTTCTGAAATGTGAGCGGTTTTTCCAACATTTTGCGGAATTCGAAGGGGATTACATACAAAGCTAAACTTAAATCGTGCATTATTTAACGAACGAATGCTATAATCCAAGCTCGGAGGAATCGATATGCGCGATACAATCATCCGACTGAAAGACGTCGTTTTTAAATATGAAGGAAGCGAACGCCCCGCCGTCGACGGCGTGTGCCTGGACGTGCAGGCGGGCGAATTTCTTGCGGTACTGGGAAGAAACGGCAGCGGAAAGTCCACGCTGGCGCGGCTTTTAAACGCCCTGCTGATTCCCACTTCGGGGACGGTGGAGGTGGACGGCCTGGTGGCGACGGAGGACAATCCCTATCCGGTGCGCGAGGTGTGCGGAATGGTGTTCCAGAACCCGGACAACCAGATCGTGGCCACCGTGGTGGAGGAGGACTGCGCCTTCGGCCTGGAGAACCGGGGCGTTCCCTCCGATGAAATCCGCAGGCGGGTGGACGAGGCGCTGACTGAGGTGGGCATGCGCGAGCGCGCACTGTCCTCGCCGTCCATGCTCTCCGGCGGACAGAAGCAGCGGGTGGCCATCGCCGGCGTGCTGGCGATGCGCCCGAAGATTATTGTGTTCGACGAATCCACGGCGATGCTCGATCCCATCGGACGGCGCGACGTGTTCCGGCTGGCCCGGCGCATCAATCAGGAGGAGGGAATCACGGTCATCTGGATCACCCACTTCATGGAAGAAGCCGTGCAGGCCGACCGGGTCGTGGTGATGGAGGACGGCAAGGTGGAGCTGATCGGCGAGCCCCGGCAGGTGTTTTCCAACGTGGATCAGGTGCTGATGTACGGGCTGGATGTGCCGGAGATGATGAAGCTGGCCGCGAAGCTGCGCGAGGCGGGCGTGAACGTGCCCAAGGATGTGCTGACGGTGGAAGAAATGGCGGTGGAACTGTGTCGATTGAAGTAAAGCATCTCACCCATGTATACATGCCGGGTTCGCCCTTCGAGGTCAAGGCTCTGGACGACGTGAACCTGACCATCAAGGACGGCGAGTTCATCGGCATCATCGGCCACACCGGCAGCGGAAAATCCACGCTGATCTCCCACTTCAACGCGCTGGAAAAGAGCGAACCCGGCCATGTGTTCGTAAACGGCATGGATCTGGGGGACAAGGACACGAAGCTGACCGACGTGCGCCGCGCGGTGGGGCTGGTGTTCCAGTACCCCGAGTACCAGCTCTTCGAGGAGACGGTGGAGAAGGACATTGCCTTCGGCCCGCAGAACCTGAAGCTGGACGAAAAGGAAATCAAGCACCGGGTCACGGAGGCCATGCTGCTGGTGGGATTGGACGATTCGCTGCGCAAGGCCTCGCCCTTCAACCTCTCCGGCGGACAGAAGCGCCGCGTGGCCATCGCGGGCGTGCTGGCGATGAATCCGTCCATCCTGGTGCTGGACGAGCCTGCCGCGGGGCTGGATCCCGCTGGGCGCAGGAGCATGCTGGAACTGATCCGAGGCATCCACGAGAGCGGCGTGACGGTGGTCATGGTGTCCCACTCCATGGACGACGTGGGCAAGTACTGCGACAGGCTGTACGTGCTGGATCACGGTCGAATCGAGTATCAGGGCACGCCCGCCGAGGTGTTCGAGCACGGCGAGGAGCTCAAGAAGATCGGCCTGGACGTGCCGGAGTGCGCAAAGCTGGCCGCAGTCCTTCGGGAGAAGGGCTTTGACATCGCGCCCGGGACCTTCCGCCGGGAGGATATGTGCCGGGAAATTCTGAAGAACCTGAAGAAATAACGGAGTGGCGAAATGCTGAACAATGTAACGATCGGGCAGTTCTTTCCCGGCGATTCGTATCTCTATCATCTGGATCCGCGCACGAAGCTGATCCTCACCATCGCGATGATCGTGCTGGTGTTCATCGCCAAGAGCTTCATCGGCTTCGCGCTGGTGTTTCTGTTCGTGCTCTGGTGCGCGCTGAGCACGAAGATCGGCATGAAGTACATGCTCAAGGGCCTCAAGCCTCTGCTGGTCATCATAGGGCTCACCTTCTTTCTGAACCTATTTCTGCTGCGGGACGGCGAGGATCTTTTGCACTTCGGCATCATCCGCATCACCACCGGCGGCGTGCGCATGGCGGTGTTTATGGCGGTGCGCCTGATCCTGCTGGTGCTCTGCTCCCAGGTGCTGACGCTCACTACCTCGCCCATCGCACTCACCGACGCCATGGAGTCCCTGATGAAGCCGCTGACCCGCTTCAAATTTCCGGCGCACGAGATTTCCATGATGATGTCCATCGCGCTGCGCTTCATTCCCACGCTGATGGAGGAGACCAACAAAATTCAGCGCGCACAGATGGCCCGCGGCGCGGACTTCGAGAGTGGCAAGCTGATCGCCCGCGCAAAGGCGATGATTCCGCTGCTGGTGCCGCTGTTCGTGAGCGCGTTCCGCCGCGCGGACGAGCTGGCGATGGCCATGGAGGCCCGCTGCTATCGCGGGGGCGAGGGCCGCACGAAGATGAAGCAGCTGCACTACGGCTGGCGGGACGGCGAGGCCTTTACCGTCGTGGCGCTGATGTTTGCGGTGATGATTCTGCTGAACCGCTACGCGCCCTTCTGATCGGTGAACGACATGCGAAGAATTCACCTGATCGTCGAGTATGACGGAACCGCCTACGCCGGCTGGCAGCGGCAGGCCAACGCCATGACCGTGCAGGAGAAGTTGGAGCGCGCGATTCGCAAGCTCACCGGCGAGGAGATCTGCGTATCCGGAGCGAGCCGCACCGACGCGGGCGTGCACGCGCTGGGGCAGTCCGCCCACTTTGACACCGAATCCCGCATTCCGGCGGACAAGTTCAGCTTCGCGCTGAACACCATGCTTCCGCCGGACATCCGGGTCACACGCTCCGAGGAGGTTTCCCCGGAGTTTCATGCGCGCTTTTCCACGAGGGGCAAGCGCTATCGCTACCTCTTTCACGCCGCGCCCCACGCCGGCGCGCTGACCCGCAACACCCACGCTCACGTGATCTATCCGCTGGACGTGGAAAAGATGCAGGCCGAGGCGCAGGATCTGATGGGTACCCACGATTTCGCCGCCTTTGCCGCAAGCGGCTCGGTTGTCAAGGATACTGTGCGCACGATCTACCGGGCTGAGGTGACCAGAGAGGGCAGCGAGATCCGCCTGATCGTGGAGGGCAGCGGCTTTCTCTACAACATGGTGCGCATCATCGCGGGCACGCTGATCGGCGTGGGCAGCGGCAAGCTGGAGCCGGGCGCGTTTCGCCGCGCCATTGCAAGCGGCGACCGGCTGGATCTGGGCATTACGGCCCCGGCCCACGGGCTGACACTGATGGAGGTGTTTTATGATCCCGACGACCTCCGAAGCTGAGTTCTGGCACGCGATGGAGCGGCTGATTGCTGACAGCGAGATCGTCATCGAACGCGTAAAGGGCTCCCGGCATCCCGAGCATCCTGAGATCGTCTATCCGCTGGACTACGGCTGCCTGAAGGGAACCAGTTCCTCCGACGGCGAGGAGATCGACCTGTTCCTGGGCTCAGAACCCGCGCGCAGGCTCACGGGCGCATTCGTCACCGTGGATCTTCTCAAGCGCGACTGCGAGATCAAGCTGCTGATCGGCTGCACCGGCGACGAAATCCGCACAGTCGATCATTTTTTTAACGATTACGCTTCCATGAAGGGGCTGCTGCTCCTTCGCAAGGAGGAAACATGACCATAACCAACGTGATGCGCCTGCTCAAGCAGGCGAACATTCCCTTTGAAACCTCCGAGTACGAGGTGGACGAGAGCGACCTGAGCGGCGTGCATGCGGCGCAGATGTTGGGCATCGAACCCGACTGCATGTTTAAGACGCTGGTGGCGAAGGGCGAGAAGAAGGGCGTGCACGTGTTCTGCATCCCCGTAGCCGAGGAGCTGGATCTCAAAAAGTGCGCCCAGGCGGCGGGGGAGAAGAAGATCGAGATGATCCACGTGAAGGATCTTCTGGGCTTGACCGGCTACGTGCGCGGCGGCTGCTCGCCCATCGGCATGAAGAAGAAGTATCCCACCACGCTGGACGAGACGGCCATCCTCTTTGACAAAATCTACGTCAGCGCCGGTCAGCGGGGTGTGCAGGTGATCCTGAACCCCGAGCAACTGGCGGCGTACATCGGCGCGGACTTTGCCGACCTGACCAAACGATGAAGCGAGGTAGAAACGAATGAAGGCAGTGCTGTTTGATTTTAACGGAACGCTGTACAACGACACCGAATTTCACCGCGCATCCTGGCGCAACTTCATGAAAAAGAAATTCGGCATGAATCTCACGGACGAGGAAATCAGCGCCCACTACATCGGTCCCAACAACAGCGAAATCTTCCAGTATTGCTTCGGCGACCGCTACAGTCCGGAGGAGGTTGCCCAGCTTTCCCGTGAGAAGGAAGTCGAGTACCGGGCCGTTGCGCGCTCCAGGAAAGAAAACCTGCAATTGATGCCGGGTGCGCCGGAGCTGTTTGATCTGCTGGTGGCGCGAAGGATTCCCTTTGCGCTGGCGACGGCCTCGCCCATCGAAAACGTGGAATTCTACTTAAACGATCTGGGCCTGAAGAAGTGGTTTACCATGGACCGCATCGTCTACGACGAGGGCATCCTGCCCAGCAAGCCCGACCCGGCCTTCTACCTGGAGGCGGCGCGGCGCATCGGCGTCGATCCCAGTGACTGCGTCATCGCCGAGGATTCCAAAACCGGCATCGGCGCGGCCATCAACGCCGGAGCCGGGCGCATCGTGGCCATCGACCGCAGCGTGTCGAGGGAATGGTTGGAAGAGAAGAAAAATGCCGGAAAAATCCACGCCATCGTACACGATTTTTGCGGATTTGAACGATTTTTGTGACACGTAACAGAAAAACAACTCCACATTCGGAAAAGTTTATGCTATAATAACTGCGTATGATAATACAGCGCAGTTTGCGCATTTGTGCCCGGTCTCCGGGCGATGAAAAAGGAGGAAGAACCATGCAATATTCCCGCGAAGTTGAGGAAATGGTATGCGTTGCCAAGGGCCCCAATCACGGCCCGGCGCCGATCCCGGAAGAGGGTCAGTGGGTTCAGGCCAAGGAAATTAAGGACATTTCCGGCTTCACCCACGGCATTGGCTGGTGCGCTCCCCAGCAGGGCACCTGCAAGCTG
>JAUNNK010000133.1 GCA_030537335.1 Clostridia bacterium | reverse complement strand
ATTCCTCGGGCAGCTTGGTCAAAAGCGCGCGGGCCTCCTCCTCCAGCTGGTGCATCCGGGCGGAGATCTCCTTGAACTGCTTGTATTCGGTCAGTTGTCGGATCAGCTCCTCCTCCGGCGAGAGCGCGCCCTCCTCCTCGGGCTTGGGCGGCTTGGGCAGCATCGAGCGCGACTTGATCTCCAGCAGCGTCGCCGCCATCTGGAGAAATTCGCTGGCGGAGTCCATGTCCAATTCGTCCACCAGCTTCATCGATTCCAGATACTGCTCCGTGATCTCGCTCACGAAGATGTCCTGAATGTCCAGCTTGGCGCTGGAGATCAGCGTCAGCAGCAGATCCAGCGGGCCGTCAAACTGTTTCAGCGATACGATGTACGGCATGCGTCCTCCCTGTTCAAAGGATTCCCGCCGCGCAGAACAGGGCGTACATCCCGCTGCCCAGGCCGGTCATCAGCAGATTCTCCACGAACAGGATGAGCTTGCTGATCACGGGCGTGCAGAAGATCAGCACCAGCAGCACGCCGTAGGCGATGCGCGAAGCCCTGGGCGACGCAAACGGCGACCGCTTCAGCAGCAGGTCGTTGAGCACGTGGTAGCCGTCCAGCGGCGGCACGGGGATCAGGTTGAACACCGCCAGCGCGATGTTCACCAGCACGAAGTAGGACAGCATCTGGTAGATGTAGCCCGCCATGCGGCCCAGCGCGGGCTCGATCAGGTAATCCGCGACGTAGGGCGCCATGGTGAACAGATCCTTCGCATTGAAGTAGTATTCTCCGGTGCACACCACGCGCTGGCCCATGAGGTTGGCCGTGAACATCCCGCTGGAGCCGATGGATGCGCTGTCGAAGTGGGGCAGGCCGTGGATGGTGAAGCCAACGAAGCCGCACATCAGCAGGAAGCTCAATACGAACATGAGCAGGTTCATGGTCACGCCCGCGATGGAGACCTTCAGATCGTCCCAGCGGTAGTTGCGGTAGTTGCGCGGGTTCACCGGCACCGGCTTGGCCCAGCCGAAGCCCAACAGAAGCATCATGACCGTGCCGACGGGATCCAGGTGTCTGGCGGGGTTCACGGTGAGCCGGCCCAGCATGCGCGCGGTGGGGTCGCCGCAGCGGTTGGCCATCCAGGCGTGGGCGAACTCGTGCAGCGAGAGCGCCATGAAGCGGCCCGGGATGGAGAGCAGCAGGAAGATCAGCATCTCCCTGGGATTTTCCAAAAAGGATGTGATGTAGCTGAACAATGCGTTTCTCCTATGGGATGGATTTGATGCGGTTTGCCTGTGCAAACCATTTCTATTTTATTATATCCGTTTTCTGCCCGTTGCGCAAGCCCCGCGCGTCACTCCTCCGCCTCCTCGTCGGCGGCCAGGGGCGCGTCGGGGTTGTACCAGCGCCTGCGGTAGGCGCTGGGCGTGATGCCCTCGTACCGCTTGAACAGCGTGATGAAGTGGCCGATGTTGTTGATGCCCACGTCCATGGCGATCTGGTTGATGGGGGTGGTGGAGGTGCGCAGCAGCTGCTTGGCGTGGGTCAGGCGGGTGTGGATCAGGTATTCGTTGGGTGAAAGCCCGATGCAGCGCTTGAACAGCTTCTGCAGGTAGAACTTGTTGATGGAGATGGATCGGGACAGCTCGTCCAGGGTGATGCGCTCGGCGTAGTGCATGTTGATGTAGCTGCGGGCGTCGATGACGTAGTTGGGCAGGCGGTTGGCGCTGTGCATGCCCGCCGCGTGGATGCAGTGGGACATCAGCTGGGTCAGCATGGCCGAGGCCTGCACGTCGTCCTGAAGGGTGTTGCCGCCCTCAAGATACAGCTTGAGCAGCGTGTCCAGCGTGCTGCGGATGGCCATGTCCGAGCTGGGGCGCACCACCGCGCGACCCTCGTTCTGGGCCAGAAACAGCTTGTAGTAGGCCTCGCAGGGCGCGCCGTAGAAGTGCACCCACAGGATGTGCCAGTTGCCCGCAGTGGGCGTGGTGCGGTAGTACTGGGGCTTGGTGCAGTCGATCCAGAACAGGTGGCCCGGGCGGATCGCGTAGCTCTGGCCGTCGTAATCCAGCGTGCCCTCGCCGCTGACGCACAGCTTGATTAAATAGGAGGGCAGATTTTCGCGGGTGGTGTAGTAGTCCGGCCCGCAGTAGAAGTCGCCCAGCTCCTGCACGTAGGCGATGGAGGAGCGCACCGCCTGGGAGGCCGTCACCGTGATCCAGTGGGATTGATCGGTGAGGTCCAGATTGAAGCTCAGCTTTACATCCGCCATATTCTCCCTCCGTCCTGTTCCATGATAGCGATAACACCTTCAAAGATGCCAAGATTGTGTAGTTATCTACCAACACTTGTCAATGACAAATTCCAAATTAACGTTTTATACTATTATACATCGAACTATGTAAACATGCAAGTGTACTAAACTTTGGATGAATCGCGGAGAATGCGACAAACGGTGAACAAACAGTAAAGGCCAACATTTCGCACAGGTAAAACCTGTCTTTCGGAATGTTGGCATTCGGCCGCGTCGTCTCTCCCGCGTCGGAGCTTCTACGGAGAACGCAGAAAGCGGAGGTAATACCATGTCGGAGTACATACTCGAGCTCAATGACATTACGAAGATCTTCCCGGGCGTGAAGGCGCTGGACAAGGTGCGCTTCAACCTGAAGCCGGGCGAGATCCACGCGCTGGTGGGCGAAAACGGCGCGGGCAAGTCCACCTTCATCAAGACCCTGACGGGCGTGCATCAGCCGGACGGCGGCGAGATCATCCTCGAGGGCAAGAAGGTGGTCATGAGCGACCCCATCGTCGCCCAGAAGTACGGCATCGCGGCCATCTACCAGCACGCGGCGTCCTATCCCGACCTGTCCGTGGCGGAGAACATCTTCATCGGCCACGAGTTCAAGCGCGGCCCGTTCATCAACTGGAACAAGGCCAACAGGGAAGCAAAGAAGCTGCTGGATTCCGTGGGCGCGGACTTCAGCCCGACGGTGTCCGTGGGTTCTCTGTCGGTGGCCCAGCAGCAGCTGGTCGAGATCGCCAAGGCGCTGTCCATGAACGCGAAGATTCTGATCATGGACGAGCCCACCGCCGCACTGTCCCGCCGCGAGAGCGAGGATCTGTACGCCATCTCCCGCAAGCTGCGCGACCAGGGCACCGCCATCATCCTGATCTCCCACCGCTTTGAGGACATCTACGGCCTTGCCGACCGCGTGACCGTGTTCCGCGACGCGCAGTACATCGGCACCTGGGACATGCCCGTGGAGGAGCACATCCTGGTGCACCACATGGTTGGCCGCGAGATCACCCAGCTGTTCCCGAAGAAGAAGACCGAGATCGGCGGGGAGCTGCTGAAGATCGACAAGCTCAGCCGCACCGGCTACTTCCGGGACGTGAGCCTGAACGTGCACGCCGGCGAGATCGTGGGCCTGACCGGCCTGGTGGGCGCGGGCCGCACCGAGGTCATGGAAGCCGTGTTCGGTATCACCAAGCCCGACAGCGGCGAGGTGTACTTCGAGGGCGAGAAGATCACCGGCATCACCCCCATTGAGGCCATGAAGAAGGGCATCGGCCTTCTGCCCGAGGACCGGCAGAAGCAGGCGCTGCTTTTGTCCTGGTCCATCAATTACAACATCTCCCTCTCCGTTCTGGAAAAGTGCATCTACGGCATTTTCCTGAACCGGAACAAGGAATATACCTTCTCCGACGATCTCAAGAAGCTGCTGGCCGTAAAGGCCCCCGACAGCAATACCCACACCGGCGCGCTCTCCGGCGGCAACCAGCAGAAGGTGGTTGTGGCCAAGCAGCTGGCGGCGGATCCCAAGCTCATCATTCTCGACGAGCCCACCAAGGGCGTGGACGTGGGTTCCAAGGCCCAGATCTATGAAATCATGAGCGATCTGGCCGCCCAGGGCATGGGTATCCTGATGATCTCCTCCGAGATGCCCGAGGTCATGAACATGTCCGACCGCATCTACGTGATGAGCGAGGGCAAGGTCTCCGCCGAATTCCAGGCGGAGGGCCTGACCCAGGACACCATCCTCAAGGCAGCGATGCCCAAGAGCAAGGAATGACCGAAGGGAGCAGAAGAAATGCAGACAAAGAAAGAGCGCAAGCCCCTGTACGCGCTGCTGATTGAGCACCGCGAAATTCCGCTGTTGGCGGTGCTGGTGCTGCTTCTGGTGGCAATCAGCATCCGCGTTCCGGGCTACATCCCCAAGTCCTACATGAACGTTCTCAAGAACGGTTCCATCAACATGGTCATGTCCTGCGGCATGCTGTGCGTGCTGCTGGTGGGCTCCATCGACATCTCCATCACCGCCATCCTGGCCTTCGTGGGCTGCGTGGCCGGCAAGCTGATGGGCATGGGCGCGATTGAATCCACCTTCCTGATGTTCGTGCTGGGCATCGCAATCGGCGCGGCCATCGGCGCGATCAACGGCGTGCTGATGAGCTACGGCCGGGTCATCTCCATCATTGTAACCCTGTCCACCAGCTACATCGTGCGCGCGCTGATCCCCATGTCCTGGCTGATGGGCATGAACAAGATCAACCCCACCGACCTGACCCCCTCCTTTGCAAGCTTCCTGACCGGCAACATCTTCCTGGGCCTTCCGCTGCTGGTGTGGATGGCCATTGCGGTGACGGTGCTCACCGGCGTGTTTCTCAAGTACACCCGCACCGGACGCAACCTCTACGCCGTCGGCTCCAACGCCGAGGCGGCACAGATGCGCGGCGTGCCGATCAACCGCATCAAGGTGCTGGCCCACGTGATCTGCGGCGCGACCGCAGGCCTTGCGGGCGTGATGTGGCTGAGCTTCTACAACGCAGTTGAGAAGGGCACCGCAAACGGCAACGAGATGTTCACCATCGCGGCTTGCGTGCTGGGCGGCGTGAGCGTCACCGGCGGCTACGGCAAGATCACCGGCGTGGTGATCGGCGCGGTGATGATCGCCCTGATCGACAACGCCATCCCGATGCTGGGCATCGGCAACTCCATGATCACCGAATTCGTGAAGGGTATCCTGCTGCTGTTTGCAATCCTGCTGAACGTCATTCTCCAGCGCATCGCCAACAAGCAGGACCTGGCAAGGAGGAACATCTGATGAAAAAAGTAAAATCCTTCCTCAAGAGCTGGGAATTCTTCCTGATCTGCCTGATGGTTCTGGTGTGCATCGCCTTTAACCTCAAGGACTCTGCGAATCTTGCGGCGGGCCTTGCCAAGAAGGACGTGTTCAACTTCGCCAACATCATCAAGTCCCTGCGCCCGTACATGCTCTACTCCTTCATGACGCTGGGCATGATGCTGATTCTGGCGCTGGGCGACATGGACATCTCCGTGGGCGCAATCGCCACGCTGAGCGTGGTGGTGCTGGCGGTGCTCTACCGCGCGCTCACCGTCGGCGGCATGATAAGCGGCCTGGCCTTCGCACTGTCCATCGCAGCCTGCCTACTGGTGGGCGTGCTCTGCGGCGCGATCAACGGCATTCTGGTCACCCGCTTCAAGGAGCTCTTCCCCATGATCATCACCCTGGCCACCCAGCTGTTCTTCCGCGGCTTCAGCTACCTGCTGATCGGCGGCGAGACCATCACCTTCAAGGACGACACCTTCGGCCTGCTGAAGAACCTCAACAGCCTGATCGACTGCGGCTCCTTCAAGCTCCCGGTGATGATTCCCATCTTCCTGATCTGCGCACTGGTGTTCTTCATCGTGCTGCACCTGATGCCCACCGGACGGCGCATCTTCGCCATCGGCACCAACGCCACGGCGGCGCGCTTCTCCGGCATCCGCGTGGACCGCATCAAGGTGGGCTGCTACATCGTGGCGGGCCTGATGAGCGCCGTCACCGGCCTGTTCTTCGTGGGCGCAACGTCCTCCTCCGTCAAGGCGGACATCATGGACGGCTACCACATGTACGCCATCGCTGCGGCAGTCCTCGGCGGCTTCTCCACCGACGGCGGCAAGGGCAGCGTGATCGGCGCGGTCATCTCCCTGTTCATCTTCGGCATCGTGAAGATCGGCCTGGGCACGCTGTTCGGCTTCGCGGACAGCTCGGTAAACCTCTCCGTCGGCGTGATCCTGATTTTGTCGGTGCTGCTGCCCAACATCCTGGAGGATGTGCGCAACGCCCAGCGCGTGCGCAGGCAGCGCGCGGAGACCGCGGCGCACTGATCACCGCAACCCAACTCAGTCCAAGTTTTGCCTGAGGGCAAAAAAATATTTTTAGGAGGATACTCTCATGAAGAAAATCCTTGCAATCGTCCTCGCAGCACTGATCGTGCTCACCCTGTCCTCTGCCTTCGCAGAGGCGAAGCCCGGCGACGGCCTGTACATCGGTGTCGTCTACAAGCAGTCCGGTAACGCCTACTTCCAGGCTTCCGTTGAAGGCGTGCAGAAGGCCGCCGACGAGCTCGGCTTCACCTTCGAGCATGACGGCCCCGACGATGGCTCCAGCGACGGCGCGATCCGCATCATCGAGAACTTCATCTCCAAGGGCGTGGATGCTCTGGTCATCTCCGCGAACGACCCCGACGCTCTGGTTGACGTGTGCACCCAGGCCATGGAAGAGGGCATCAAGGTTGTGTCCTACGACGCTGAGGTTGCTTTCCCCGGCCGCGATCTGGACGTGCAGCCCTCCTCCGCCAAGAACATTGGCCTGACCCTGCTCGAGTCCATCGCCAAGTCCGTGAACTACGAGGGCCAGATCGGCGTCGTGTCCGCAATGGCCACCGCTCCGAACCAGAACCTGTGGATCTCCTACATCGAGGAGGAACTGCAGGCCAACGAGGCCTATGCCAACATCGAGTACGTCGGCGTTGTGTACGGCGATGACGAGTATCAGAAGTCCTTCGACGAGACCCAGGCTCTGCTGAACCAGTATCCTGACCTCAAGGGCCTGATCGTTCCCACCACCGTCGGCGCTCCCGCCGTCTCCAAGTGCATCCAGGACGCTGGCCGCGACGTTAAGGTCACCGGTCTGACCCTGGCCTCCGACATGAAGACCTTCATCGAGGCTGGCATCTGCGACGAGACCTTCCTGTGGAACCCCATCGACCTGGGCTACGTCGCCTCCTATGCGGCAGTTGCTCTGGTCAACGGCGACATCACCGGCGCTGCCGGCGACAACGTCGTGGCTGGCGACTATGACCTGACCGTCGAAGCCAAGGATGATGCAGGCGCCACCATCCTGTACCTGAACAAGCTGAACGTCTTCAACACCGAGACCGT
>JAUNNK010000009.1 GCA_030537335.1 Clostridia bacterium | reverse complement strand
ACGGTGATCACCGTCTTCGGCGGCGGCGCGACGGCCCGCTGCGGCGTGGTGGTGTTGCCCAGGGAGGTTCAGGTGGCGGTCGGTGAGACGGTTTCGCTGCCGAACGGAACCAAGGAAACCTACACGATGCAGTACGATTCCATCGCCAGCATTTCCAAGGGCGGCGCGATCACCGGTAAGAAGGCGGGGAGCACGCTGCTGCGCGTCAGCTACGGCAAGCAGAAGCTCTACGTGAAGATTCAGGTGATGGACAGGGAGGAAGTGCAGGTGGAACAGAGCAAGGCGGCGCAGCTGGACTGCGCTTCGCAGACGGACCAGATCGTGCTGGTGGAGTACCAGAGCGGCAGCAAGGCGAACCTGAGCATTCATGAGAAGCGGAACGGCGTATGGAAGGAACTTTACTCTTGCACGGCCTATGTGGGGAAGAACGGCATCGGCAAGACCCGCGAGGGAGACAAGCGCACGCCCACGGGCACCTTCAACCTGACCACGCCCTTCGGCATCAAGGCCGATCCCGGCGCGAACATGCCCTACACTCAGGTCACAAAGTACCACTACTGGTGCGGAACCTCCGGCTCGGAGTACTACAATCAGCTGATCGACACCCGCGTGACCGACCGGCAACGCGCGTCGGCGGACGAGTATCTGATCAACTATGTGCCGCAATACAACTACTGCCTGTTCATCGACTACAACGCTTCGGGCGAGGCGGGAAAGGGCAGCTGCATCTTCCTGCACTGCACCGGCAGCAGCAAATCCACCGGCGGCTGCGTGGCCGTGCCGGAGAGCGTGATGAAGAAGATCGTACAGTGGGCCAAGCCCGGCGCGAAGATCGTGATTCAGTGAAAAGCATACTAACGAAAGAAGAACCCCTCAGTTCGTTGATGAGCTGAGGGGTTTGCGTGCGTATGGTCAATCCACGCGCTGGAACACCACTGCGGTGCGGCAGGGGATGTAAACCTCGAAGCCGGTTCCCTTTTCTGGGATCTCCCTGGCCTGATAGACGTAGTCCTTGCTCACGCGATCCAGTCCACCAAACTCGGCGTCGTCACTGGAGAAGATCGCCCGATAGTTGCCCGCGCCGGTGATGTGGGCGTGCAGGAAGAACTTCGGGTCGGACTTGGTGGTGTTGAAGTTGAACAGGTACAGCAGATCGCCCTTCGCAAAGGAGATGATCTTGTTCTCCTGATCGATCCACAGGTTCACCGCCTGGGGCTTGCTCAGCACCCGGTACTTGCGCGCAAACTTCAGCATGGCCCTGTCGAAGCTCTCCAGCCACTGATACTTCAGGTAGCCGTTCTCCGCAAGAGACCACTGACGGCGGGCATATTTGTAGCTCCAGCCGTTGCCCTCCCGGGGGAAGTCAATCCACTCGGGATGGCCGAATTCATTGCCCATGAAGTTGAGATAGCCGTCGCAGGCCAGCACCAGTGTGGAGAAGCGGATCAGCTTGTGCAGGTCGATGGCGCGGTCGATCACCGGGGAGTGATAGGCCTTGTCCATGCCGGTGTACATCTCCGAGTCCGCCATGCGGAAGATCAGTGTCTTGTCTCCCACCAGCGCCTGATCGTGGGACTCGCAATAGCCGATGTTCTTCTCCTTCGGGCGGCGAGTGGTCATCTCATACCAGAGCTTGTGCATGTCCCACTGCTCGTCCTTGTATTCCTTCAGAAGCTTGATCCAGAAGTCCGGCAGGCCCATGGAGAGGCGGTAGTCGAAGCCCACGCCGCCGCTGCGGATCGGAATGCACATGCCGGGCATGCCGCTCATCTCCTCAGCAACGGTAACAGCGAAGGGGTTCACGGAGTGAATCAGCTCGTTCGCCAGCTGAAGGTAGGTGATGGCGTCCACGTTGGTGTTCAGGCCGAAGTACTGGTCGTAGCTGGAAAAGCTGGTGCCCAGGCCGTGATCCTGATAGATCATGGAGGTCACGCCGTCGAAGCGGAAGCCGTCGAAGTGGTACTCCTCCTGCCAGAATTTCAGATTGGACAGCAGGAAGTGGAGCACCTCCATCCTGCTGTAATTGAACAGTTTCGTGCCCCAGGCGGGATGCCAGCCGCGCTGGCCGGGCAGGAAGTACTGGTTGTCGGTGCCGTCCAGCTGGTTCAGGCCCTCGCCGGTGTTCGGGCAGGCGTGGGAGTGCACCACGTCCAGCAGCACGAACAGGTTCAGCTCGTGCGCCTTGTTGATGAGGTACTTCAGATCCTCGGGATCGCCGTACCAGGAGGATGCGGCGAAGAAGTTCGACACCTGATAGCCAAAGGAGGCGTAGTAGGGATGCTCCTGGATGGCCATCAGCTGCACCGTGTTGTAGCCCAGGTCGGCGATGCGCTTGAGGTTGTTGTCGGCAAACTCGCGGTAGGTGCCGATGCCCTCGCGCTCTTGGCCCATGCCAACGTGCGCCTCGTAGATCATGGGCGTGGTTAGCTTGCGCTTCTTGTAGCTGCCGTCGGTCCAGATGAAGCGGCGCGCGGGCGCCCAGATCTGGCCGGAGAACTGCTTCGTGGTGGGATCCTGCACCACGCGGCGGATGTAGGCCGGGATGCGGTCGAAGGTCTCCTTGCCGCGGCGCACCTGAATCTTCACGCGCTGCTCGTGTTGAAGGGCGTCTGCACCCTCCAGCTGAATCTCCCACACACCGTTCTCCAGGCGGGTGAGCGGATGGGAGGTACGGTTCCAGCCGTTGAAATCGCCGATCAGATGCACCTCGTCCGCGCCGGGAAGCCACTCGCGATAGACCCAGCCGTCCTCAGTGCGGCTGAACCCATAGTACATATATCCATTGGCGAAGGCGGACAGATCCACCTTGTCGCCCAAAAGCTGTCTGCGCACGTCGTTGTAGCGGCGCATGCGAAGCTCGATGTCATTGTAGAAGGGCTTCAACCAGGGATCGATTGACAGGATCTTATACTGCACCTGTTTTGTTGCTCTCTTCATAAAGTTATACACCCCCTCTTGATTATATCATGAAAACTCAAAAATGCAAAGTTAAGATAAACTTCTCTCGCAATTTTAAATTAATTTTTTGAAAGACATCAGGCTGTAGAATGCGGTCGATCCCCGGAGATGATCGCGGCGTGTGTGCGTGCGGATTCGGTTTGCCACCGAAATCCGGGAGAAAATTCCTTGCGTGGGAGATTTACAGGTTCAGAATGCGGGACATCCGCCATAAGAATAGTTTGTACCGAAGGAGGTGGGAGAATGGCGGCGGTGGACAGGCTGGCGGACTGCCTCGGTGGGGAAACCGGCGCGCTGCTGCGCAGGGAAGCGGACTCCATATCGGAGCTGCGCCTGCGCTGCGGGCAGAAGACGCGGCTGTGCAGGCTGGATGGAACGGAGCTTGCCGGCCCGGTTCTGGACGCCGCCGCCCTGCGCAGGATCACACGTCGCCTTTGCGGAGACAGCCTCTACGCCTTCGAAGAGGAATTGAAGCAGGGGTATTTTACGGCGCAGAGCGGCTTGCGGGTGGGCGTTTGCGGGCGAATCAGCGTTCGATCCGGCGCGATTCAGAGCATATCGGAGGTCGCGTCGCTGTGCATCCGCATTCCCCGGGAAATCAGGGGCTGCGGAGCTGCGCTGGCGAAGCTGCTCTTTGGCGAGAGCCTGTCCAGCGCGCTGATCCTGTCGCCGCCGGGCATGGGAAAGACGACACTGCTGCGGGATCTCATCCGCATCGCCTCCGAATCCGGCTGGAACGTGGCCGTTGCGGACGAGCGCCGCGAGCTTGCAGCCTGCTGGGAGGGACAGCCCCAGATGGACGTGGGGCCGCGCACAGATGTGATGGACGGATGTCCGAAGGCGCTGGCGCTGCCGCTGCTGATCCGCGCATGCGCGCCGCAGCTGCTGGCGGCGGATGAGATCGGCGATGCGGCGGATGCGAAGGTGCTGCTGGACGCGCGCAGGTGCGGCGCGGCGGTGCTCGCCACGGCACATGCCGCCGGATTTGCGGATGCAAAGCGCCGGGAGAGCCTGGCGGCGATTCTGCAGGAGGGCGTGTTCGACCGGATGGTGCTGCTGGGGCCGCCGCCGGGGCGCGTCCGGTCGGTCTATGATTGTATGAGCGGGGAGGAAATCGAATGCTGAAGGGAATACTGCTCTCGGTCATCCTGCTCGCGGGCGCGGGTACGGGCAGAATGCTCTCCAACGCGCGCAGGCGCAGGTTTGAGCTGCTGGGAGAGCTGCTGGCGGCCATGCGCGTGCTGCGGCTGCGCATGCTCAATTCCATGGAACCGCTGGGCATCCTGCTGCGCAAGTCCGATTCACGCCTGTTCCGGGATCTGGGGAACGCGCTGCGGGAGGACTGTGGCCTAAGGGAGTGCTGGGAGGAGCTGCGATCTGTAGCGACGAAGCGCGGCTGCGCGCTGGATTGCCTCACGGAGGACGATCTGCGCTTGCTTGACGGATTCTTTCAGCGCCTGGGCGGCAGCGGTCGCGAGGAACAGATGGAGCTGTTCTCCGACTGCATCGCCCAATTGGAGGAGGCGCAGAGTCAGGCGCGCAAGAGCTTCAGCGATGCATCCAAAACCTACACCGCGCTGGGCGCGCTGGTGGGCATCGCCGTGTGCATCCTGATCGTTTGAGGTAAATATGGATATCGAGTTCGTGTTCAAGATCGGCGCAATCGGCATACTGGTCACAGTGATTTCCCTGCTGCTCAAGCGCGCGGGGCGGGAGGACATGGCCACGCTGGCCACGTTGGCGGGGCTGCTCGTGGTACTTATGATGGTGGTGGGCATGGTGGCGGAGTTCTTCGAGAGCATCCGGGTGATGTTCGGCTTTGACTGATGCAGGTTCTGCGCATACTGGTGCTGTGCCTGTCGGCGGCGCTGATCTGCATGACGCTGCGGGCGGCGCATCCGCAGATGGCCGCGGCGGTGGCGATGGCTGCGGGCGTGGCGGCGCTGATGCTCTCCAGTGCGGATCTGGGTGCGTTCTCCCGGGCGCTCAAGACGCTGGAGGACTATGCGCAGGAGGAAGCGCAGCCGCTGTATCTGATGAAGATCTGCGGCGTCGCCATGATTGCGGAGTTCGCATCGGACATCTGCCGGGACGCAGGCGAAGCCGCGCTGGCGCACCGGATCGACGTGGGCGTGCGCATCGGCGTGGTCGCCTCGGCGTTGCCCGCCGCCGCGGAGATCATGGAGCGCATCGCGGAGCTGCTGGCATGAGGCGGGGGATCCTCGTGCTGCTGTGCCTGCTTTTAATGTGCGGGAGCTGCGCAGCGGAGGAAGCAGTGAATCGCGCACTGGATGCGGCGGATCTCAGCGGATTGGAGGAGTTCGCCGGGGACGCCGCACCGGAACTGGACCTTCAGCAGGTGGTGCTTGACGCCGCGCAAGGGGAATTGACAACGGCGGACGAGCTGTTGGAACAGCTTCGAAATCGGGTGCTTGATGCGCTGCGGGAGGCGCTGCGCGCCTGCGGGGCACTGATCGCGCCGGCGCTTCTGCTGGCGACGCTGCGCTGCGCGCTTCCGGAGGGGAACGGTGGGAGCGAGGGCGCGCGCTTTCTGCTGCTGTGCGTGCTGATGCTGAGCATGATGCGCCTTGTGCTGGGCGGCATGGAGGGTGTGGAGGCCTGCATGCGGCGCGTCGGCGGCTTTGCCGACGCGGTCGCGCCGCCCCTCGCAGCGCTGATGACGGCGGCAGGCATGACCAACGGCGCAGCGCTGCTTTCACCGATGGCGACGCTGGTGGGCGGTGCGGTGGAGAACTGGCTGCTGAAATACGGCCTGCCGCTGTGCCGGTATGCGCTGGCGCTTGCGGTAGCTGGGAACCTGAGCGAGGCCATCGACCTGACTCGGGCGTGCCGTTTGATGCGCAAGGCGGCAAACTGGGGCGCGGGACTTGCCGTCACGCTGTTTACGGCGCTCACGGCGATCCAGGGCACAGTGATATCCGGCATGGACGGCGTGGCGGTGCGCACGGCGAAGTATGCGGTGGACAGTGTGACCTCGGTGATCGGCAGCGGCGTGTCCGACGCATGGGACAGCTACGTCGCGGGAATCCTGATCGCAAAAAACGCGGTGGGCGTGAGCGGCGTTGTGCTGTTGCTGGCGCTGGGATTGCAGCCCATGCTGCGCACGGCGGCGGCGATGCTGATGTTGAACCTGTTTTCGGCGTTGATGGACATGCTGGGTGAGCGACGCGCGGCCAATGCGGCGGAACAGGCGGCGGGAGTGTGTCAGATGCTGCTGATGCTGTGCGCGGCGGCGCTCACCCTGGGCATGATTCTGCTCGGCGCAGCGATGGCTGCGGGGCGCACGCTGCTGGGTTAGGAGGGATTGACTGTGAAACAGCTGCTGATGACGGTCGCGGCCCTGTGCATGGCTGCGGCGCTTTGCGAGCAGCTGACCCGGCCGAGCAGATTCTATCCGGCAATTCGCCTGGCGCTGGGACTGCGGATCGCCGCTGTGGCGGTGACGGCGGTCTGCGGCGCGTGGCGGATGCTGAACGGGTGAGGGTGATCGCGCTTGAAGCAGCTGTTCGAGACAATCAAAGCCGCGCGGTGGCTGGAGCTGACCATTGCGGTCGGACTCATCTGCATCCTGATCGTGCTGGCGCTGGGCAGCGGCGGCGGGAGCGCCGCCAGCGAAGAGGAGGCGCGCATGCAGCGCATTCTGTCGAAGATCGGCGGTGCGGGGCAGGTGAGCGTGATGATCGCCCGGGACGAGCGCGGCGACTGCACGGGCGTGGTGGTGGTCGCCAGCGGTGCGGAGGATGTGGAGGTCATGCTGCGTTTGCAGCGCGCCGTGCAGGCGCTGACGGACCTGGAACTCAGTCAGATTGAGATTGTGAGGTAGGTGAGAGCGGATGCAGGTGCGGCGCTTCGGCAAGATCGCGAAGGCGATGGGACTCATCGCGCTCTCGCTCGCAATGGCGGCGGCAGGTTGGTGCGCGGGCCGCAGCATCATGGACGCGCCCGCAGCTCCCGTGAGCGCAGCGGCTCTGGAGGAGGATGCGGTCGCTGCCTTCCGGACGGAGCGGGAGCAGCTGCGGGCGATGCAGAAGGCGCAGCTGAACGAAATCGTGCACGATGATAGCACCGAAGCGGAGATCGCCGCTTTGGCGCAGCGCCAGCTGATGGAGCTTTGCAGCCGCGAGGAGCATGAGCTCACGTTGGAGGGGCTGCTCACGCTGCGCGGCTTTGACGATCCAGTGGTCACGGTACAGAGCGATTCGGTGAACGTGCTGCTGCGCACGGAGCTCGTTACGCAGCAGGAGTGCAGCGTCATACTGGATCTGGTGTGCAGGGAGACGGGCGTGCAGAGCGGCAATGTAAAGATCATTCCGATAAATTAAGCGAAATTGTGATTGCGCTTTCGGCAATGATCTGTTATAATGATGCTGAAAAAGGAGGTCTGCACTATGAGTGAAAATTACCAGCCCGACGTCAAGCTGGATGAAAATCCGAACGGCACGGTTTCCTTCGCCACAGAGGTGGTCGCTACGATCGCCGGCCTTGCAGCCACCGAGGTGGAAGGCGTCGCGAGCATGTCTTCCCAGAGCAGCGGATTTGCAGATATGTTCTCCAGAAAGAATTCGCGCAACTTCACCAAGGGCGTGCGCATCGATCTGGACGATAACAAGGTGACGGTGGACATCACCATCGTGGTGGAGTACGGCTCTCCGGTTCCGGACGTCGCCCGCAGCATTCAGGAGAATGTGAAGAAGGCCATCGAGACCATGAGCGGCCTGGATGTGCATGCGGTTGACGTGCATGTGGCCGGCGTGAGCTTCGAGCGCGAGCAGAAGGCGGCAGCCGAGCTTGAGGAGCAGAGAAGAAAGATGCTGGAGAAGTCCGAAGCGCCTGTGGAGGAGCCTGCGAAGGAGGAAGCGCCCCAGGAGCCTCAGGATGACGCGGAGGAAGAACCCGACGAGGAACTCGACGACGAACCCGAAGAGGATGCGGTTGAGGACGAAGAGGAGGACGAGGCGGAATAATCCGCCTCGCGAAGCGTTCCTTGTCCGCTGGGAGGAATAAAAAATGAAACTGAATTTCGGCAGAAAGCTGATTCTGTTTGTACACTGGCTGCTGTCTCTGGTTGCCTGTGCCATCGCAGTCGTATTCTGCGTGTGGCCGGACACCATCTATCGCGGCTTTGAAGCGGCCTATGCCGCCATCGGCAAGGGCAGCACGGACATCATCGGCATTGTAGTTCTCGCGATCTATGTGATCTTCGCGGTGGCCAGCGTGATCATCATCCTGTCAAGGGATGGAAAGCGCGGCGAACGCGGCTTCATCACCGTGGATTCCAGCGAGGCCGGCAAGACCCGCATCGCAGTCAGCGCGGTGGAGCAGATGATCCGCCAGGCTGTGCGCGGCGTGGACGGCATCAGTGAGATGAAGTCCGGCATCGTGAACTGCGAGGACGCCATCTCCATCAACACAAGCGTGACAATCGCCACCGGCGCGCACGTACCCACCGTGACAATGAACATCCAGCGCGCCATCCGCAGCTACATCGAGCTGAACTGCGGCGTGGCGGTGCGCGAGGTGAGCGTCAGCGTAAACGCCCTTGAGGGCGACGAGGCCAGCCGCCATGGCCGCGGGCGCAAGGGCGCTGCGGAACCGGTTGCGCCCGCAGTTCCGAGCGCGCCCGCACCGGTGGAAGCGAGCGTGCAGAGCGAGAAAGTCGAGCCTGCGCCGATCCAACTGCATCTGGATCCCATCATGGACGCTCCCGCGCAGGAAGAAGCTGAGGAGAGCGAAGAACAGGAATGAGAGCATCGCGGCGGCGCGCGTCTGCGTGTCACCGCTTTGATGCGCAAAAATACAAATTGAGTTGAGACGAGGTTTGCCAGAATGGACAGAAAAATCGCCCGTGCACACGCGATGAAGCTGATTTACGAATGGGAAATGGGCGGGGACGGCGGCGAGGATACCCGCCTGAATCTGCTCGGCGTCGCTCCCGGTGAGCGCGAATCCGAATATATGAACCGCATGTTCGAGGGCGTGGTCGCCAATGCGGAGGAGCTGGACGCAAGCATCGCCAGCCACCTGCGCGGATGGACGATCGAGCGCGTCTCCAAGGTGGATCTCGCCATCCTGCGCCTGGGCGCATACGAGCTGAAGCTGGGCGAGGTTCCGGCGGGCATTGTCATCAATGAGGCCGTGGAGCTGGCGAACCAGTTCTCTGCGGACAAGGCCGGCGCGTTCATCAACGGCGTGCTGGGCAACCTCTCCCGGGAGAGCGGCGAATAAGCGCAGCGCCCGCGGGTCATTCGTGCCTTTGCTGTGAATACCGGCAGAGGCACTCTTTTTGATATGGAATTATGTAGTAAAGGGAAGGGCGGTGAAGCGATGCAGCCAGATCGCGCGTTGAGCGTATCGGAGCTCAACGAATACGTGCGCAGGCTCCTGGCAGGCGACGCGCTGCTGCGAAACGTCGTGGTGACGGGTGAAATCTCGGGCTACAAGCACCACATCAGCGGCCACCGCTACTTCTCCCTGAAGGACGCGGGCGCGCGGGTGCAGTGCGTGATGTTCCGCCAGAGTGCCATGGGACTCGCGTTTCAGCCTCAGGACGGCATGCAGGTGCGGGTGCAGGCATCGGCCTCGCTGTTTCCCAGGGATGGAAGCTATCAGCTCTACGTCAACTCCATGCAGAAGGCCGGCGTGGGCGACCTCTACCAGAAGTTCGAGGCGCTGAAGCGCAAGCTGACGGCGGAGGGGCTGTTCGATCCCGCGCTCAAAAAGGAAATTCCGCTGAAGCCGCGCTACATCGGCATCGCCACCTCCCGCACGGGAGCTGCGCTGCGGGACATGGTGCGCATCGCCCGGCGGCGCAATCCGCATGTGGGCGTCATCGTGGCTCCCTGCTCGGTGCAGGGCGCGGAGGCCGTGGGAGAGATCGTGCGCGCACTGGAGATGCTCAACCGCGATGGCAGGGCGGACGTGATCCTGCTTGGGCGCGGCGGCGGCTCCATTGAGGATCTGTGGGCCTTCAACGAGGAGGCAGTCGCCCGGGCGATTTCGGCCTCGAAGATTCCGGTGATCTCCTGCGTGGGCCACGAGACGGACTTCACCATCGCGGATTTCGTGGCCGACGTGCGCGCCGCGACTCCGTCCATGGCTGCGGAGATCGCCGTGCCGGTGCTTGCCGACCTCCAGCGGAGCTTGGACACCGCCATGCGCAGGGTGTCTGCGGGGCTGATGCAGGGCAACCGGCTGCGCCGGGCGGAGCTGATGCGCGTGTGCGCGTCGCCGCTGTTCCGGAACCCCGCGCAGATGCTGATTGACGGGCGGCGAAGCGCGCTGGACGGACTGTGGGAGCGCTGCCGGAGCGCCCAGAATGCGCACATGGAGCGCCTGGGCAACCGACTGGAGCGCATCTCGGACAAGCTGGACGCGCTCAATCCGGCGGGCGTGCTGGAGCGGGGCTATGCCTACGTCAGCACGGACGCGGGCGTGTGCACCAGCGCTGCGTCGCTGAAGGCGGGTATGCAGGTGGAGCTGCACCTGCGCGACGGTCGGGCCAGCGCGGAAATTCTCACGACGACGCTTACGGAGCAGAAATGATATGGAAAGCAAGCTGAACTTTGAGGCAGGCATGCAGGAGCTTGAAGAGCTGGCGCGGGCGCTGGAGAGCGGCGAGATGACGCTGGAAGCTTCCTTTGCTGCCTTTGAACGGGCAAATGTGCTGCGCAGGGAGCTGCAGAAGCTGTTGGACGAGGGCGACGAAAGAATACGCGTGCTCACTGCGTCCGGCGAGGACGAACTGAATGCGGAGGAGATCAAATGAAGGGCTTGAAGGAATACGCGGAGATCGTGAATGCGCGCCTGCGCACTGTCTTTCCCGCACTTGCGGAGAACAGCTTTGTCGAGGGCGAGATGCCTGAGCTGCTGGTGCGTTCGATGAATTACAGCCTGCTGGCAGGCGGCAAGCGTCTGCGCCCGAGCATGCTGCTGGCCGCGGTGGACATGCTGGATGGGGATGTGGACTTCGCGCTGGACTTCGCCTGTGCGGTGGAGATGATTCACAGCTATTCGCTGATTCACGACGATCTGCCGGGCATGGACGACGACACCATGCGCCGCGGCCGTCCCACCAACCACGTGGTGTTCGGCGTGGGCCAGGCGATTCTCGCGGGCGACGGCTTGCTGAACGCAGCCTTCGAGCTGATGCTGCGCCGCGCGCTGGAGAAGCCGGAGCTTGCGCAGCGCAGTCTGCGCGCGATTTACGAGATCGCCACCGGCGCGGGCGTGACTGGCATGATCGCCGGACAGGTGCTGGATCTCTACTGCGAGCACAACGCGGTGATGGATGACCACGCGCTGAGCTTCATCCACAGGGACAAGACGGCCTGCATGTTCATCTATCCGCTGCGCGCGGCGGGTGCACTCGCCGGGGCCACGCAGGCGCAGATTGACGCGCTGGGCCGCTACGGCGAGAACTTCGGCCGCATCTTCCAGGCGACGGACGACCTGCTGGATGTGGTGGGCGACGCCGCAGAGATGGGCAAGACCCTGGGCAAGGACGCGGAGCAGGGCAAGCTCACCGTGGTTTCCTTGCACGGCGTGGAGGGCGCGCGCGCGCAGGTGCGCATGCTGCTGGAGCGTGCCATGACGGAGCTGGATATCTTCGGCGCCGAGGCACAGTTCTTCCGCGATCTGATCGCGTCCATGGTGGATCGCACGAAATAATGCTTGGTAGAGGGGACTACGAATGCTGAAGGAGCTTCAGAATCCATCACAACTGAAAAAGATGTCCTATCGGGAGCTGGAGGCGCTGGCTGCGGAGATTCGCACGGAGCTCATTGACACCGTCGCGGAGTGCGGCGGGCACCTTGCGTCCAATCTGGGCGTGGTGGAGCTGACGCTGGCGATGCACCGCGTGTTCAACTGCCCGGAGGACAAGTTCGTCTTTGACGTGGGGCACCAGTGCTATGTGCACAAGATGCTCACCGGCAGGTACGACCAGTTCCGCACGCTGCGCAAGCAGGGTGGACTCAGCGGCTTCCCGGACGCGGACGAGAGCGCATACGACACCTTCGTGGCCGGACACGCCTCCAGCGCGATCTCGGCGGCGCTGGGTATGGCGCGCACCCGGGACGTGATGCATGCGGACAACAGCGTGGTTGCCCTGGTGGGCGACGGTGCGCTGACCGGCGGCATGTGCTACGAGGCGCTCAACGACGCGGGCCAGAGCAAGACGCGGATGATTGTGATTCTGAACGACAACGAGATGTCCATCTCCCAGAACGTGGGCGCGCTCAGCGGCTATCTGAACGGCCTGCGCCAGAGCCGGGGCTACTGCGCCTTCAAGCGCACGGTGCGGCGCGGTCTTGAGAAGATCCCGGGCATCGGCGTTCCGGTGTTTCATTTTATCGAGAAGCTGCGCGACGCGCTGAAGTCGCTGTTCATCGACGGCAAGTTCTTCGAGGCGCTGGGCTTCGTCTACATCGGCCCCATCGACGGGCACGACATCAAGCACCTCTGCCGCATCCTGAACCGCGCCAAGAACGACAAGCGCCCGGTGCTGGTGCATGTGGTGACGCAAAAGGGCAAGGGCTACCGCCCTGCGGAGAGCCACCCCGACGCCTTCCACGGCGTCGCGCCCTTCTATGTGGAGTCCGGCAAGGCGCGCAGCGGCGGCGAGGCGGGCTGCGGCGAGATCATCGCGCACCAGCTGAGCGAGATGGCCGACAGCGACATCCGCATCAGCGTTGTCAGCGCGGCGATGGTCTCCGGCACCGGCATGCAGGAGTTCCAAAAGCAGCATCCCGACCGCTTCTTCGACGTGGGCATCGCTGAAGAGCACGCGGTCACGATGGCTGCGGGCATGGCCGCCTCCGGCATGAAACCCTACGTTGCGATCTATTCCACCTTTATGCAGCGCGCCTAC
Organism: Clostridia bacterium; assembly: GCA_030537335.1. Taxonomy (GTDB): domain Bacteria; phylum Bacillota; class Clostridia; order Christensenellales; family Aristaeellaceae; genus SFTH01. The sequence continues at coordinate 27,722 of JAUNNK010000009.1, read as the reverse complement.
GACCAGATGCTCACTGACGTGTGCCGCTGTGAGCTTCCGGTCACCTTCCTGCTGGATCGCGCGGGCTTCGTCGGCGCGGATGGCAAGACCCACCAGGGATTGTTTGATCTCAGCTATCTACGTGCGATGCCTAATCTGATTCTGGCTGCGCCCCGGGACGTGCGCGACCTGAAGAAGCTCATCGACCTGAGCGCAACCGTCAATCAGCCCATGGCCATCCGCTATCCCAAGGCGGGTCTGGATCTGGGTCCCCGGATGGCGGCCCAGCAGCCGCTGCGGGTGGGCGAGTGGGAGCTGCTCAGCGACGGCAGCGACGTGATGATCTTCGCCGTCGGCCCCATGGTGCAAACGGCCATGCAGACGGCCATCGAGCTGATGGGTAAGCGCGTCAGCGCAGGCGTGGTGGACGCGCGCTTCATCAAGCCCATGGATCGCAAGCTGCTTCTGGATAAGAGCCGGGACGTGCAGCTGGTCGTCACCATTGAGGAAAACAGCGTGCTCGGCGGCTTCGGCGAGGGCGTGGCGGCGGAACTCAGCGCTGCGGGCCTGCACAAACGCGTGTTGAACCTGGGCGCACCGGACGAATTCATCGCCCACGCCCGGATTTCTCAGCAGCGCCGCTACTGCGGACTCTCGGTGGAGCAGATCTCCGCACGGATACTGGAGGCACTGGCGAGCGAACGGGAGGGCAAGGTATGAAGCGAAGGCGCGCGGACATTGCGCTGTATGAGGATCTGAATCTGGAGAGCATCGCACTGGCGCGGGCGCTCATCATGGAGGGGCGCGTGATGGCGGGGGATCGCAAGATTCTCAGCGCCAGCGAGAATATCAAGCCCGGGGACGTGCTGCGGGTGCGCGGCGAATTGGACGCCTACGTCAGCCGGGGCGCGCACAAGCTCAAAAAGGCCCTGGAGGTCTTTCACATAGATCTTGCAGGCAAGACCTGCGTGGATGTGGGTTCGTCCACGGGCGGCTTTACGGACGTGATGCTGCGCGCGGGCGCGGGGCACGTGTACTGCGTGGACGTGGGCTACAACCTGCTGGACTACCGCATCCGCAGCGATAGCCGGGTCACGGCGCTGGAGCGCACCAACGCGCGGCTGCTGACGAAGGAGCACTTTCCCGAGCTTCCCGAGTTTGGCGCGACGGACGTGTCCTTCATCTCGCTGAAGGCGGTGCTTCCGGTGGTGCTGCCGCTGCTGACCGGGCGGCGCGAGTTCGTTGCGCTGGTCAAGCCCCAGTTCGAGGCCCCGAAGGAGGACGTGGGGGAGAAGGGCGTGGTGCGCGATCCTGCGGTGCACGCACGGGTGCTCCAGGACATTCTGGATTTCGTCCCGGAGACCGGCTGGCACGCGGCGGGCCTCGATTTTTCGCCGGTGCAGGGCCCGGAGGGCAATATCGAATTCCTGCTGCACCTGCTGCCGGGCGTGGATTCCGAATTGCGATTCTGTAAAGAACGGATAAATGACATAATTTCGGCAGCTTATGACAAATTTTTTAAATCGTCCAAAGGGGGCTTGTAACTTCGCTTTTCTTTGGTATATTCTATATAAGAGGTATGTGAGGTGATTCGCATGGAATTTCGGAGAGTGGGCATCGTTTGGAATCCCTCCAAGCGTGTCGGCTTCGATGTTGCGCGCGAATTGAAAGAGCTGCTGGACGAATATGATATTTCGGTCACGACGGGAATCACGCTGGCGCATGCACTGGGCGCCCCGGAGCTCTCCGAGGGGAGCTTCGAGGACTGCGATCTGTTGATGGTGCTGGGCGGGGACGGAACCATACTCTCCGCGCTGGATCATGCGCTGCCGAAGGACATTCCCGTTCTGGGGATCAATCTTGGTCGAATGGGCTTTCTGACCGAGGTGGATCCCGTTGATCTTCGCAGGGACGTTGTGGACGTGCTGGAGGGTCGCTATACGCTGGATGAGCGTTTGACAATGACAATTCAGGGGGAAGATGAGAAAAATACCTTTGCCCTGAACGAGATCATTGTTACGAGATCCACCCCCCATGTGCGCATACTGTCTCTGGAGATAGAGGTCAACGGAATTCTGGTCGATCGAATTTCCGGCGATGGTCTGATTGTGGCAAGTGCAACCGGATCGACCGCCTATTCGTTGTCTGCCGGCGGGCCGATCATTCGACCCGGCTTGGGCTGCTTTGTCATCACGCCGATCTGTCCGCACACGATGAATGCGCGTCCGGTGGTCGTTTCTTCCGACGATCTGATTACGATTCGCGTGCTGGACGACAGAGGCGGGGCGCACGCAGTGCTGGATGGGCGCAAGTGCGTGGACGTAAAGCCCAGTCAGCCCGGCATCACCATTTCGCGCTCGAACCTGAAGGCACGCTTCATTCGCCTTCACGACCGTAATTATTTCAGCTTGTTGCGGGACAAGCTGTCTGAGTGGACACATTGAGCTCTGATTTTGGGAGCGGACGCAGGAGGAATCAACCGGACATGAAGAGCGCGCGCCATAATCTGATTTTGGAAATCATTGAGGATAAAGATATTGAAACCCAGGAGGAACTGGCGGAGGAACTGAAGAACCACGGCGTGAAGGTGACGCAGGCGACGGTATCGCGGGATATCAAGGAGCTGCGTCTATTGAAGGTGCTCTCGGAGAACGGCGGCTACAAGTATGCTACCGTGGAGCGCGCGGAGAAGGGCCTGAACGAGCGCTTCATCCGCATCCTGACGGAGTCCATCGTCAACATGGAGGCTGTGGGCAACCTGATGGTCATCAAGACGCTGTCGGCCAGCGCTGCTGCGGCCTGCGAGGCCATCGATTCGATGAAGTGGAACGAGGTGCTGGGCACCATTGCCGGAGATAACACCGTGCTGATCATCGGCCGGTCCCCGGAGGCCATCGAGATCGTACAGAACCGCTTCCACAATCTGCTGAAGAGATAGAGAAATGCTGCTAGAACTGACAATCCGAAATATCGCCCTGATTGAATCGCTGCGCATCGAATTTGCGCAGGGATTCAATGTGCTTACGGGCGAAACCGGCGCGGGAAAGTCCATCGTAGTGGACAGCGTGAACCTTGCGCTGGGCGGTCGCGCCGACCGGGACATGATCCGCACAGGCGCAGAGAAGGGGAGCGTGCAGGCGCTGTTCGACATCTCCGGGAATGCGGCGGCGCTGGAGCTGGCTGCGGAGCTGGGTGTGGATGCGGACGGCGGTTTGGTTTGCGTGTCCAGGGAGCTGAGCCGCAGCGGGCGCAATGTCTGCCGCATCGCGGGCACGGTGCTGCCGTTGGCGACGCTGAAGCAGTTCACTGCGCTGCTGGTGGATGTGCACGGCCAGCACGAGCATCAGTCGCTGATGAATCCGGCGAAGCACATGGAATTTCTGGACGCCTTCGGCGACGAGGAACATCTCGGGAAGATGGCGGCGGTGCGCGCGGCCCATGCGGCGCGCGCGGCCACGGCTTTGGAACTGCGCAAGCTGCTCAAGGACGCATCCGAGCGGGAGCGGCTGATCGACATGCTCCGCTTTCAGGTGGAGGAGATCACCTCTGCGAAGCTCAAGATCGGCGAGGAGGAAAAGCTGGAGCGCAAGCTGCGCATGCTGGAGAATGCCGAGAAGGTTCGGAACGGCGTAGATACAGCCTATGAGCTGACCTACGGCGGCGACGGTCGTGGCCTGAGCGCTCAGGAGGCGCTGCTGCGCGCCAGCTCTGCCATGGAGGGCATCGCAGGCCTGGATCCGCGCTTTGAAAAGCTGGCGAACGAGCTCAAGGGGCTCTATTACGGCGTGCAGGAGGCCGGCGCGGAGCTGCAGGCGCTCAGCGAAGAGCTGAGCTTTGATCCCAGGCTGATGGACAAGATCGGCGACCGGCTGGATCTGATTTCCCGTCTGGAGCGCAAGTACGGCGCGACAATTGACGAGGTCATCGCCTTTGGCAGCGCCGCCAAGGCGCGGCTTGAGTCCATTCAATCCGGCGACGCGCGCATCGCAGAGCTGAAGAAGCAGCTCAAGCAGGAGGATCGCGCGCTGCGCGAGGCCTGCGAGGCGCTGACGAGCTCCCGGCGGGTGCTGGCGGAGGAATTTGAGCGCAGCCTGCTGGAGCAGCTCAGAGATCTGGGCATGGCCCGCTGCCGCTTCCGCGTGGATTTCCGGGTACTGGAAAAGCCCACGGCGGAGGGTGGGGAGCAGGTAGAATTCCTGATCTCCTCGAATCCCGGCGAACCGCTGAAGCCCCTGGCCTCTGTGGCCTCCGGCGGCGAACTGTCCCGTGTGATGCTGGCGATGAAGGCCATTGCGCTGGATCGCGGCGGCGTGGATTCCATGGTGTTTGACGAGATCGACACTGGCGTGTCTGGACGCATGGCACAGGTTGTGGGCGAGAAGATGCAGGAGATCGCGACGCGCAAGCAGGTGCTGTGCGTTACGCATCTGCCGCAGATCGCAGCGCTGGGCGACGCGCACTTCCGTGTGGAGAAGTCCACCGACGGCGAACGCACCCAGACCAACGTGGTGCGGCTGGACCGCGACGGCAGGATTCACGAGCTGTCCCGGCTGGTTGGCGGCGCGGAGGACAGCGAAAGCAGCCTCTCCCACGCGGCACACATGCTGGACTACGCAAGTGAACGCCTGGAGCGGCTGAAACGGGATCAAAAGGACAAGTGAATATAGTACAAACGGATGAAGTCGGTTGGCTCCATCCGTTTTTTATGCAGATAATATGAATTATATACCGCCATAGGAGATGAAAGGCAGCAACAATTCCTGCAAGCAGTAAGTCTTCCGATGCGAAAGAACGTTTTTGAAGCGTGATTTCGTGTGCTCATGTATGCATGTGCGCAGCAGGACATGGATTTCTATACATTTATGCACCTTGCATAAAGCGGAAAACGTTTGCTTCGAGCCTGTGTTAAAACTGGACATTCTTCACGATTGGGCGCGTTTTTAATGGAAAACTAAACTTCGATTGTTATAATTATACGTAATTGCACTGGAAGGTATAAAGCGGGCGGCGCGCACATAGTATAACAGTGTCGTGCAGCCGGAGATCCGAACCCGATTCTGCTGTATCGCGGAAAGTCACAGCCGGAGAGAGAAGGATGGAAATGAAGAGCATCAAACGCCTGTTTCAAAAAGACAGATATGGCTTCGTGCGCGGAACCATCGCGCTGGGCTTTATTTTGCTGCTGATCGCCATGCTGTTTCCGTGGATTCTGGTCAACCGTGACTCCAGAGGCGCGGAGGAGCGCGCGGCGGATGCGGCCCGTCAGGTTGCCCAGCAGTTTCAGATGCTGGTCGAGGATGGCTTCCGCCAGATGAACGTCGTCTCCGAGGAGATCAGCCAGGTGTCGGAAGGCTCGCTGGATCAGATTGCCAATATGGTGCGCTACGGCGTGTTCAGCGACGCAATGATCGTGTCCGACGGCGTGGAATACCACATGGACGGCACAATCACGGACATGCAACAGGAGCCCCACTACATTCGCTATCATACGGATGAGGTCGAGGGGAAAATCATCAGCTGCGAAAACGGGATGGTGCAGCTGCGCGTCTCCATCGGCGAGTCAGCGGAGCTTGCGGCGTGCATCGATCCCGATCGCTTGGACTGGATTATGGAGAGCGCCTATACAGAAAACTATGGATACGCTATCTACAATTCCACCACGGGCGCGTATCTCATCAACAGGAGCAACTATGAGGGCGGTGGTTATTACGACGCTCTGCTGAAGCTCAACAGCGATGGAAGCATGGAGGATCTGCTGCACGCCCAGGTCGCGCAGACGCATGTGGATTCGGCGAAGAACGGAAGCTCCGAATACATCGCCCAGACGAACACGACCATCTATCCCCTGAGCATTGCCCTCTTCATTCCCGGCGAGTTGTTGATGCAGAATGAGAAGTCCATCGGACTTACGACGGTGCTGTTCGTCGTGGCGATTCTTCTGCTGATTGTTGCGCTGGCGGTGTACGTGGTTGTCATCATGCGGAGCATGCGGCAGGAGAGCAGCCAGCAGCGGCGCAGGTCGCGCATCTCCGAAAAGATGCTCGTTCTGGCTGCGGAGGACTCGAAGTCGCGGCTGTACCTCTATCAGCGCAGGCATGACAAGGTTCTGGCCTACTACGACGGCCTGCGATACGAGGGGGAGGCCGAGGAAACGGCCGCGCCGAGGAACATTTCCGAGCTAGGCGTGTGTTGCGGCCTCAGCGAGTCGGACACCGAGCAGCTGCAGGAGCGCCTGAGGGAGCTCAAGCCGGGACAGCACTGCAAGATGAACCTGCTTTGCAGCGTGCAGGACAGCAAGCACTTGTTGCGCTTTACGCTGAATTCTGATGAAGAAAACGGCGATTTGGTGCTCGGCGCCATGCGCGATTGCACGGTGGAGCAGCAGATGAAGATTCGCTTCAGCGACGAGCGGAACTACCGCAAGGCAATCCTTCCCAAGACCACGACCGTGTGGCAGATCAACTTCGGGCGCGGTCGATGGAAGCTCACCGACTGCCGGCCGGGCTTTGAAGTCGCCCGCGCGGGCATCAAGCTGAACGAGTGGCGCGATTACGAGGGCGATATGAACGGCCTTGCGCGCGAGTACGTTCATCCCGAGGATTATGCGGACTATCTCGCAAAGATGAACGCGGAAGCCATCCTGGATGCATACACCCGGGGCAAGTTCGAGCAGGTGATGGAATGCCGCATCCTCGGCTTCGACGGCCAGTATCAGTGGTATCGCCAGGTGCTGCGCGTGTTCAAGAACCCGGACAGCGGCGAAATCATTGCGAATCTGTACCTGCTGAACGTGGACGCGGAGAAGAACGCGGAGATTGAGCGCACGCAGCGCACCCGCATTCTCCAGCAGACCCTCACTGCCCTCGGCGGTATCTACTACGGCCTGTACTATGTCAACCTGGACGATGATCTGTGCTATGCGGCGCGTACTCACGGCGGCGAGATGATCACCCAACTGAGCATGCCGTTCAGGGCGACGTTTGCGAAGTATATTCAGCAGAATGTGGTGCAGGAGGATCGCGAGAAGCTGAACAAGCTGCTGGATCCATACTATATCCGCAAGAATATCCGCGAGGGCAGCCATTTCGTGCGTTGCGAATACCGCAGAATCGTCGGGGACGGCTACGAGTGGTCGGCGGTGATCGTGCAGGCAGCGCGTTTTGAAAACGCGACCGTGCGCGAGGTTGTCTTGGCGCTGCGCGACATCAACGGCGAGAAGCAGCAGAATGTGTAAGAGGACATAATAAAAACTGTGCGCCCGGCGTTTGCCGGGCGCGTTTGCATGCAACGAGCCGCTGCGTTTTGTGCAGCGGCTCGATTTCGGCTTCAGCAGCCGTACTTGATGCGCACGCGCTCCAGCTTCTCGCCGAAGGGGCGCGCCAGAAGGTTCAGGAAGATCACGTTGGAGACGGCGTAGGCGATGGTGTAGGGGAGAGCAGTGCCCAGCGCTGTCACATAGAGTGCGGGATTGAAGCCGCCGTTGTACCAGAGCACCGTCCAGACGTCCATGATAAAGGAGTAGGCCACGCCCGCGAACACGCCGTAGAGCGAGAGCAGGATGCGGCTGCGCTTCAACGGCCGCGCGAGGAAGCCCGCCAGCAGGCCAAGTAGGCCCCAGGAGAGCATCTGGAAGGGCGTCCACGGTCCCTGGCCAAAGTAAAAGTTGGAGATCAATGCGGAGAGCGCGCCGGTGAGGAAACCCGCTTCGCCGCCCAGATACATGGCCGTGATCACTACCAGTGCGGTGATGGGCTTGAAGCCGGGAATCACCATGAACACGAAGCGGCCAACCACGGAAAGCGCGGTCATCACCGCCACGAGGATCATCCGACGCGTGCCCGTCTTGCGGCGCTCGAAGCCGCAGGAGAACAGCACCAGCGCCAGCAGCGTTACCAGAAGCGAGGCCAGTGCGTAGTTGTCTCCGCTGGAGAGCAGGGCAAAGCACAGCACCACAGCCGGTATGGCGATGAAGGGCAGCGCGATTCCCAGAATTTTGCGCAGCCTTGCGCTGCGAATCAGCAGCAGCTTCATCGCGCGCCGCCGTTTCTGCGGCAGAGCTCTGCCGCGTTCTCGACCGTGGCCACGCCCTCATACCAACCGCGGCAGATGCGGTTGGCGGAGGTGGTATAGAAGCTGTTCTCATCGAAGAAGCGCGCGGGCGCATCCTCGGAGACGATCTCGCCGCGGAAGAACAGTGCGCAGCGATCTGCACAGCGGGCGGCAAATTCCACATCGTGGGTTACGAGCAGTATGGTGATTCCCTCCGCCTTCAGGCGCTGCAGCACCTCCAGCACCGCCGTCTGCGCATGGGAATCCACGCCCTTGGTGGGCTCGTCCAGCAGCAGAATCTGCGGCCTCGACGCCAGCACCTTCGCCAGCGCCACCAGCTGCTGTTCGCCGCCGCTGAGGTCGTAGGGGTGGCGTTCCATCAGATGCACCAGCGAGTAGGGGAGCGCCGACGGATCGGCGTGCACCTCGTGCAGTTCGTCGCGAACAGTGCTCTTCAAGAATACGGTCTGAGGATCCTGCGGCAGCAGCGCCACGCAATCCCGATACAGCGACTGGCCGCGAAACTGCTGAATCTTCTTGCCAAAGATGCGAATGGAGCCGCTGTAAGGGCGGCACAGTCCGGCACACAGCTTCAACAGCGTAGACTTGCCCGAACCGTTCGACCCCAGAAAGCAGAAGATCTCGCCCTTGCGCACCTGCAGGTTCAAGCCCTTCAGCACATCGGGGTACTCCCGACCGTAGCGAAAGTAGACGTTCTTGAATTCGAGGACAGTTTCATCGCTCCGGGACGCTGTCGCCTCGGGCAGGCTGCGCACGTCGTTTCCGAAGTGCTCCCGCAGTAAGCGGCGACCCTCGCGCACGGTGATTGGGCAGTCGCCCGCGCCGTTTACGGCGTGAAACAGCCGGACCGCGCCAGGCATGGCGTCCAGCAGTACCGGATGGGAGCGCAGGCGCTCACAGGCCTGGGCCGGGGGCAAATCCAGCTGCAGCGTGCCGTCCTCCAGCACCAGAACCCGGTCTGCCATGGGCAGCACGGACTCCAGGCGGTGCTCGATCAGAATCACACCCACGCCCATCTCCCGGTTGAGCTTGGAGACGGTATTCAAAAAGTCCGCCGCCGCGATGGGGTCCAGCTGGGAGGTGGGCTCGTCCAGCAGCAAGATCTTTGGCTGCATCACCATCACTGCCGCCAGATTCAGCAGCTGCTTCTGACCGCCCGAGAGCTCGCTCACGTCGCGCTCAAACCAGTCCGAGATGCCGAAGTAGCTGGCCATCTCCGCGACCCTGCGGCGGATGACGCTCTGAGGGAGACCCAGGTTCTCCAGACCGAAGGCCAGCTCGTGCCAGACCTTGTCGGTGACGATCTGCTGCTCGGGGCGCTGCATCACGTAGCCGATCTCACAGGCGGAGACGCGCTCCAGCAGCTCCTGCTGTGCGACGCCGTTGTAGTAAACGCAGCCCTGCATGCTGCCGATGGGCGCGAGTTCCCGCTTCAGCAGGCGCATCAGCGTGGATTTGCCCGAGCCTGTGGCGCCGATCAGCGCGAGAAAATCGCCGGCCTCCATGCGGAAGCTGACGTCGTGCAGCACCGGCTGTAACGCGCCCGGAAATGCAAAGCTCAGATTTTCAACTTTAAGGATTTCCAACGGATTCGTTCCTCCACTTCCAACAGTGCCGGGAAAAGGGCCAGAATGGTGTAAGAAGCATAGGCTGCGCAGCCCAGCGCATTGGGCGACGGCAGCGCGTAGCGCGGGTAGAAGCTGCACGCGAGCGCACCGCAGGCGATTGCGGCGATGGTGCAGCCGCCCAGCAGCAGGCAGCCCAGGCACATCAGTCCTTCCCGCAGCTGAAAGCGGAACAGCGCAAAGCGGGTGCGTCGCCCTATGCCGTAGCCCCGGGCGCACATGCTGTCCGCCGTGATGATGCCGTTTTCCAGCGCCCAGCTCACCAGCACGGAAAAGATGCGCAATTCGCCGCGCAGGCGGTCCAGCAGATTCTCTTCCCGGAACAGCCCCAGCGCCTTCTGTGCGTCCCGCACGCGCCTGGTCTGCTTGCGCAGCAGCGGTATGTAGCGCAACGCAATGGAGAGGATCAGCGTCAGCTTCGGCAGTGCCGAGCCGAATACGTACAGCAGCTTGTCGCTGGTCATGATCTGCTGAAAGGAACGGAACCAGTACAGCACCGCCAGGACCATGCCGCCCATCGCCGCGCCGTAATAGATTGCTTCCAGCGTGACCGGGTTGTCGTTGAGCACGAACAGCACCGTCGCGCCGTTGTGGTTGAACAGCGGATTGATCAGCACCGACAGCGCGAACAGAAGGAGATAGGGGAGGTGCGCTGAGGGCCGCGCGTCCGGGTTGCGGGAGATAAAGAACAGCAGCGCGCCCAGCAGCGAGATCGCCAGAATAGCCGGATTGAAGCAGAACATGGCGATGCCCGCGACCATCATCAGCCACAGAAAGGCCGCGATCGGATTGACGTTGTCCAGTGCGCTCATTTCAGATCCTCACCCAGATTCACTGTGTATTCCCAGGCAATCTCGTCGCCATCGTGCACCAGACAGCTGCCGCAGCCGACGCTCTCCTGAACGCCGTTGACGGAGTAGATCCAGCCCGACAAGTCGCCGTAGTCAAATTCATAGAGATAGTTGATGCCGTTGATGTAGGCCAGGTTCTCGGAGGAGCCCTGGTGCTCCATCTGAATGCCGAACTGGCGCACGGCGTAGGTCAGCACATCGTAGACACTGTCTCCCTCGGCAAAGCCGATCTGCGTGCGCGGAAGGATCGTTCCGTCAGCGGGCGTGCTGCCGTCGTCGGCGCGCCCGGCCACGGTGTCGCAGCGGATCGTGAGCCAGACGTTGCCGCTGGGATCGGAGGGTGCGGCACTCGCGCTGTAATAGTCCGCCGCCGTCTCCACGCGGATCAGCTTCACGGCAAACAGCGCGATGGCGGCCAGCAGCAGCACGGAGATCAGGCGCTTGATGCGACCGTGGCGGCGGATCAGCGAGAGTCCGCAGGCGATGACCGCGCAGGCGGCGATCGCGATGCGCGCCCAGAACTTCCTGCTGTGCCGGACGGAATTCTGCAAAGCCGGGGCTCCGGAGAAGTCGAACAGACCAGAGTCGGGATTCGACAGGGCAAACAGCGCTTGCAGCGCCTGAATTCCGGCGGTCTCGTTTTCGGTATCGTCCGGCAAGTGGCAGAAGCCACCAGAGGGCAGGCGATAGGCAAGCAGCGCGTCCACGACGCTGGTTCCATTTTTGGCGAAGCGCGTGTCCGTCGCGGGATCAATGCCCAGGGCGCACAGCGCAATCACCACCTGCGCGGCGCTCTCGCAGTTCTCCTTGGCCATGCTCATGTAGCCGCCGCTATCGAGCTGTTTTCGGGAGAGCAGGTCTACGGCTTCGTCGACGGCAGCGCGCAGCTCCGCAGTCTCCACGTCGCTTCCGGCCAGCGCCTGCAGGCACATGGCGGTGACGTCCACGTCGCTGTACTGGCCGATGACCGCCCAGCCGCCGTCCGCCATGCGCATCGAAAGCAGCTTTTCGACGAGTTTCTCCGCGCTCCACAGCTCGGAGGGCGCGCCGCAGTTGAGCAAGTGCAGGCCGTAGATGTAGCTCATGACGCCCAGCTTGCCCACGGTATCATCCACCAGGTTCTCCGGCAGCAGCTCCCTGCCGCCGCAGGCGATCAGCGCAAGGCCGCTGCGCTGGCGTGCAGTCACGCTGCGGATGCCGTCTCCAGCGACCGCTTCGGCGAGCTTCCGGGCGTAAGCGGAGTAATCCAGCTCCGGATGCAGACGCGGCAGCACGAACAGATAGTTGTCCGAATTGCTGCCCGCACCAGCGCACAGCGCGCCGTCCAGCCAATCCTGGAGTGCGCCGTCGCCGCTGGCATACGACAGAATGCCGTCGATGACATTCTGCGTATCAACGACGGCACATGCGATGGGTGTGAGTGCAATCAGCAGCGCGATTGCGCAAAGAATTATGCGTTGCAGCTTCATTCCGCTTTATTTCACGGTGACGATGCAGACCGGGGGAACCAGAATGGCGGAATCGGAACGCGCGGAGATTAGGTGATCGCCGGCGGCATCGAGTGTGAACTGCACATTGCCCTCCGCATCCGTGACATAGTCGGTATCTTCGCCGTCAATGGTGATGATGGCGCCCTCCACCGGCATGCTGACGGGATTCCAGTCCGCATCAAAGGTCATCATGTTCAGGGTCAGTTTGATGTTTGCACCGGAGTCCGCTAGGACTTCCCTGTATCCGAAGGTGCAATACTGATCGGACCACGCCTCCAGATCGGTGTAGACGAAGGCGTTGAGGTAGTCGCCTTCGGATACGGGATCCGCCAGGCTGTAGGCGGAGGCGTCGTTGAGGTAGTAGCCGTAGCTGCCGCCGTTCTCCTCGCCCCAGAGCTTGGAGATGCTCAGGCCGTAGCCCGCGTCCGCAGCGGCGTAGCCCGCCTCGGCGCCGCCCTCATAGGCGGCCTCGTGGGCGGCATAGAGCGCGTCGTTGATGGTGAGCGCGCCGTCCGCATCGACGTCGGTCACATCGATGGCGGCGTTGACCATGACCAGCTGGCCCTGAGCGTCGGCGATGGTCACATACACGGTCTCGGCGACGGCTACGCCGCAGAGCGCCAGTGCCAGCAGGGCACAAAGGAATGCAGTGGCGTACTTCTTCATGATTGTTTCCTCCTGTAAGTCGCATTTGCAGGCATATTCAGGCTGCAAAGCAGAAAAAACGCTGATACCGCCTCATGGCGAACCAGCGCAAGTCTCCCTGGATGTGAATGCGGGACATGCCCGCACCGCAATGCCAAAGGCTGCGCTTTCCCTGCCCGAAAACGTCTGCCCGAGCCGCTTACGCGGCTGAATTCTTGCATGGCCCCGGGAAGCCCGGCTTATGCCCCTGCGGGCAATTACGGTAATGGCGGTTGTGACGGATTTGCACCGTACTTCCCCCGGCAACCCTGCAAATTCATTTATCCGGATTCAATTTGATTCTAACATGATGCTGCAAAAATGTCAATGCGGATGCAGTTAAGTTTCCACTTGAGGGGCAAAAACCTGCAATTTGCTTACAGTTCGATGTTGTTCAGCACGTAGGTGAGAAACTCCTTGTTGGAGGGACAGTGAGGCAGCTTGTGATCCAGGCCACCGCTGTGGTAGGCGGTGCTGATGGCGTTGCGCATGGAGCGTTCAATGCGCGAGGACGTGGTATTCATGCTCCGCGAAATTTCCAAGTAGAGGCCGCGGGAGAGGTTGCGCAGCAACGTGCTGTCCTGACGGGCGAGCCGAACGCCCTCGGTGAGGTACCGGCAACCGATGAGCTTGGACGGAATGCCCAGGGAGACGAGGTAGTTGTGGATGTGCGCCTCGACGTGCGTCTGGTCGGCGCTGTCCAGCGCGATGGCGCTGCTCAGCCGCTTCATGTCGCGGTGCATCTTCGTGCAGGAGACGATCACCGGATGCAGCGTGTGCAGTTCGATCGGCTTGAACAAAAGATAGCTCGCCCCGTAGACGCGGGTCGCTTCCAGGGCGACGTCGGAATAGAAGCGCGTGCAGCAGATCGTGGTGGGAGGGTCGGGGAGATCGTTGATGGAACGCAGCAGGGAAATCCCGTCCAGCCCGGGTAGGACGAGATCGAACAGCACCGCGTCGGGACGCAGGCTCTTGATTTTTTGCAGCGCATCCTGGCCGTTGTGCTCCACCGCGACGATTTCGATGTCCGGGTAGATTTTGAAGAAACGGCACAGTTGCTCCGTAAACTGTACATCTGCATCCACGATTGCAAGCCGCGTTTTATCCATAACAATCACGCCTATAAGTAGTAATTCTATCTTTATAGAAGTATCATACCATGCAACGGAGCATTTGTCAATTTAAGCGATGGAATTGAGCGCGGCGTCGATCGCCCGGGCGAGGTAGGGGACGGAGTTCAGCGCCTGGGCGAGGGTGTTCTGGTTGTGGCCAACCTCGACCAGCATCGCATGGCCGCCGATGTGCTGGTTGTGACGGCCGCGCTTGACGTTGACGTTCCGGCACAGGCCGGGGAAGGCGGCGTTGATTTCGCCGGTGACCCTCTGTGCGAAGGTCAGGTTCGCCGCGTAGTCGGCGCGCTGGCTCTCGGGATAGTTGTCGCCGCGCCCCACCAGCAGCATGAGCTGGGCGCAGCTTGTCCCGTCCGGTGCTTCGATCCCAATGGGCAAGCCCTCGGAGTATGCGTCGCGGTGCAGGTCGATCACCAGATCGAATTCCGTGTCATAGGATTCAAGCAGTTCCAGCGCACGCACGTAAGAGGAGCTCAGATCGTCCCGCTCGTTGTCCGTGACATCGTGGGTCACACGATAGCCCATTTCGGTCAGCGCATCTGCGAGGGCCTGACCGACGCGCACCACGCTGTGCTGCTCGTCGGCGGTGCGCCAGGCCTCGACGGCGTCGTAGGGATCGGCTGGATCCTGAGCGTAGGCCTCGTGGGTGTGGGTGTGATAGATCAGGATCGTCCTGGCATCCGCCGGTGCGACTGGCTTGGGGGTATCGGCGATAACCTCGATCGTCAGTCCGCCGGACGCAGCGGAGGCAAAGGTCTGCAAAACCTTTGCCTCTTCGGTCTCCGTGACGATCGCGGCAGCTGCGCCTGTCAGCCCGACGTCGCTGGAGACGCTGCGGTCGGTCGAAAGCTCCTGAATCAGGATGAAGGCGAGCACCGCCGCCAGCAGAAGCATCGCGATCGCCAGCAGCAGATGGGAGCCCTTGATGACCTTGAAGCGAACCATGATTTCACCCCCTTGCGTAATCCTATTGTATGGTTGGCGCAGAAAAAATATCACCGGGCGCGTCGCATGCACGCGATGCAGAGCGCAAAAATGCAAGTCCGGCAATGCCACCTGTGATAAAAAAGGTCAGCAGTTCTTCAAATTGCCGCATCTATCGGCCGATTTAGATTAAAAATTGCAATGTGTGCTATATTTGCTTGCAAATGTGCAGAAAAGAGGTTATAATAACTGCATTATCGCGTGTGCGATTATTCAAAATCGGAGGTTGTTGACAAGATGGATAACGCGCAGGAACTGATCCAGCGATTGAATCATAGCGGCAAAAAACTCTCCAAGAGCCATCGCCGCATTGCGGAATGCATCGTCACCCATTATGACAAGGTTGTATTTATGACGGCGTCCAAGCTCGGCGAGTACGTGGGCGTGTCCGAATCTACGGTGGTGCGCTTTGCGGCAGCCCTCGGTTACAGCGGATATCCGCAACTGCAGAAGGCGCTGCAGGAGCTTCTGCGCCACCGGCTGACGGCCTCCCAGCGCTTCGAGCTGACCAACGACATGGATCACGTGCAGGTGCTGAATAAGGTGCTGAAGGCGGACATCCAGAACATCCGATCCACGCTGGACGAGATCGACATCTCCTCCTTTGAGCGCGCGATCGATATGATCCTCCAGGCGCGGCAAATCTACGTGATGGGCCTGCGCTCCTCCGCACCGATCGCGGAATTCTTCGTGCACTATCTGAAGTTCATCTTCTCCAACGTGCGCGTGGTCACCTCTGGCGTCAGCGACGTGTTCGAGCAGCTCTCTCGCATCGGCGAGGGCGATCTGCTGATCGGCATCTCCTTCCCGCGTTACGCATCCCGTTCGATTGAAGCGATGGATTTTGCGCGCAAGCAGGGCGCTTCGCTGATCGCCATCACCGACGGCCCACTCTCCCCGCTGCACTCCACGGCGGACATCTGCCTGATGGCCAAGAGCGATATGTCCTCTTTCGTGGACTCCTTCGCCGCGCCGCTGTCGCTGATCAACGCGCTGATCGTGGCGCTTGGCCAGCGCAGGCGCACGGAAGTCTCTGAATACTTCAACAAGATGGAAAGTATCTGGGCGGAGTACGACGTGTATCTCGCAAAGAACGCCGAACTGACCGGGGAGAAAAAGTAAATGCATACGAAGAAAATCTTGGTAATCGGCGGAGGCGCAGCCGGCATGCTGGCTGCGCTCTTTGCGGCCAGAGGCGGCGCGTCGGTCACGCTTATCGAGCGCAATGAAAAGCTGGGCAAGAAAATATATATCACCGGAAAGGGCCGCTGCAACCTGACCAACACCGCAGAGCCGGAGGACTTCCTCCGCGAGGTGGTGCGTAACCCGCGCTTCATGTACGCAGCGTTTGCGGCATTTGACAACCGCGACATGATGGAGCTGATGGAGAAGCTGGGCGTTCCGCTGAAGGTGGAGCGCGGAAACCGGGTCTTTCCGGTCTCCGATCACGCCAGCGACGTGACCGCAGCGCTCCGGCGGGAGCTGGAACGGCTGGGCGTAAAGATTCACTATGAATCCCGCGTCGCGCATCTGGCGATCGAGGGCGGACGGTGCTGCGGCGCAATCCTGCAGAATGGCGAGCGCGTTGAGGCAGACGCAGTGATCCTGTGCACCGGCGGTGCGAGCTATCCTCTGACCGGCTCCACCGGCGACGGCTACGCCCTCGCACAGGAGGCGGGGCATAGCATCCAGAAGCCGCTGCCGTCGCTGGTGCCCATCGAGACGAAGGAGAGCTGGCCCTCCACGCTGTCCGGACTCTCGCTGAAAAATGTGGCGCTGCGGGCATGGAAGACCGGCGGAAAGAAGAAAAAGTACTTCTACGACGAACAGGGCGAGATGCTCTTTACGCACTTCGGAATCAGCGGGCCACTGGTGCTGACGCTGTCCAGCAGCATGCCGGAGGAATTGGAGGACGTGCGCATGGCCATCGACCTGAAGCCTGCGTTGGACGAACAGACGCTGGATGCGCGGCTTTTGCGGGACTTCCAGGCACTCTCCCGCAAGCAGCTGACCGCCGTGATGGACGGCCTGGTGCCGCACAACCTCGGCCAGCAGATACTGCTGCTGGCGAAGATCTCCCCGCAGACCCCGGTCAACAGCGTGACGCAGGCCCAGCGCACGACGATTCTGCAATTGCTGAAGGCGCTGCCGCTGACGCCAAAAAAGCTGCGCGGCTTCGAGGAGGCCATCGTCACACGCGGCGGCGTGACCGTGCGCGAGGTCAATCCCTCCACGATGGAATCCAAGCTGACGCCCGGGCTGTACTTTGCCGGGGAGCTGCTGGATCTGGACGCGCACACCGGCGGCTTCAACCTGCAGATCGCCTTTTCAACGGGGGCGCTTGCTGGCAAAAGCGCTGCGGAGGCCATCTGCTGACGCAAAACAGACCGAAGTCTTTAAAGACTTCGGTCTGTTTTGCGTCTGTTTTATTCAGACTTCGGTATGTTTTCGGATTTTACCTCTGCGCAGAGCTGATTCAGCGCGTCGATGGCCTCCTGCGTGTGGCGCTCCATCTCCTTGCGATCCGCTTCTGCCTTGGCGAGCTGCGTATCTGACGCGCGCGCCGCCAGCACATCCGCCTCGGTGATGGTCATCAGCGCATCCTTGTCCAGTTCCGACAGTGTCGCCAGGCGGTTTGCCTGCTCAACCAGCAGCTTTTCAAAGATATTGCGAATGCCGCGGGCGTTGCCGAAGGCGATGGAACTGGTGTTGGAGTCCTCGATGTAGGCGCGCACCGCCGCGCGCGCGGCATCCTCCAGCACATACTGGCCCTTCTTGAGCTGCAAATCCAGGATTGCCAGCATTTCATCCACGCTGTAGTCGTCGAAGTGCAGGTAGCGGTTGAATCGGGATTCCAGCCCAGGGTTGGAATGAATGAACTCGTCCATCAGGCCGTCGTAACCGGCAACGATGACGACGAGATCCTCACGGTGATCCTCCATGGCCTTCAAGAGCGTGTTGATGGCCTCCAGACCGAAGTCATTTTCGGATTTGGAGTTCAGGCTGTAGGCTTCGTCGATAAACAGCACGCCGCCCAGTGCGCTTTCGATCACCTTCATCGTCTTGGTGGCCGTCTGACCCACGTAGCCGGCAACCAAGCCGGAGCGATCCACCTCCACCAGCTGGCCCTTGGACAGGATGCCCAGGGAGCGATAGATGCGGGCCATCATGCGGGCGATGGTCGTCTTGCCGGTGCCGGGATTGCCGGAAAAGACCATGTGCAGCGACATATCCACGGATTTCAGGCCGTGCTCCTTGCGCAGCTTATGCACCGTGACCATGTTGATCAGGTTGTTGACCTCGCGCTTGACGCCGTCCAGTCCAATCAGCGCGTTCAGCTCCGTTTTCAGGTCCTCGATGTTCTCCACGGGCAGCGCTTCCTGCTCCGCATTGTCCTCCGCAGGTGCTTTTTCTGCCTGCTGCTTTGGAGCATCCGCCTTTTCGGGCACTTTTTTCGACGGATTTGCCTGGCTGGGCGCTTCCTTTGCGCCGGAGTGTGAAGCGGATTTTGCAGGCTGTGTCGGTGCGCCCCAGAAATCGTCCGCCACGCGGCGCATGTTGTTCTGTATCAGCGTTTCAATGACATCCAGCTGCGTGCGGATGATCTCATCGCGTTTGTCCTCCAATGTGATCAACTCCTTTTGCTATCTCAAATTATAGCACGGATCGGTCTGCTTGTACAGGTATGATGCAGAAAAGAGCCGGACAGTGTTCGCTGTCCGGCTCGAATCCTGAACAAGATTCGCTTATTCTGCTGATTCAGCAGCTTCCGTCTCGCCCAGAGCCTTCTTGTAGAGCTCCATGTAGGCCTTGGCGGAGCGATCCCAGCCGTACTGGCCCTGCATCGCGCGGGTCGCCAGACGGTTGAAGGTGATGCGGTTCTCCTTGTACATCCGTACGGCCTGCTCGATGACGTAGAGCATGTCGTGCGCATTGTAGTTCAGGAAGGTGAAGCCGTTGCCGTCGCCGGTGTACTTGTTGTAGGCGAGGACGGTGTCGCGCAGTCCGCCTGTCTCACGCGCGATGGGCAGCGTGCCGTAGCGCAGCGCGATGAGCTGGGACAAGCCGCAGGGTTCGAACATGGAGGGCATCAGGAACAGGTCGCAGGCGCCGTAGATCTTGTGCGCCAGGGCGTTGTTCATCTGGAAGCAGGCGGCGAACTGGCCGGAATACTTCCACTGGGCCCAGCTGAACAGATCCACATACTTGCTCTCGCCCATGCCCAGCACGACAACCTGCGCGCCGGTGTTCATGATGGGCTCAAACACGCACTCCACCAGATCCAGGCCCTTCTGGCCGGAGAGGCGGCTGACCATGCCGATCATCGGGATGTCGGGATCGACAGTCAGGCCGAGTTCCTTCTGCAGCAGCAGCTTGTTCTTGACCTTCTCATCGAAGGTGTCGGCGGTGTAGTGGTTTTCGATCATCGGATCGGTCTCCGGATCGTATTCCACGGTATCGATGCCGTTGAGGATGCCGCAGAGGTGATCCAGGCGGGAGCGGAGCAGTCCATCCAGGCGCTCGCCGTAGTAGGCGGTCTGAATCTCCTGGGCGTAGGTGGGGCTGACGGTGTTGATCTCATCCGCATAGACGAGGCCACCCTTCATGTAGGAGCACATGCCGTAGAATTCCAGGCTGTCGCTGGTGTAGGCCAGGCTGCCCAGGCTCAGCATCTCCTCGACGAAGTCGATGGGGAAGATGCCCTGGAACTTCAGGTTGTGGATGGTGTAAACGGTCTTGATGTTTTTGTACATGCCCAGGCTGTTGTACTGAATCTTCAGCATGACGGGAATCAGACCGGTCTGCCAGTCGTTGCAGTGGAGCACGTCCGGAATGAAGTCGATCTTCGGCAGCGCCTCCAGAACCGCACGGCAGAAGTACGCGAAGCGCTCACCCTCATCGGTACCGGAGCCGTAAACATAGTCGCGGCCAAAGTACTGCTCGTTGTCGATGAAGTAGAAGGTGATGCCGCTGTACTCCAGCTGATAGATGCCCACATACTGCTTGCGCCAGCCGAGTTCGACGTAGAAGTTCAAAAGCTCCGTCGCCTGCGCACGCCACTTGGGGTCCATGGTCTTGTACAGCGGAAGAATGACGCGCACGTCGGCGCCGGTCTTGATTAGCTCCTTGGGGAGCGCGCCGACGACGTCCGCAAGACCGCCCGTCTTGATGAAGGGCACGCATTCGGATGATGCAAAGAGAATTTTCATAGTCAGAACCTCCTGACGGGTCGTTTAGAGGGTCACGTTCTTGCCGATGACGATGGGGTACTGGCGCTGACCGATCAGGCGGCCATGGGCGCGCACGGTGACGGCCTTGTCGAGAATGACGTCCTCCATCTCGACGTCCTCCTCAATATAGCTGTCCTGCATGATGATGCAGTCCTTCAGCTTTGCGCCGCGGCCGACGTGCACGCCGCGGAAGAGCACGCAGTTCTCCACGCTGCCTTCAATCACGCAGCCGTCGGCAACCAGAGAATTCTTGACCTCCGCGCCGCTGCGATAGAGGGCGGGAGCGTCATCGCGGGTCTTGGTGTACACCGGATGGGTGCCGAAGAGCTCCTTGCGCACGTCGTGGCGCAGCAGATCCATGTTGAACTTGAAGAAACCCTTGATGGTCTCGATGCGGCGATAGTAGCCATCGAACTCGTAGCCCATGATCTTCAGCGCGCCGGAATTGATGTAGGGGCGCAGAACCTCGCCCTCGAGATCCTTTGCACCGCGGGCGATCGCCTGGTCGACCAAGTGGATCAGCAGGGTGCGCTTGATGATGAAGCAGTCCATGTTGAGGTTCGGATAGTTGGCTGCGTTCGGATTGACCTCGATGTCCTCGATGGTCTTGTCCTCGCCGACCTTGAGATAGCAGTGGTTGCCGTCGGAGGAGCGGGAGAACTCCAGATGCTCCGGACGAACCTTGATGTACATCATGGTGATGTCCGCCTTGGACTTCACGTGCTGCTCGATCATCGGCTCGAAGGAGGTGTTGCAGACGTAGTTGCTGTTGGTGACGATGACGTACTGCTGGCGGGAGCGGCGCAGGTAGTCAAAGTTTGCGCGCAGGGCCTCGATGATGCCAGTGTACTCGCCTGCGTTTTCGCGGGTGAGGAACGGCGGCTGGATGAAGAGGCCATTGTTGCGGGTGTGCAGGTCCCACTCCTTGCCGGAGCCCAGGTGGTCCATCAGCGAATGGTAGTTCTTCTGCACGATGACGCCCACGTTGCGAACGCCGGAATTGACCAGGTTCGACAGCGTGAAGTCGATGATGCGGTAGCGGCCAGCGACCGGAAGTGCGGCGACCGCGCGATTGGTGGTGAGCTCACGAAGGTTCAGATTGTCTTTGGAGGTGTAGACAATGCCCATGACATCGTTCATTTATTCGGCCTCCCTTCCGGAAATTACGCTGTTGTCGATCTGTTCGCCTGCGCGCACCGCATAGTTCTCGGGCAGAACGGTGTCCTGACCCACGAGCGCGATGTCCCCTTCGGGTTCGCCGACGATGCAACCCTTGCTGATGACGCAGTTTTCGGATACGATGGCGCGGCGAACCACAGCGCCCGCCTCGATGCGGGTGCCGGGCATGATGACGCTGTCCTCAACGGTCGCGCCCTCGGCAACCTCAACGCCGGCAAACAGCACGCTGCCCTCGACGGTGCCGAACACCTCACAGCCCTCGGCGATCATGCTGCGCTCCGCCTTGGCGTTCTCGCCGATATAGTGCGGCGGCATGACGGGCGTGCGGGCGTAGATGCTCCAGCGGTCGTCGGTGAGATCAAACTCCGGCGGCACCTTCAGCAGATCCATGTTCGCCTCCCAGAGGCTGGCGATGGTTCCGACGTCCTTCCAGTAGTCGGTGAAGCGGTAGGCCAGCATCACGCGGCCGTCATTCAGCATCTTCGGGATGATGTTCTTGCCGAAGTCGTTCTTGGAGTTGGGATCATTCTCATCGTCGATGAGGTACTGGCGCAGCATCTTCCAGGTGAAGATGTACACGCCCATGGAGGCCAGATTGCTCTTGGGTACCTTCGGCTTCTCCTCGAATTCGATGATGTGATCCTGCTCGTCGATGTTCATGATGCCGAAGGACGAGGCGACCTCCATCGGCACGGGGCGCACGGCGATGGTCACGTCCGCGCCGCCGTTGATGTGGGCCTCCAGCATCTTGTTGTAGTCCATCTTGTAGATGTGGTCGCCGGAGAGGATGAGCACGTACTCCGGGTCATACTGCTCGATAAAGCTGATGTTCTGATAGATTGCGTTGGCCGTGCCGCGATACCACTCGCCGCTCTTGGCCTTCATGTAAGGCGGCAGGACGAACACGCCGCCGCTGGAGAGGTCCAGATCCCACGGAGCGCCGTTGCCGATGTAGCGGTTCAGCTCAAGGGGCTGATACTGCGTCAGAACGCCGACGGTGTCGATGTGCGAATTCGCGCAGTTGGAGAGGGGAAAGTCGATGATGCGGAACTTTCCACCAAAGGGAACGGCGGGTTTGGCCATGACCTTGGTCAACAGGCCGAGTCGGCTGCCCTGGCCTCCGGCCAGCAGCATGGCGATGCATTTCTTTTTGATCACACTATCCCTGCTTTCAGTTCGTATTTAAGGATTTCCCTCGGAAAGCATACGCTTGTATATATTATACAATAAGTTTAAAGAAATTACCAGATGTAAACATAAAATTCAGCAATTATTTTCCTTGCAAATTCGATATGTTTCGCGCACTACCATAAATTCTTCGTTTGCCGGAATAACATAGGCTGCCACTTTTGACGAATCCAGGGTGACGCGCCGCTCGCCGGAGCCATGCTCGTTGGCCTCGGGATCGACCTCGACGCCCAGATGGGCCATGCCGTGCAGCACCATGCGTCGCAGCCGCACGCAGTTTTCGCCGATGCCGCCGGTGAAGGCCACCGCGTCCAGGCCGCCGATCTCCATGGAGTAGGCGCCGATGTAGCGCAGGATGTGGGTCGCAAGCACCTTCAGCGCAAGCTCCGCGCGCGCACTGCCATTCTCGATGGCCGCCTCGATGTCGCGCATGTCGCCGCTGGTGCCGGAGATGCCCTTCAGACCGCCGTTCTTGCCCAGGCCCTCGTATATCTCGTCGATGCTCAGGCCCTGCGCGAGCAGGAAGGGCACGATGTACACGTCCACGTCGCCGGTGCGGCTGGCGTGGGGGATGCCCATCTGAAGGGAAAAGCCGAAGCTGTTGTCCATGCTCTTGCCGTCCAGAATGGCACAGAGCGACGCGCTGCCGCCCAGATGGCAGGAGATGATGCGCCGGTGCTGCTTGCCCAGGCGCTCCGCGATGTAGCCGTGGGACGCGCCGTGGTAGCCCATGCGCAGAATGCCATACTTCTCCGTCCACTCATAGGGGATGGGGAACACGCGGCGTTCCATGGGGATGGTCTGGTGGAAGGCCGTCTCGAACACGCCCACCTGCCTGACCTCCGGAAGCAGGCGCTGAAACACAGAGATCGCCTCCAGATACGGCCCGTTGTGGGCGGGCGCGACGGTGTAGAAAGCACGCATGCCCTCCAGCACGTCCTCCGTCAGGATGTGCACGCCGTAGTGATCCTTGGAGAGCACGGTCTTGTAGCCCACGGCCGAGATCTCCTCCAGGTTGGAGAGCACGCCCAGCTCGCCGCCCGTCAGTGCGTCCAGGAACAGCTGGATTCCGGCGGTGTAGTCCGGCACCGAAAGGTTTTCCCGGTGAATTTTTCCGGCAGGAGAGGAATAGGAGAAGATCGCATTCTCCGAACCAACGCGCTCCACGCGCCCCTCCGCCAGAACCGCATATTCCGGCATCTCCCACAGCTTGAACTTCAGGGATGTGCTGCCGGCGTTGCAAATCAGTATCTTCATGGAACCTCCCGAAAAGATTTTTGTTGCACGTATGTATCCGCTTTTAACATCTCAATCTTATCGGTTGCACCACGATTTGTCAATATCCATTTTGGATTTGACGCAGTTTTGATGTCTGAAACGTATAAAATAAGAAGGGATGCTCCAGTGGAATTTGGAAAACGTTTTTTCCATAGATCGGCCTGGAATGATTGACAGAAGGAAGGGCCTGTGCTATGATACAGATATGGATACGAATTTGGAACAGGTCACCGGCCTGGTATTTGATATTGAAGAGTTTGCGGTGTTCGACGGCCCGGGAATCCGCTGCGCTGTGTTCATGAAGGGCTGCCCACTGCATTGCATGTGGTGCCACAACCCGGAGGGCCTCGCGCCCCATCCCCAGCGTGTGGTGACGCTGTCGCTGTGCGATCACTGCGGCGCGTGCAAGGAGGTCTGTCCGTCCAAGGAGCGTTGCATCGGCTGCGGGCGCTGCGTCTCCGTGTGCCCGAAGGGTGCAATCCGCATCGCCGGCACGCGTATGACCGCCGGCGAGGTCGCCGCGAAGATTCGCAGGCAGGCGAAGGTGCTGAACATGAACGGCGGCGGCGTGACCTTCTCCGGCGGCGAGGTGCTGATGCAGGCGGACTTCGTGGTTGCCGTGCGCAAGCTGGTACCCGAGGTGCACGCACTGATCGAGACCAGCGGCTTCGCCCAGCCTGAGGTGTTCGCAAAGCTCGCCGGGGCCATGGACATGGTTATCATGGACGTGAAGATTGTCGATCCAGCGCTGCACAAGCGTTACATCGGCGTGGACAATGCGCTGATTCTGCAAAACTTGGAGCAGCTCAAGGGCATGAACAAGCTGTTCCGCATCCGCGTGCCGCTGATCCCCACGGTCAACGACACCATGGAGAACATGGAGGCCACCGCGCGGCTGCTCGAGGGCGCTTCGATGCTGGAGAAGGTGGAACTGCTGCGCTACAACAAGGCGGCAGGGGCGAAGTACGGCGGCGTCGGCCTGACCTATGCGCCGGACTTCCCGGAGCAGCAGGAGCCGAACATCTTCCGCGAACCGTTTGAACGCCGGGGAATCCGGGTAGATATATTGTAGGAATTGCGTCCGTTTTGAAGGGACGGTATTTTATATCCACGATGGAAAACGTTATCTTTCACGACTTGAAGCAACAATAATGATTATAGGGGGAATTTGAATGGGCAACATCAGGGCATTTCGACGCGAACTGAGCAAGAAACGCTGGGATGCGATCAGCGCGCAGATTCAGGATCCGGCGCTCAGCCTGTCCGCGCGCGCGGCGCTGCGCCTGAAGCTGTTCCTGGAGGAGGAGCAGATCATCCGCAACGAAGGCGAAAACATCCCGGCGTGGCGCACGATCATCGCCTTCCCGGACATCTATGCGGAGGGCGAGAAGGAAGCGCGCATGGCTGGCCACTACATTCACGAGCAGGGCCGCGTCTGCAACATCTCCAGCGACTGGGAGGGTGTACTGAAGGGCGGCCTGTTGGCGCGCAGGGACGCGGGCAACGAGGATATGCGCACGACCATCGATGCGGTCATCGCCTACGCAGACCGCTACGAGAACGAGGCCCTGTCCCATGCCGTCCGCTATGGTGCGGACAGCTACCTGACGGCGATGCAGATGTTCCGCATCCTGCACTTCTGCCTGTGGGCCTCCAACGTCTATCACAACACCGTGGGCCGCTACGACCAGTACATGTATCCCTACTACAAGGCGGACGTCGAGGCTGGTCGTCTCACTGAGGAACAGGCGCTCGCGCTGACGGAGGAGTTCTTCCTCTCCTTCAACCGCGACAGCGACCTCTACACCGGCATGCAGCAGGGCGACAACGGGCAGAGCCTGATGCTGGGCGGCTGCAAGGCCGACGGCAGCTGCGCCGTAAACGAACTGACCTACATCTGCCTGAAGGCCAGCCTTCACAACCGTCGCATCGATCCAAAGATCAACCTGCGCGTGAACAAGGACACGCCCATCGAGCTCTACGAGCTGTGCACCGAGCTGACCAAGCAGGGCCTGGGCTTCCCGCAGTACGCCAACGACGACGTGGTCATTCCCGCACTGGTGGAGATGGGCTACGAGCTCGAGGACGCGCGCGACTACACCGTCGCAGCATGCTGGGAGTTCATCATCCCCGGCGTTGCGATGGACATTCCCAACATCGGCGCAGTCTCCCACGCGGAGCTGGTGCGCAATGTGATTCTTACGAAGCTGCGGGACTGCGACAGCTTTGAGGCGCTGCTGGAGCAGGTGCGTCTGGCGGAGATCGCCGAGGCCGATCGCCAGGAGCCCGGCTACCGAAACCTGTGGATCGAACCCGCACCCTATCAGTCCGTGCTGATGAGCGACTACAGCCACGACATCTCCGAGGGTGCAAAGTACAACAACTACGGCATCCACGGCACCGGCTTCGCCACCGCCGTCGACCAGCTGGCCGCGGTGCAGGCCTACGTCTACGGCGATCACTCCGTGGGCAAGGACGAACTGATCTCCGCCATGGAGAACGACTTTGCAGGCTCCGTCGCCCTGAAGCACAAGCTTCGTGAGCGTGCTCCGAAGCTGGGTCTCGACGACGCATGCGCGGAACTTCTGGATACCATGATCCGATTCTTCCACGACGCGTGGCAGGGGAGAACCAATGAGCGCGACGGCATCTTCCGCACCGGCACCGGCTCGGCGATGTATTACCTCTGGCACGCCCGTGATCTGGGCGCGACGGCGGATGGCCGCGCTGCGGGCGAGATGCTGGCGGCGAACTTCTCTCCGTCGCTGATCCTCTCCGATGCCGGCCCGCTGTCCGCGCTGCAGGCCATGGCGCGCCCCACGCTGAAACTGGTGTGCAACGGCGGCCCCATGACCCTCGAACTGCACGACACGGTGTTCAAGAACGCCGAAGGCATCAAGAAGGTCGCCCAGCTGGTTCGCACCTACATCCTGCTCGGCGGACATCAGCTGCAGCTGAACGCCGTCAGCCGGGAGACCTTGCTGGATGCGCAGCGCCATCCCGAGGAGCATCAGAATCTGATCGTGCGCGTGTGGGGCTGGAGCGGCCACTTCGTCCAGCTGGACAAGGGCTATCAGGATCAGATCATCGAGCGCACGTCCTACTCCATCTAAGAAAATACAAGACTCCCATCAACGCGGCGACCCGCATAGCAACCGGTCGCCGCGCTTTTGTTGTCAACATGCATCACGGATGTCCTCTCTGCCGGCGGGGAAGTATAACCCGTAAAAAGCCGGAAATCGGCATAATTTATACACAGACCACAAGATAATTATAACAGACTATGGTCTGTACAAACAGACGTCGGTATGTTATTTCATATATATTACAAATATATGTTGTAGTGTTGGCGAATCAGGCCACGAGAAAGCGAAGAATTGCATTGGCCGACGGAAATTCACATTCAGTTGATAATGCTTGGATATAATGATCAGCGTAAAAGGGAAGTTCCAACCAAACGGAGGGAAACGCATGTCCAGAGTAATAGGAATCGATTTGGGTACGACCAACTCCTGCGTCTCGGTCATCGAGGGTGGAGAGGCGGTCGTCATCCCCAATTCCGAGGGTGCAAGAACCACACCCTCGTTCGTTGCATTTACGAAGAATGGAGAGCGCCTGGTCGGCCAGGTGGCGAAGCGCCAGGCAGTCACCAACAGCGAGCGCACCATCAGCTCCATCAAGCGTGAGATGGGCACCGACTACCGCGTCAGCATCGATGGAAAGAAGTATTCGCCACAGGAGATCTCGGCGATGATCCTTCAGAAGCTGAAGGCGGATGCGGAGTCCTATCTTGGAGAGGCGGTCACGGAGGCTGTGATCACGGTGCCCGCCTACTTTACCGACGCGCAGCGCCAGGCCACCAAGGATGCGGGTATGATCGCCGGGCTGAACGTCAAGCGCATCATCAACGAACCCACCGCCGCAGCGCTGGCCTACGGCGTGGACAAGGAGGAGCCGCAGAAGATCATGGTCTATGATCTGGGCGGCGGCACCTTCGACGTATCGATTCTGGACATCAACTCCGACGTCATCG
>JAUNNK010000132.1 GCA_030537335.1 Clostridia bacterium | reverse complement strand
GGCGCACCCGTGCTGTGGGCGCCTTCCCTGACGGCAACTCCACCCTGATGTTCGTTTGTGCCTGCCTGCGCCATGTGGCCGGCACCCAGTGGGGCAACAAGAAGTACATGAACATGAAGCATCTGGAGGCCGTTCTGGGAGATTCCTCCATTGACTGATAACTCTTTTCTTTCGCTGCCTGCAGACTATTCTGCGCATTAAGGTTGACAGTACCCCGTATTTCGTTTTACCCCATACTTTTTGTGAAATTGCACTTGTACACACAATCACACACTGGAACACACAGGCAAACGAAACAACATTGGCGGATGTGATATCCGGTTGAAATTGGATATAAACTGATTGCCACTCAGTTCTCCACCGTATCATTCTCAGGCTCTGCCAGAAGATCCGTCTTCACGCCGCTGCTGGAGCGCATCTGACCCGGTGAGCAACCGATTTTCTTTCGGAATATCCGGGAAAAGTGACACAGATCCCGGAACCCCACCCGGACGGCAATCTCCGAAATGGACATGTCTGTGGCCACCAGCAGGTCGATGGCCCGGGCGATGCGGTAATGAATCAGGTACTGGTACATGGATTTGCTGGTGTAGAGCTTGATCTGGCGGTTCAAATAGTTCGGATGGTAGCCGAACTGCTTGCCCAGCGTCTCGTTGTTGATCGGCTCGGCGTAGTGGGCGTGGATGTAGTCCAGCACCCGCTCCATCTTTGCCACGGACACATTCCGTTCCGATTCCGACAGGCTCACGTTGCGGCAAATGTGCACCAGCAGGCCGCCCATCATGCCGCTGAGCAGCTCGCTGCAGAACAGCTTCTGGGCCTTGAACTCCCGCAGCATCTCCTGGAGCGTGTCCTCCACAAATTGCATGTTGTTCAGCTGGATGGGCCGGTTCATGCGCGGCACGTCCGTGAACTCCACGGACTCCCATCGGCCCTCCCAGTCGAAGATGGCCATCGCGTCCGGCGGGATGGGCACGGTCAGGTCGCTCATCTCCCAGGTGTAGTCGAAATTTGCGCCCAGCAGCACCAGCGGATCGCTCTCCTCGTCGCTGACCATGCGGTAATTCACGCCCGAGCGCCACAGCACCACCTGGCCCGGGCACATGCGCCTTGTCTCCCCCTCGATGTACAGCACCCCCGTGCCATCGGCAACGTAAAAGATGCGGCAGTCGTAGGGACAGACCGAACTGAAGTGCGGATAGGTCTCCGGACGGATGATGATCCGCTGCACATAGCGCACAAACGGCCGGATCTCTGAGAAGGACATCCTCTTAAAGCGCATACCCTACCTCCCGGACAATTTTCCACATTTACATCATACAAAACTCCACCGTGGAAAGCAAGGGGAATCCACACATAATGTTTATTTACGACAAGTATTCCTTTACAATTTCAATTTAACAGGATTTTATCAAATGATATAGTGGCATCACAGGGATGCGCGATGGCCCATGGCGCGTGCAGCCCAACCGATCGGGAGAATCCGAAAAACAAACGTTGCTGAATATCATGCGAAGGGTGAGGTATATGATCGGACGACTGAAGGAGAGGAGCGCGCGCATCGGCGTATTCTGCGTGGCGCATCCGGTGTATTGGCCGCAGTTTCCCGGCCTTCTCGAGACCCTGATGGGCTACCACGAGGATT
This sequence comes from Clostridia bacterium, assembly GCA_030537335.1. Classification (GTDB taxonomy): domain Bacteria; phylum Bacillota; class Clostridia; order Christensenellales; family Aristaeellaceae; genus SFTH01. The sequence goes on along the minus strand of JAUNNK010000132.1, from coordinate 5,626 downwards.
TCAAAAAGTTGGTGGAATCTAACGAAGTTGAAGTGATCGACTTTGGAATGATCGACGAGAGCGAAAAATCCTATGCAGCGCTGGATCGTATGAAGAGCGCAAAATTGGATCTCGTTTTCTGCAACATGGTGACCTACGCCACGTCCTCGGTCTTTGCGCCGATCATGCGCGGTCTGGACGTTCCGGTGGTGCTGGCCGCACTGCAGCCGCTGGCCCATCTGGACTATGAAACTGCCAACACCCGCCGCCAGCTGGAGAACGACAGCATCTGCTCCGTACCGGAGTTCACCGGCGTGGCCATCCGTTTGGGCAAGCGGGTTGCGGACGTGATCATCGGCATGCTCTACAACGATCCGAAGTCCGCAGCGGACGTGCGCGAATGGTGCGAAATCGCCAAGGTGCTGCACGATCTGAAGGGTGCGCGCTTCGGCCTGATGGGCCACGTGCTGGAGGCCATGTACGACATGCACGCCGATCCCACCGCCATCTCGGCCGCCTTCGGGGTGCACGTGCCGCTGCTGGAGATCGACGACGTGCTGCGCATCGCGGACAGCGTGACCGAAGAGGAGATTCGCGAAAAGAGCCGCCTGATCCTGGAGAACTTCGACACGCCCGATCCCAAGTCGGATCCCCTCACCATGCGTCTGACCGACGCCGATCTGCGCAAATCCGCCCGTGCGGCGGTGACGCTGGACAAGTTCGTCCAGGAATACCACCTCACCGGCCTGGCCTACTACTACAACGGCCAGCCCGGCTCCCCCCAGCAGGAGATGATCAGCTCCTTCATCGTGGGCAACTCCCTGCTCAACGCCCAGGGTATCCCCATGTGCGGCGAGTTCGATCTCAAGACCTGCATCGCCATGTTCATCATGGACCGACTGAACATCGGCGGCAGCTTTGCCGAGTTCCATCCCTTCGACTTTGACGAGGGCTTCATCTTCGTCGGCCACGACGGCCCCCACCACATCGCCATCGCGGAGGGCAAGCCGGTGCTGCGCAGCCTGAAGGCCTATCACGGCAAGCCTGGCTCGGGCGCATCGGTGGAATTCAAGATCAAGGAGGGACCCATCACCATGCTGGGCCTGACCCAGACCGGCGACGGCCGCTTCAAGTTCGTCATCGGCGAAGGCATGTCCGCCAAGGGCCCGATCCCGCCCACCGGCAACACCAACACCCGCGGCTTCTTTGAGCCCGACGCGCGCACCTTCATCAAGAAGTGGGTCATGGCCGGCCCCACCCACCACTATGCGCTGGGCATCGGTCACCACGCGGAGACCATCCGCAAGCTGGCGGAGGTGCTGGGCATCGAGGCCGAGATCATCCGCTGAGGCCGCATATGGAGAAGCGCGTGTGGAAGGCCCGGGTGCTGCCGGGCATGCTGGCGGAATACCGGCGCAGGCACGATGAGATCTGGCCGGAGATGGCCGCGGCGCTGCGGGAATCCGGCATCCGGAACTACACCATCTGGAACAACGGCGACGAGCTGGTCGGCTACTACGAATGCCCCGATCTGGAGGCCGCCGAGCGTTACAAGGCCGCAAGCGAAGTCATGCAGCGCTGGAGCCGCTCCATGGAGGGCATCATGGAGATGGAGCGCGACGCAAGCGGCGAGGTCGCCCGCTACGAATGCATCTTCAGGCTGAACTGAGGTGCAAAACAAGGTGCAATGCAGGCAGAGCCTGTGAAATATGAATGAGGAGGAATCTTTCATGAAGAAACTGCTTTCAATGGTACTGGTACTGGTGCTTGTGCTGTCGCTGGGGGCGGCCCTGGCCGAGGGACACACCATCGCCCTTGCGAACATCAACGAAAAGGGCGTATTCGGCAAGCTGGTCAAGATGGGCTTTGAGAACGCCTGCGCGAGCCGCGGCTGGGAGCTGCTGTACGCGGACAACAACTCCGACGGCCAGACCGCCGTCTCCAACGCGGAGAGCCTGGCGCTGCGCAGCCCGGAATTCGTGGTTGACATGAACGTTGACGCATCCGTGGGACAGACCATCATGGACATCTTCGGCGCAGCGGACATCCCGGTGCTGGCCGTGGACATCGCCCTCCCGGGCGCTCCCTTCTTCGGCATCGACTCCGGCGCAATGGGCACCTTCAACGGTGAGTACATGGCCGAGTACATCAAGGCCAATTGGGACGGCGAAGTGGACTACTGCGTGCTGATCACCCAGATCGCCTCCGGCGACGAGGTCAACAAGCGCGTGCGCAACTGCGCCGTGGCCCTGGAGGACTGCGGCATCAAGGTCGGCGCCGTCGAGGAGATCGAGGGCCAGAACGACACCGCCGTCGCCCAGACCCGCTTCACCGACTTCCTGACCGCCCATCCGGACGCGCAGAAGATCGTGGTCTTCACCATCAACGAGAACACCGCCCAGGGCGCCTATGCCGCCGCCGTGACCGCCAACCGCGAGTGGGACGTGCGCATCATGTCCGCCAACTGCGGCACCCAGTTCGTGGAGCCCATGTATGAGAGCGAGGGCAACATGTCCTGGATCGCCACCTGCGCGAACTTCCCCGAGCTCTACGGCGAGCAGTGCTGCCAGCTGATCGAGCGCTACTTCGCGGGCGAGACCCTGGAGGGCAGCTACGCCTGCAACATGGTTGCCATCGACTGGAGCAACATCGCAGAGTACTATCCGCTGGACAACCTCCCCTGGAACAACTTCTGATCTTCCCTTGGCCGGTCTCCGGCGCCCGCCCCGCTGAGCGGACGCCGGAGCGCTTTCCCGGCGCGCCACCAAATGCACAGGAGATGAAAAACGGTGTCAGAACAGCATATCCAAACCGGGGCCGGCAGCGACGTGGTCCTCGAGGCCTGCGGCATCTGCAAGTCCTTTCCCGGCGTCAAGGCGCTGACGGATGTGAGCATCACGCTCCACCGCGGCGAGGTTGTGGCGCTACTGGGTGAAAACGGCGCGGGCAAGTCCACCCTCATCAAGGTGCTGTCCGGCATCTATCAGCCGGACGCCGGCGAGATTCGCATGGATGGACAGACCGTGCACTTCGACCTTCCCCTTCAGGCCCGGAACGCGGGCATCGGCGTAATCCATCAGGAATTGAACTATGTCCCCACTATATCCATCGCGGAAAATATCTTCATGGGCAAGCTGCCCAAAAAGCACGGCTTCGTGGACTACAAGACCATGTACGCCGAATCCAGCCGCATCCTGAAGAAGGTCGGCCTGGAATTGGATCCCCGCATTCAGATCAGCACCTGCGCCGTGGCCCAGAAGCAGCTGATCGAAATCGCGAAGGTGCTCTCCGCCGATGCGCGGGTTCTGATCCTGGACGAACCCACCTCCGCACTGAACGATGTGGAAACCAACTATCTCTTCGATCTGATCCGCCGGGCCTCCGAGGCCGGCATCGCCATCCTCTACATCTCGCACAAGCTGGAGGAACTGTTCGCCATCGCAGACCGCGTGGTGGTGCTGCGCGACGGCTGCGTGACCGGCGAACTGAACATCCGCAATACAAACAAGAACGAGCTCATCGCCCGCATGGTGGGCCGCGAGCTGACCGACCTGTTCCCCAAGACCTCCAATCCCATCGGAGACGTGGCCCTCGAAGTGGATCACCTGACCACCGAGGCCTTCCAGGATGTGAGCTTCAAGACCCATCGCGGCGAGATCTTCGGCATCTACGGCCTGATGGGCTCCGGCCACCAGGAGATCGGCGCGGCCCTCTTCGGCCAGATCGATCACAGTGCCGGCAGCATCCGCGTGTGCGGAAAGGAGGTTCGCATCCGCCAGCCCATGGACGCCATCAACAACGGCCTGGCCTACGTGCCTGCCGAGCGCAAGACGGAGGGCCTGGTGCTGAACCAGAGCGTGGAAGTCAACATTGCCTCCGCACGCTATTCCCGCGAGCGCCCCTTCTGGCTCAGGCGCAAAAAGGACGCCCAAAGCGCGCAAAAGTGGATCGAACAGCTGCGCATCAAGACGCCCTCCCGGGACACCATCACCGAGTCCCTCTCCGGCGGCAACCAGCAGAAGGTCATTCTGGGCAAGTGGCTGGAGCTCTCTCCGGACGTCTTCATCCTGAATGAACCCACGCGCGGCATCGACGTGGGCTCCAAATCGGAAATCTACCGCATCTTGAACGATCTGTGCGCAGACGGCAAGTGCGTCATCATCATTACCTCGGAAATGCCGGAGCTGCTCTCCATGTCCGACGAAATTATGGTCATGTTCGAGGGCAGGGTGTCCGGCTATCTGAAGGGCTCGGAAGCAACCCAGGAAGACGTGGTCCGCCTGGCGATAGGAGGATAAGAGCATGAATGGCATCAAGAAAAAACTGGGAGGCATCTCCACGCTGTTCACGGTAATCGGAGCGCTGATCGTACTGATCGTATTCTTCACGATCTCCTCCCCCTACTTCTTCAGCGTCAAAAACTTTCTGAACATTGGCCTGTACGCGGCCATCGTGGGCTGCATCTCGTGCAGCGTGACCTTCGTCAACATCTCGGGCATGATCGACATCTCGGTCGGCTCCCAGATCGCCGTGGTGGCCATGATCTGTGCCGTCGCATCCCGTACGGGCGCAGCGTGGCCGCTGGTGGTGCTGGCGGGACTTGCTGCGGGCATGCTCTGCGGCGCGATCAACGGCTTCTTCGTCACCGTGTTCAAGCTGAACCCCTTCATCACCACCATCGCCACCATGCAGACCCTGCGCGGCGTGGCCTACCTGATCTCCAACGGCCAGAGCCTGCCCATTTCGGACAAGGCCTTCAACTTCCTCGGCCGCGGCTACGTGCTGGGACTCCCCCTGTCGCTGCTGATCATGCTGGTCGCCTACGTGATCTTCCACATCATCTCCAAGTACACCGTGTTCGGCCGCCAGGTGTACATGATCGGCGGCAACGCTCAGGCCAGCTTCCTTGCGGGTGTGAAGGTCAACTCCATGCGCTTCAAGATTTACCTGCTCAACGGCCTGATGGCCGGCGTGTCCGGCGTGCTGCTGGCGGCCCAGACAGGCTCCGGCATGCCCAACGCCGCCGCCAACTACAACATGACCGCTCTCTCCGCCGTCATTCTGGGCGGCGCGGCGCTCACCGGCGGCAAGGGCACGATCTTCGGCACCTTCCTCGGCTCCATGGTGCTGGCGGTCCTGCAGAACGGTATGACGCTCCTGAGCGTCGGCTCCTACTGGCAGGACATCATCATCGGCCTGGTGCTGATCTTCTCCGTGTCCATCGATGCCATCAAGGGCGGCTCCCTCAAACGAAAAATCTGACCTGGCGGCGCATTCGCATTGAACAAGCCCGAAAGAACGTCTCGTTTCTTGCGGGCTTGTTCTGTCAGATGAAAAACACAACGTGCGATTGCAGATTATTTCACCTGCTTTAGAATCTCCAGACACATATCTTCCGTGCCGATACGGTCAGAATCCGCTTCCACACACCAGATTTATAACGCATTTTTTGCAAGAAACCGCTTTATTTTTGCTCCCGGAGGAAATTGTTGCTATAATATTCTCATAACATTTCAAATGCCAAAGATCTGGAGAGGTGTAGTATGAACATCGCATCGAACGTGGTCTCCCTGCCGAAAGGAAACCCTGTAGGGGACTAGAGTGTGTTTCTAAATGCAAATCCGCAGGGATTATGCAAGAAGAATAC
>JAUNNK010000131.1 GCA_030537335.1 Clostridia bacterium | reverse complement strand
GCCTCCGGCGCGCCGCCGTCGATCAGGTGGCGCAGGATGCTGTTTTCGTCCACCAGCGCGCGGGGGAGGTTCCCGTCGGTGAGCAGGAACCAGCAGCGCTCCCGGGGCCGCAGAAGCTCCAGCGCCCGCTGTACGGGCGTTTCGATGGGTAGTTGGATAATGCGCACGCTGCGGATTGTGCGGCTCTCCAGCGCGTCTCCGAGCCGCTGCGCGCGTGCCCTGGCCCAGGCGGCGGATTCGTCCGGGCCGGACGCGAGCAGGAACACGGCGGCGAGGATCAGCGTGAGGTTCCACCTGCCGCTGCGAATGCCCAAAAGAACTGCGACGGCGATCAGCGCGGCGGCGAGAATGCGGCCCAGCCAGATTCCCAGGCGAAGCGCGCGCGATGCGCCCAAAGGTCGCTGCAGCAGGGCGTAGAGGGCGCGCCCGCCGTCCAGGGGCAGGGCGGGGATCAGGTTGAACAGCATCAACGTCAGGTTCATCTGAAACAGCGCCTTTGCGGAGGCGGCCTGCACCAGACCCCACTGGGTCAGCGCCGCGCAGAGCACGATGAGCACAAGGTTCGCGGCGGGCCCGGCGAGGGCCACGGCGACCAGCCGCGCGGGGGGAATGCGGTAGGGATTTTCCATCTTTGCGCTGCCACCGAAGGGCATAAGCTGAATCTCGACAATGGACACGCCCGCAAGGCGCGCCGCCAGCAGGTGGGAAAGCTCATGGGCACTCAGGGCGATGGCCATGGCGGGAAGATCGGCGCGCATGCCCAGGCGTGCGGCCAGAAGCGGCGTCAGCAGCGCAAGCAGCGGCAGTCTGAACTGCACGCCGAGGGCGCGAAAGCGGATCAAAGGCCCATGGCCTCCGTGGGATCGGCGCTCTCGCCGGCCTGGCGAAGCTCGAAGTAGACGCTGTCCCCGGCAAAGCCAAGCTGTGCACCGCGTACCAGCTTGTCGCCGGTCTGCACCGCGACCTCCACCAGGCAGGCGGTGACGCTCTCGCGCCCCTCGCCGTGGTCGATCAGCACGCCATAGCTGCCGTCGGACAGCTGGCTGACGGCGGAGACGGTGCCGTCGGCCACCGAACAGACCGCTTCTCCGGCCTCCGTATCGAACATCAGCCAGGACTGGGAGGTCGTGTAGGCGTGGGTCAACTCGCCCTGCACCGGCTGGAGCAGCTCGTGGTCGCCGGAGAGATTGAAGAACACCAGCGCGGATTCGGGCATCAGATTGCGCACGAAGCTGAGCTGGCCGAGGGACTCGTCCAGATCGATCTTCATGGTCAGTGCCTGCTCAATGCCGTCTGCAGCTTTTCTGGCCCAGGGCTGTTCCAGATTCCCCAGGGCGAGGACGCCCATAAGTACGGCGCAGGCCAGAAAGCAGTTGCGCAGCAGCCGTTCCTGAAAGCTCAGACCAGCCCGCATGCGCGTTCTGCGGCGCATGGTGGGGCGCGTGGATCGTCGGGATGTGGGTTCCGGCGCGGATTCCGGCTTGCTTGCGGTGTGAATGGACAGTTTCAGATCGTTTGAAGCCATGAAAAATCCCTCCTGTCACGAAAGCCTATGCGGACAGGAGGGGTTTTTTGCGCGTCAGAGCTTGCGGACGCGCACGTTGCGCACGCGGCGGTGGCTCTCCTTCTGACGGGCGCGCATGATGACGTTTTCGGCCAGACCGATGGCCATCATGTTGGTCAGCATGTTGGAGCCGCCGTAGCTCATGAACGGCAGGGGGATGCCGGTGACCGGCAGCAGGCCGATAACCATGCCAATGTTTTCCACTACATGGAAGAGCATCATGGCGAACACACCGACAACGATGTAGGATCCAAAGGGATCCTCGATGCGCATGCTCTGGTACAGCAGGCGGCCCAGCAGCAGGATGTAGCCCAGCACCAGCAGGCACGCACCCACCAGGCCGAAGGACTCGCCGACGATGGAGAAGATGAAGTCGGTGTGGTCGTCCGAGATGTAGCCCAGGGAGGCGAAGCTGCCGGGGGAGACCAGGCCCTTGCCGAACAGGCCGCCGGAGCCCAGGGCGATCTGGCCGTTGATGACCTGGCGCGCCTCGTCGGGGTAGGATTCGGGATCCAGCCAGATCAAGATGCGGGTCAGGCGGAAGTTTTCCGCGCTGGAGTTGTTCAGGAAGTACCACACGGGGATAAAGATCAACACCGCGCAGGCGACGACGCTGGCGATCAGCTTCCAGTTCGTGCCGGAGACCCAGACCATGACGCAGAACACGGCCATGTACACCAGCGCCGTGCCCACGTCCGGCTGCGCCAGAATCAGCACCATGGGCAGCGCCATGAACAGCACCAGCGGGATGATGTCCCGCATGTGCATAACCGGCTTCATGCGCACGGAGAAAGCCTTGGCAAAGCAGATAATCATGATGACTTTGCCCAGCTCCGAGGGCTGGAAGCCGCGGTCGCTGCCCCAGGTGAAGAAGGCGTTCATGCCGCCGCGACCGGCCTCCACGCCTAGTACGAACAATAGCATCAGCAGGTTCACGACGTAGAGGGTGTTGGCATACTTGCCGTAGAGCTCGTAGTTGAAGTAGATGATGACGAACATGGCCACCACGCCGGCGACGATCCAGATCAGCTGCAGGCGCGGATAGGTCAGCGACTGGGTGCGCAGCATCTCCATGATCGTGGCGGGCTTTTCCGTGACCTCCGAGCTGGTGGCGCTGAAGATGGTGACGACGCCGAACAGCGAAATCGCCAGCACGTTGAGGAACAGGGGCCAATCGAAGTAGCGCATCAGGCTTCGGTTGAACTGGCCCTCGCGCAGCCCCTTGAAGAACGCGACGATTCTTGAGAACATCTTAGACTCCTTTAATCAGCTGGCGATGGAGTATTCCACGCCGACTGCGGTGCTTTCCGTGCCCTTCAGGCCGTCCAGATAGGCTTCTATGACCTTGATGAGCGCGGGGGAGGCCTGCGCGCCGGATTGTCCGCGGGCGCGTAGCCCACGATCCAGGCGTTGTTTTCCACGTCCAGCTCGGTTCTCTGGGAGGTGCCGGTCTTGGCGGCGATGGAGTACTCGGTATCCTGGAAGTATTTACCTGCGGTACCGCCGTCCTCCATGCTGGTCACGTCCTTCATGCCCTCCTGAATCAGCGCGAAGTAGTAGGGATCGGTGGTGATCTGGTTGGCGACCACCGGCTCCTTCTCCAGCACCACGGTGCCGTCGGCGGCGATGATCTTGTCTACGATCTGCGCGTCGTACACGGTGCCGCCGTTGGCGATGGCGGATACATAGCGGGCGACGGCGATGGGGGTCAACTGGGTGATGGACTGGCCGATGCCCAGCATGATCGTCTCGTTGGGGGTCCAGAACAGGTCCTGCAGGTAGGTGACGAACTCGTTGACCAGGAAGTTGTTCGTGATGTAGCTGGAGGGGATGCCCAGGTCGTACTGGAGCACCTCGCGGATGGGGGCGAGCCAGTCGTTCTTGGTCTCGTGAGAGACGGAGATCTTCAGCAGGGCCGTGACGGCGCGCTCCACGACCTCCTCGCTCAGATCCATGCCGCGAGCGTCGGAAATCTCATAGATGCGTTCCCGGATTGCCTTGGCCGCCAGCAGCGGCTTTGCGGTGTACTGGTTGTTGACGGAGGAGTTGGGATCGTAGAGCATGTCCTGGTTGCCCACGAAGCTGGTGGTCTCGCCGGGCAGCTCGATGTTGGTCTTGGTGGTCAGGCCCAGCTTGGCCGCCCACTCGTAGAGCTTGGTTACGCCCAGGCGGTAGCTGGTCTCGTAGAAGTAGTAGTTGCAGGAGTTTTTGATGGCCTCCACGATGGTCTGGTTCGTGTGCTTGTAGCGCTCGGTGGAGCGGATCCAGCACTTCGCGGGGTTGTAGGTGTTGGTCTTGGTGAACGCACCGATGTCGTCGATGGTCTCGGTGGGGGTGATGACGCCCTCCGCCAGGCCCGCCAGCGCGGTACAAAGCTTGAAGATGGAGCCGGGGGTGTCGCCGGTGGAGATGGCGCGGTTGTACAGCGGGTCGTTGAGCTCCAGCACGGCGTTCCACTTGGCGTTGTCCACTGTGCCGCCGTTGAACATGGACAGGTCGTACTCCGGATAGCTGATCATGCCCAGCACTCGGCCGGAGTTGGGATCCATGGCGACGATCGCGCCGGATTCCGCCAGCGAGATCTCGCGCTCGGCCTCCTCGTACTGGGCCAGAACCTCCGCATTCTCCTCCTGCCAGGATTCCTTGGCGATCAGCGCCTCCTGGGTCTCGCGGATACTCGCGATGGTGTCCACCAGCGCGTCGGTCATGGCTTTCTCCAGATCCACGTCGATGGTCAGCACGACGGAGTTGCCGTCGGTGGGAGCCGTGTAGCTCAGCTCGCGCACGACCTTGCCGCGGGTGTTGCGCTCCACCTCGCGGCTGCCCTGGCGATAGGAGACGTAGGGGGAGAGCTGATCCTCCAGCGAGTATTCGATGCCCGCCGCGCCGATGAAGGCGTCGTTGGGATAGCCCTTGGTCTGATAGTCCGCCAGCTGGGTGGCGGAGATCTTGCTGATGTAGCCCACCTCGTGGCAGGCGACGGTGCCCTGGGGATAGACGCGGGTGGAGGATTCGCTGATGTCCACGCCGTCCAGCTCCATGGACTTGGATTCGATCTCGGATACGGTCTCGAAGCCCACGTCGTAAGCGATGGTGACGGGCAGGGAGTTGAAGGAATTCATGCGGGACTCCTGCCACAGCGACAGCACCTTCACGATCATGTCCTCGTCCAGATCCTTCGGGATGCAGTACTTCTCCAGGAGCGTCTTGAAGAGATCCTCCTCGGGGACGTTGGTCATGTAGAAGTTGGCGCGCCACTGGCGCTCGCGCGAGGCCTCCACGGTCTCGCTGCTGGAGCCGGAGTTGAAGCGCCACACGCCGTCCTCGTCCTTCTGCATCCAGAAGCTGTTGACGGTGGTCTTGCCGTTGGATTCGATCAGGCGGATTACGTCGATGAGCACCTGGGTGTAGTTCGCGCGATCCGCCTCGGTGGACTTGGTGGGATCGCGGTAGAAGGTGACGTTGTAGCTGGTCTCATCATAGGCCAGCGGAACCATGTTGGTATCGTAGATGGTACCGCGCTTGCCGTAGACCGTGATGGTCTTGGTGGACTTGGTGGAAGCGCGGGCCACGTAGCTTTCGGAATTGGAGACGATCATGCTGTAGAGCCGGACGAACATCGCGCCGAACACGAAAACCAGGATGAGCGCCATGAAGAGAACTCGACCTTTGTAGGGCTTCAAAAGTGTTTCACCTCCCGGGTGGATCGCCCTCCACCGCTCTGAGTGGTCTTGCCGACGTACAGACGGTGGAAGACGGGATGCAGAAGCTGGGTCAGCATAGTGATGAGCGCCACGCGGATGGCGAGGTTGCCCACGTAGACCCAGGTGAATACGGCTGTGGAAAAGTATTGCAGCACGAGCATGACCAACTCGTACACTGCGACCAGCACGGCAATCCAGATCATGCGGATGGCGAGGATGTGCACGCGCTCGATGCGATCCATGCTGCGGTCAATCTCCGGCTGCTGATCCAGCAGAAAGCCGATCAGAAAGCCGATGGCGATGTAGGGGAATAGCTTCATGCCCAGCGTTCCAGCGGTCACGTCCAGCAGGAGGCCGGCGATCGTGCCGTAGAGCAGGCCGTTGGTGCGGCCCAGCTGCACGCCGATCAGGATCACCACAATCAGCGACAGCGGCAGCACAAAGCGCCCGTAGTAGAACACGGGGATGACCGCAGTGTCCAGCAACACGCTCAGCAGCACGGTCAGAAGCGGCGCAATTCGTTTCAGCAAGGCAGAAACCTCCGTTCAGACAGGTTAGTCCCCAGCGGCCCACTCGTCCTCAAACAGGCTGGCGATGCGGCTGTTCTCGGGCACGCTGGTGACGTCCGGGACGGGCGTGGGGCGCGTCCAGTAGTCGATGGCCTGGGTGGGCTCAGGCGTGGGCGTGACCTCGGCGTTGGGCCTGGGGGTCGGCGTCGCGCCGTAGGCCTCGGTGGTCTGGAGCGTGCGCACGTCGGGCAGGTTCTCGTCGGTGTCGGTCTCGATGACCTTTCGCAGGATGAAGACCTCCTCAATGCGCTGGAAGTCCACCGAGGGCGTGACCACCGCATAGGTGCCCTCGGAGCCTGCGTCCAAGCTCAGGGCCGTGACGGTGCCGATCTTGAGTCCCTTGGGATAGGTGGAGTCCGTGCCAGAGGTGATCACCGTGTCGCCGGGGGAGATGCTGTTGATGTTGGGCAGGTAGTAGACGAAGCACTCGGCGGTGTCGTCGTCGGAGGAAACCTGGCCGCGCATGATGCCGTTGTCGCGTGTGCGCTGCATCAGGCAGGCAACCGAGCTGCGGGAATCGATGATGGAGATGACCTTGGAATAGTTCAGGCCAACCTCGTACACGCGGCCGATCAGGCCGTCGCCGTTGACCACGGCCATGCCGGTGGTCACGCCGCTGTTGGAGCCGCGGTTGACGGAGAAGGTCTCAAACCAGGGACCCGCGTCCCGGGCGATCACCTTGGCGTAGATGGGGTCGAGTGAGGTATATGTATCCTGCGCGTCGAGCAGGGTCTTGAGGTTCTCGTTCTCCTGCACGGCCTCTTCAGCCTCCTGCAGCTCCATGCGCAGCTGCTCGTTCTCAAAGGAGAGCGCGTCATAGGCCTGCTGAAGCTCCGAGAGGCTCTTGCGATCGGTGAAGAAGTCCTTGACGCCAGTGGTGACGCTGCGGAAGGCGTTCTGCACCGGTGTGACCAGCGTGCCGACGGCGTTTTCAAAGATGGAGATCTGACCGCTGCTGCGGATCACCAGGAAGAAGATGACGGCGGCGACGATCAGAACGACCAGTATGGTGAACAGGATGCGGCGCAGCTTGCGAAGGCGGGTGCTCTGCACCTCAGGGTTCCGCTTGGTGGAATAGCGCTTGCCGCGCGACTTTTTCTTAGCCATTTGTGTTGCTCCTTCGGATGGGAGTTTGGATCAGACCTCGAGCAGGCAGCCGGTGAGCTGCAGCTTCTGGTAAATTTTGTCGTCGGAGGCGGCGATGCACGCGCCGCGCGCGACCTCGTCCTGGGGATTTTCGCTGATGTTCACGGGGATGTTCAGCATCGCGGCGAGGCGCTCCCGCAGGCCCTCCAACAGCGCGCCGCCGCCGGAGAGGTGGATGCCATTGGTCAGCAGATCCTCCGCAAGCTCCGCCGGGGTGTTCTCGAAGGCCTCGCGGATGCTCTCCAGCAGGCTGTCCAGCGCGGGCAGGATGGCGCGCTGCACGTCCAGCGCGTTGATCTCCGCAGTTGCGGGCTTGCCGGTGCGCGCGTCGCGGCCGCGCAGGGTAACGTTTTCCACCTCGGTCATGGGGATCTCCAGCGCCGTGGCAAGGTCGATCTTCAGATCCTCCGCGGTGCGCTGGCCGATGATCAGGCCCTTCTCCC
>JAUNNK010000008.1 GCA_030537335.1 Clostridia bacterium | reverse complement strand
ACAAAGTATTTCCCTCCAGGTTGTGGATTGTCGCATTTTCATTTTACCTGGTTGGAGCTTACTTTGTCTTCCCTTTTGGTCTCATACTATTTCTTATTTAAAAGATTCAATTATCCAACGACGACATGTGATGCTCGAAATGATCTCATTGGTTAAGGAACAGATAGTATCGCATAGACGATCAACTACCTTAATACAGAGCTAACGGCAGGCGATAACGCTCCGCTTACGCGGATCTTATATCTTCCTTCAACAACAGTTGAAGTTGGCGAAGTCTCTCCCGTTGGGAGAAACTCGCCAGGAGAGGCCAAGAGAAAAGAAGAAATCAAGCGAATTGAACCCGGTTGGCTGCGTGAAAAAATGAATCATTGCATGCCGATCCGGCATGTACGGGATGATATTATCCAGCTTGGCAGCGGAAAAATGTACCGCGTTACCGATTGGGACGGCGCACTCTATGATGTCGTCATGCAGTATCAGTGCTTTAGCGAGTGTACTAGATATAAAATTGCGCGATATTGCAGTCTATACCACATATGAAAAAGAGAATTTTCATTGGCACGCACCTGAAAATCCTGTTGCGCGCAAGATCCCTCTGGGAAGTGCTGGTAAAAAAAGGGACGAGTGGGATCGCAATATAATTTTGGTTGACTTTTTAGAAGATACTAATGTAATCTTCCCACATACTGGCATCAAAATGACTCGTCAAGACATTGACGGACAAAGTACTTTGTGTGGAAGTCTGACAATCTGTGCAGGATAGAATTTCGAGAAGCGTCTTTCCCATATGGGGAAAGGCGTTTTCTCTTTATGTATAAAAAACAAGCACCTCATTGTGAGATGCTTGTCTTTGAGCTGTGTTTGAGCCTTATTCAAATGTATTTTGAAGTAAGTTTGAAGTAAATGAAGTAAGTTTTCGCTTTCAGATACTTCAAACCCCCTGTCTCCCAGCATTTCCTCAGTCGATGGGCTTCATCGTGGGGAAGAGGAGTACGTCGCGGATGGAGTCGGAGTTGGTGAGCAGCATGACGAGGCGATCCACGCCGAAGCCGAGGCCGCCGGTGGGGGGCATGCCGTACTCCAGGGCGGTGACGAAGTCGTAGTCCACCTGGGCGCGGCAGTCCTTATCGAGGGCCTTGCGCTCGGCGACCTGGCGCTCGAAGCGGCCGCGCTGATCGATGGGATCGTTCAGCTCGGAGAAGGCGTTGCCGAACTCCGTGGCGTTGATGAAGTACTCGAAGCGCTCGGTGAAGGCGGGATCGTCCGGCTTGCGCTTGGCCAGCGGGCTGATCTCCACCGGATAATCGTAGATGAAGGTGGGCTGGATCAGCTTCTCCTCCACAAAGGCGTCGAAGAACTCCGCCAGAATCGCGCCCTTGGTGGGCACCTCGGGCAGATCCACGTTGTGGGCCTTGGCGCAGGCGATGGCGTCCTCGTCGGTCTTCCAGTCGTTGAAGTCCACGCCGCTGTACTTCTTCACGGCCTCCACCATGGTCAGGCGCTCCCAGTGGCCCAGATCGATCTCGTGGCCCTGGTAGGGAACCACCAGCGTGCCGCACACCTTCTGGGCGACGGTCTTCATCATGTCCTCCACCAGATCCATCATGCCGTGGAAGTCGGTGTAGGCCTGATACAGCTCGATGGTGGTGAACTCCGGATTGTGCTTGGTGTCCATGCCCTCGTTGCGGAAGATACGGCCCACCTCGTAGACGCGATCCATGCCGCCGACGATCAGGCGCTTGAGGTACAGCTCGGTCTCGATGCGCAGCACCATGTCCAGATCCAGCGCGTTGTGGTGGGTGTAGAACGGGCGCGCGGAGGCGCCGATCTCGAAGGGCGTGAGGATGGGCGTGTCCACCTCCAGGAAGCCGCGGCCGTCCAGGAAGGCGCGCAGCTCACGCAGGATGTTGCTGCGCTTGACGAAGGTGTCCTTCACGTCGGGATTGACGATCAGATCCAGATAGCGCTGGCGATAGCGGGTGTCGGTGTCCTGCAGGCCGTGGAACTTCTCCGGCAGCGGATGCAGCGACTTGGTCAGCAGGGTGATCTCCTGCGCGTGCACGGAGATCTCGCCGGTCTTGGTGCGGAACACGAAGCCCTTCACGCCGATGATGTCGCCGATGTCGAAGCTCTTGAAGGCCTTGTAGGCGTCCTCGCCCACGTCGTCGCGGCGGACGTAGACCTGAATGCGGCCCTCGCGGTCCAGCAGGTGCGCAAAGCTGGCCTTGCCCATCACGCGGCGGGACATCATGCGACCCGCGATGGAGACGGTCTTTTCGGTCTCGTCGGTGAAGTCGCGCACGATCTGCGCGGAGTGGTCGGTGACGTCGTAGGTGGTGATGGCGTAGGGATTCTTGCCCTCCGCCTGCAGGGCCTGCAGCTTCTCCAGGCGGATGCGGTTCTGCTCGGACAGCTCCTGCTGGGAGAGCTCCGGGGTGTTGTTGTTGATTTCTTCAGCCATTTGAATGCTCCTTTAAAAAGACCGGCGTGTGCAAAACATGCCGGTCGATTCGGTCGGTGGGGAAAATCAGCGCTTGCGAATGTCCAGAATCTTCAGGCTGACCTTGCCGCCGGGGGTGTTGGCCACGACGGTGTCGCCCAGGTGGGCGCCGATCAGCGCCTCGCCGATGGGGGACTCATTGGAAATGAACAGCTTCATGGGATCGGCCTCAGTAAAGCCGACGATGGTGTATTCATCCTCCTCATTGTATTCCATATCCAGAACGCGCACGATGTTGCCCAGGGACACCACATCGGTGGAAGCGGCGCTGTCGTCCACGAAGGTGGCGGTGCGCAGAATCTGCTCGATGCGATTGATATTTCCGTAAACCTCGGCCTCCTTGGCCTTGGCAGCGTCGTACTCAGCATTTTCACTCAGATCGCCGAAGCCGCGCGCGATCTGAATCTCCTCGGCAACGCGCTTCTTGGCCTCCATCAGCTCGGCCAGATCCGCTTCGAGTTTTTTCTTATCTGTAAGGGTAAGTTGGCGGGTATCAGACATTGTAGGAACCTCCTGCCACGCACGTGCGGCAAAAATAATAATACAGAAAGAAACACTGCCCGTCTTCCTGAAGCAGTGCTCTTCTCTGACCGAGAATATTATACGCCCGGAGGAAGGAAATGTCAAGCGCGGTGATCTGAACGCCCGATCCCGGAAACCTCCGGCAGGTGCAGATTTACGCAAAAATAACGATCTGTCCAGTGGGTCAGTCGCCGCCGCGCAGCCGGTTCAGCTGGGCGTTCAGGCACAGCTTGTGGGCGATGGCCAGGATGGCCGTGTGCAGGATGCGCTTCTCCCGGCTGTCCCGTGCGTCCGGCAACGGCGGCGCGGTCTCCAGGCCGAAGGCGCAGCGCAGCGCGCGCTCCAGCTCGGTGCGGAAGTAGTTGTAGGCCGCGCGGCTGTCGTAGCCGCTGCGCTGCAGCTGCACCAGCAGGTGCAGATCCTCGATGGACAGCACCGACTTCGCCACGGCGATGAAGAACAGGTGGGCGATTTGCTCCCGCCTGTACTGCTTGCGCACGGGATTCGCAACCAGTCCGCGCTTGACGTAGTTGCTGACCATGGAACCGGTCACGCCCGCGCCCGACAGCGGCTGAAGCGCCTCGGACACGTAGCGCGCGGCCTGCTCCAGATACAGCCCGGTATCCGGGATCTCATCGTATGCGGGCAGGCGGAACTCCCGAATCGCATCAAGGAATTCGCCGCCAAAGTTCTGCTCCATTACGTCCCCTCCCGTCGCTTGGTATTCTACCGCAGAATCGCCGCGCCGTCAACCAGAGGCGCTCCGGCGAGAGGGGAAACATGCTTCTTCAAAGGCCGCGCTCGTTCCCGCCGCCCTCCGCGCCGCGACAGATCACATGGCCGCAGGAGATGAAGTAGGTGATCAGGAAGTACAGCACGTACGCGCCCGCGACCACCAGCGCGATCAGCACCGCCGTCTCCATGGCCCTCCAGCCGTTCAGGCCGAAGTCCCAGATTTCATACACTTTGCCGAAGATCAGGCCCATGGGCACGGTCATCAGCAGTGGAAACGCGAAGGGCGCCAGGAAGAACGCGCCGATCTGCTTGCGCAGCGCGGACTTCTGCGTCCTTTCGTCCGCACCCAGGCGGTACAGGATGGCGAAGCGCCTGCGCTCCTCGTCCAGTGTGGACAGGATCTTCACGGAGAGGATGGCCAGCGCCATGCAGACGAACACAGTGGAGACGTACAGCGTGCCGATCAGCAGCGTTCCCGCGTTGACGTTGCTCCACAGGCGATACTCCTCGCGAATCGCGAAGTCGCACCACTCCTCCGGGCCTTCCTCCGTCTGCCGGAGGTAGGTCAGCTCCGCCAGCATGGCCTGGGAATCCGGGCGGTGGTTTTCCAGCGTGTATGCGGCGCACACGTCCGAGACGGGCATGCCAAGCAGAGCCTCGTCGGGCACGACGAAGTACAGCCGCGCGCGCCGGGCAAATTCGGGGTAACTTGCGCTGCTCCCTGCCCAGGAATAGGGCTTGCCGTTCAGGGTCACGATCTTGTCTGAAAAGTCCACCTCGCTGATGCCCTGTACACCAGTGACGACCAGGTACTGCCCGTCCAGCGCCACCGGCTCCCAGCCGCAGCCCGTCAGCAGGGCGTTGAACTGGCTCAGGGGCAAGTATTTGTCCGTCCAGCCCATGAGGTCGTAGCCCAGGACGCTGCTGCAGAGGGTGGTTTCGCCTGCGGAATGGAGCTGAAAATCCATTTTTGAGGAGATGGGACTGTACTTTTCGATGATTTTTTCGCCCTCCTCCAGGGAGATCTCCGGCTCTCGCGCGCAGTTGAGCATGGCCAGCACATCGTAGGGGCAGTCCTTCGCGACAGAGCAGTCCGCGTAGACCTTCTCGCCCATCGCAATATTGGACATGCCGACGGCGAAGACCAGAATCGTGGCCAGCGCGCCGATGAGCAGGGCGTTCATGGACACCCTGCCGGAGAGCCCCCGCAGCACCACCGCGTTCGCGCCGCGATTCTTCAGCTTTTCCCTGCGCAGTAGCGCCCCGGCGAGGGCTCTGGACAGGGTGAAGTGGGCCAAAAAGACCATCGCCAGATCCACCACGAGCCAGAGCAGCACGACCACGCCATCCTGATCGCGGAACGCCGCCATCAGATTCCGGTAGGTCACGATCAGGCTGACGGTGAGGCCCGCAACCGCCACAATCGAAAGCGCGCGCCAGAGGGCGGGGTGCTTCTCGCTTCGCTCCACAGCTTCGGCCTTCAGAAGCTCCGCCATCGAGGTTTTCTTCAGGTAGCGCAGGGAGACCATCGTGGACAGCAGGAACATGCCGAGGCTCACCGTCAGTGTCAGCAAAATCCCCTCAACGGAATAGGCGGAGACGGCGAAGGGCAGCTCCATCAGGGAGGAAAACAGCGCCACGAGGAGCTGGAAGATCACCAGCCCCGCGCCCATGCCCGCCAGCATGGCGAGGAAGGACAGGATGCCCGTCTCGCAGGCGAAGAGCGTCTGGATGTTGCGCCGGGTCATGCCCAGCGTCAGATACATGCCGAATTCCTTCCGGCGCAGCTTCAGCATGAAGCCCGTAGCGTAGCTGAGCACCAGAGCTGTGACCAGGCAGGACAGCACCGTAACCATGGCAAACATGGTGCGCACGTCGGAGGAATCCTCGGCAAGCGAGCGGATGCGGTCGCTGTAACTGAGGTTGTTGACCGCGAACATCAGCGCGATGCTCAGCGCGACGGTGACGAAGTAGATCAGGTAGCTGCCGATCTGCCGCCGGACGTTCCGCAGGGCAAGCTTAGCGAACATCCGCCTCACCTCCCAGCGCCGCCATGACGTTCAGAATCTCGTGGTACATGCTCTGGCGGCTGCGATCCCCCCGGTACAGCTCGTTCCAGATCTTCCCATCCTTCAGAAACAGCACGCGATCTGCGTAGGAGCCGACCACCGCGTCGTGGGTCACCATGAGGATGGTGGAGGCGAGGCTCTGGTTCATCCGGGTGAAGGTCTGCATCAGGCTCCTGGAGTTGGCGCTGTCCAGCGCGCCGGTGGGCTCGTCCGCCAGAATCAGCGCGGGCTCGGTGATCAGCGCGCGGGCGCAGGCGGCGCGCTGCCGCTGACCGCCGGAGAGCTGCCGGGGGAATTTGTCCAGCTGCTCCGCGATCTCCAGCGCGGCGGCGACCTGTGCAAGCCGTCTCTTCGTCTCCGAAAGAGCGCATCTCCGCAGGTTCAGGGGCAGTACGATGTTTTCGGCCACTGTCAGCGTGTCCAGCAGGTTGTACTCCTGAAAGATGAAGCCCAGGCGATCCCGGCGGAACGCGGCCAGAGCCTGCTCCCGCATTTCGGCAATGTTGCGACTCTCCAGCAGGATGCTGCCGGAGCTGGGGCGGTCGATGGTGGCGATGACGTTCAGCAGCGTGCTCTTGCCGGAGCCGGACGCGCCCATGACAGCGGTGAATTCGCCCCTTTCCATGGCGAAGCTCACGCCGTTCAGCGCCCGGGAGACGTTGTCTCCGCTGCCGTAGAATTTGCTCACATTTTTGATTTCAAGCAGAGTGTTCATGGTTACTCACCAGCCTTTCACGGCGATTGTACCGCAAAAGGACCCGATTTGTTCCAACGCTGACCGCATCCTGTCTTACAGTTTTGTTGGATTCAGTTGGGAAAGCGGAAGCTGAAGCGGGTGTAGCGCCCCTCCTCGGAGGCGATCTCCAGAGATATGTTCAGCGCCTCGCACAGCTTGCTTACGATGTACAGCCCCATGCCGGTGCTGCCGCCGCGCCTGCGCCCCGCACTTCCGGTGAAGCCGCGCTCCGTGACCCGCGTCCGCTCGTGGGCCGGGATGCCGGGGCCGTCGTCCTCAAAGATCAGGCAACCCGGCTCCAGTTCGATCTGAATCCGGCAGCCGGGGCAGTACTTGGCGCAGTTGATCAGCAGCTGTTTTAGGATGAACACCACGCGCTTCGCATCCGTGTACACCTCCGCCACCCCGTCGATGGACACGGAGATGTCCGCCGCGATCAGCAGCTCCATCTCCTCCCGGATGGCCTGGTCGCAGGCCGCGCGAAGGTCGGCGGGCGCAATCTGGGTATCCTTCTCCGCCGTGCGCAGCTTGGCGTAGGTCAGGATGGTCTCGCTCAGGTTGTCCGCGCGGCGCAGCTCCCGCCGCAGCTTGGACGAATCCCCGCCGTTGGCGAGGATCAGCGAACAGGCGGTCAGCGGCGTCTTGATCTCGTGCACCCAGCGCTCCACATAGTCGCAGTAGTCCTCCATCTCCGACCGGGCCTGCTCCACCGCGCCGATGGCGGAGCGGGAGATTTCCTTCATCAATAGATAGTATTCCTGCTCCACCGCATCCCGGGGACGCTGAAGCGTCTCGCCGATGAGGTACCTCTCCGGCAGCGCGTCCAGGCGACGCCGCAGCGCCCGGAGCCGGCGGTCGGTGCGCCGCCAGCCGATGAGCACGCAGGCCAGCAGCACAAAACCGCCGCTGAGCAGCAGGATCAGCAGCAGAGAAGCGGGAATTGCGCAGAAAATGCCCACCAGCAGGAGATACAGGCTTGCCATCGCCGCCGCGCACAGGGGCACGGCCTTTGCGCAGACGTACTTCCACAAACTCATAGACGGTACCCCACGCCGCGCACCGTGCGGATGAAGCCGTCCGCGCCGAGCTGCTTAAGCTTCTCCCGGAGCCTGCCGATATTGACGTAGAGGGTGTTGCCGTCCACGTACATGCCGTTCGTCCACAGATCCTCGATCAGCTCGTCCCGGGTGCACAGCTCCCGCTGCATCAGACACCAGAGGATGCGCGTCTCGTTCTTCGTCAGCTCCACGGTCTTGCCGTCAAAAACAGCTTTCATGCCCGGCAGGTTCAGCGTCAGCCCACGGACGGTGCATGCATCCGCCGCCGCGCCCTTCGACATCCGTCCGATCCGCGCCAGCAGCACGGCGGAGTTGTAGGGCTTGCGGATGAAATCGTCCCCGCCCACGCCGAAGGCCAGCAGCTCGTCCTCCGGGGTGTCCCGGGCGGTGAGGAAGATCACCGGGGTGTCGGATTGCTGCCGCAGCTTCCGGCAGCGGGTGAAGCCGCTCTCCCCCGGAAGGTTCACGTCCATCAGAATCAGGTCGCAGGGCATCTCCTCCACCGGCAGGTAGCCGTTGGCCCGGAGCAGGGCGCACAGTTCCGTTCGGATGGCCTCGTCGTCTTCAACGATCAGAATTCTCTTCATTCACTTCGCCCTCTCATCGGTAAACCACCCACTCATGAGATAGATTCCCAGAACCGCGTTGAATACAACCGCTGAAAATGTACTGAATCTTTCAAACAGGCCGAATACCGTTTTCGGAAGCAAGGATGTACCGATCGGACCGATGATCATCGCCGCAAGGCAGACAATTGCCCATACATGCAGCGATTTATTCTGATCCTTCTTCGTTCCGACAGCAATCAGCACCAGCGACGCCAATGAAAACACCACCACCAACACAGTGACGGCAAGATGCATGGTATTTTGCGGATTGGACGCCGGTGCGCCGCTGACCCAGGGGAAAAGCTGGTATCCCACATTGCATATCCATTCCATGGCAGCAAAAAAATAAACTCCCAGCTTCATCAGTTTCGATTTACAGTCGGCTACGCCTACACAAACTGCCATAATGGAAACCAATCCGCATGGCCCGAACAATGCGTTGAGTTGATTTGCAAGCGCTGCGGAGGGTGCGCCCTCTGCAGACAAATCACTGACGGCCATGCTCAGCCAATCATAGCCCGGATACGCCAACGGAGACAGAACCACCATTGCCGTATAGGACAGCAGGCTGATCAACCCCAATATTCCAAGCATTCTTAATCGTTTTTCCATCATATCCCATCGCTCCTTCTGAAAACTTCCGGATTCATTCCCGCAATCACATCCACCCCACAAGGCAGCCCATGAGAAAGACCAGAAAGAGATAGCACAGCTTCTCCACCGGGAACTCCCAGCGGGCGCCGCGGATTGTATTGCTTACCATCTTTTGTACCTCCAGCCTTCCGGCATATTCTCATGCATCGCGTATATCGTACAGGATAAGCTGCCCGGCGGATTCTCCTAGGAGCGCCCTCTGCCCGCATCCCTGTGCACATCTGCGAAGAACAGAAAGTAGATCAGGCAGCCGTCGATCAGCAGGTCGTAGATTCTGAACCTGCCGAACAGCAGCACGGAGGACAGCGCGGAGACCGTCACGATCCCGACGCGCAGGATGCCGGGCAGCAGCCCCTTGCGCTTTGACATCCACGCAAGGCTCGCCAGAACCGGCGAACACAGGGCAAAGACCGTCCAGCCGATGATGAAGCTGCGGTCGTACACGCCACGGGTGAGCGCAGCCACGGCATAATATGCCGCCAGCATCCCCAGGCAGAAGCAGAGGACGTTGGCCGCTGCCCGCTTGGGCACAGCGCTGTAGATGGAAATCAGCGTGCCGAGGAGTATCCACACCGCCAGCTGCGAGAAGATCTCGCCCAGATTCTGCGTATGGATGTCCAGTAGGCGCGACAGGATCCCCGCGCCCAGGCCTGCGATGAGCATGGGCAGCGGGTTCAGCAGTTTCCTTCCCATGGTTCCTCCTGTCTCTGTGGAAGGGGAAATGCCCTTTCGCTCAGTTCTTCTGGATCGAAACGTCCCCAGAGGTGGTGTCGATCTCAATCCCGGCGCTTCCGCTGCCGCAGATGTAGTTGCGGCCGTCCTTCTTCAGGGCGAAATCGGATTCAAAGTCGCCGCTGGTGGTGCTGACCTTCGCGGTGAAGTCCGCGTCCTCTGGGAGGCTGAGCGCAACGTCGCTGGAGGTGGAGCGGAGCCTGCATGTGGACGGCGCGGCTTCCAGTTCGCAGCGAATCGCGCCGCTGGTCGTCTTTGTCGACAGGGAATCCAGAGATGCGGCCGTCAGCGCAATCCTGCCGGAGGCTGATTCAAGCTCCGCCGCGTCGACGTGGCCCAGCGCCGCGTCGATCCTGCCGGAGGCGGTTTCGATGCAGACCTCGGCGGCGCTGTCCCGCTGGGTCAGCTGTACGCTGCCGGACGCGCTGTTGAGCCGGATTGCATCCGCGGCGCAGTCGAGCCGGATGCTGCCCGACGCGGTGGAAATGTCGAGCGTCTCCGCCGTCAGACCTTCCGCAGCAACCGTGGCGGATGCGGTGCGGATTTCGATATCGTCGAGGGACAGCGCCTCCGGCACGGTGAGCGTCAGCTCCTTGCGCCAGGAATTGAACGCGCGCTGCTTTGCGCCGGAGGCCGCATACTGGACGTGCAGCGTGCTTCCCTCCAGCCACCAGTGCACCCGAAGTTCCTCCGGCATGCCCTCCTCCGCCGCCTCCGTCAGCAGAACCGTGTCCCCCGAATGGAGAACCAGATTCACGCTGCCGCCGGCCCAGTCGATCTCAATTTTCTCGATTTTCTCGGTGAACTCCGCATCCCCGGCGGTGTAGCGATCCGCATTTGCGTAGCTGGACGTGCGGAAGTCCGTGCAGCCGGTCAGCATGGACGCAGCCGCAAGCGCCAGCGCGGCCAGAAAGATGTATACGAAAGCTCTCCTCATTTTGCTTTCTCCTTTGAGTTTTCCCTGTACCATCGCAGGATTCCGGCGAGGTTTTCCCCGCGGACATAGCTTTCGTCCCTGCCCAGCAGCTCCAGCATCCGCTCCTCCCGGGAAGAGCGCTGCTTCTGGGCGGCGAGTCCCCTGGTGAGCATGGAGATCATCAGCTTGTCCATGCCCTTCAGCCCACTGCGGTCGATACCGCCCTGGAGCGTGAACAGCGGGATCTCCTGCGGAATGGAACTGGCCCTGCGCACCTCGGCGACAAGCGTCCCGGTATCGCACAGCCCGACCCCGCAGACCGCGCAGATGGAAAAGCGCCTCGCCGCACTGGCATAGCCCTTGACGCGGCTTGCGTGGATCCAGCCCAGATAGATCACCTGACTTCCGTCGGTGAGCTGGGCGAGGGCCTCATCAAGGGCGTAAACCGCGAGACAGAGCTGCTTCCCCAGCAGCTGGGCGTACTGCCGGGTGTGACCGGCCCTGGATGTGTAGACAATTGCAATCGGACGCATCACGATCTCGCTCCTTCATAGGGCCGCGCGTCCAGCCGCTCCCGACAGCCCAGCTTCTTTGCGATGCGCGCCAGATAGAAGCGGGAGAGGGGCTTGCCCAGCAGATTGTACATGAGGATCTGCTTTTTCGACATGGTTTCCGGGCCCGCGAAGGCGTCCACGGCGGACTTCTCAAAGCGGGCGGTGCGGGCAAAGCTGCGTCCCATCTCCGCAAAGGGCGAGAGCATCTTCTGCCGAGTCTTTTCGTCCACCAGGCTCGTTCCAAACATGTCGCCCTTGATGAGGGTTCCGGCGTAGTCGCAGCCCAGCTGGGCGGGCAGGGTCTCAAGATACGCCTCGCAGCAGCGGCTCTGGCAGGCTTCCGGGAAGCCGCCCTGAAGCAGGAAGGCCAGTTGGGTTCCACTCGTCTGCTTCGGCGTCAGCCCGGACAGGAACTCCAGCAGTATGCCGGGGATGTTCTCCACGTACAGGGGAAGGGCGATCAGGATGTGCCCGTTCTGCCCGAAGGCCTTCGCCGCGCCCTCCCACTGCCTGCGGTCGGACAGATACCAGACCTCCGCAGTATTGCCGCCCTCCTCAAAGCCCTTTCGGAAGGCGGCAATGACCTTGGCGGTGTTGCTCCTGGACTGGGGCCGGGCAGCGCCGCTGATGATGACTAGATGCATGCAAGCACCTCCCTTGCATCGGAAATGGGATATGCGCCCAGGCTGTCCCCGCCGAGATTCAGCATGACCCGCTCCATCCAGCGGTTCAGATAGGCCCCGTCCGCCGCACCGGCGTACAGCAGGCCGAAGCGGAGCTTCCCATCGTAGCGGGGCACGTGGCGGCACTCGCCGTCCACGATGTGGATGTACATTGTCGCCAGCGGCAGAATCCGGTCGATGACGTTCTTCATGCGGTGATCCACGAAGCCCAGCGCCGTGCCGGACAGAAAGACCGCCGCGTCGCAGGCGAGATAGGCATTCAGCAGCTCTTCATAGCCGTCCCGGATGGAGCACACGCCCGGGGTGATCAGCCAGCAGGCGTTGCAGCCCACGCAGGGGCGCAGCTTCATCTCGTAGGCGTGGATCAGCTGAACCTCCTCCGCGCAGCCCTTCAGCGCCTCCAGCGCGGGGGCAACCGCCGGATCGTGCTCCGGCAGCGTATTGACAATCAACAATCGCTTCATTTTCTTCCTCCCCTGCTGCGCCAAAGCGTCAAATTCAGTTCCGCATGATTTACAGGATCCCCGTGACCGTCATGGTCGAGACGATCTCCGCCGCCTCATACCCGTCCTCTTCCTCCGGCAAGCGCACTGGCACCCAGATGCCGCACTCGTAGTCGGGGCTGCGCATGTCGCCGGGGGAGTAGACCTCCAGCATGGTTTTGCCGTCCGCGCTGTATCTCCTGCCCTCGCCGGGGAGCCACTCCTGCCAGACCCTCGCGTTCAGTTCCTGCAGGGAGCCGGGCAGGGGGCCCTTCGCGGAGAACATCGCCCAGTCGCCCTCGGGAAAGCTGCGGAGCTTCAGGCCCTCCAGCACCTCGCCGCCCCGATACAGCCCGGCGATCCAGTATTCAAAGAAACCTTCCCTCTCCTCGCAGATGGCGAACATGCCCACGCCGTTTTCGAGGATGGCCGCCTCCAGCGGATTCTCCGGCTGCATGGTCTGCCAGAGCCGCGCAAACCGCTGCGCATACTCCTTCTCCCAGAACTCGGGGCACTTCTGATACCCCTCCTCCGGGCGGATGGAGGTGGAAAAGCCGATGAAGCGCATGGCGGGCTTATGATCATATGTAAGATTCATTGATTTGCCTCCCTGTTTTCTGTCATGTCCCGCTTCCTCTGCCGGATTGCGGTCAGGTTCAAAAGCAGCGCGACGCAGTTCAGTCCCAGCGCCAGCGGCAGATACCAGTTGGCCTCTCCCTCCGGGAACACGCTGCACATGGACTGCACCAGGAAGAAGATCGCGCCCAGCTCGAGCAGGAGCGTCAGCGCATGCATCCAGCCTGCTCTCTTCCAGAATGCCAGCACGAACAGCAACGCCACCGCATCCGCATAGAGTCCGTAGAGGATGTGGGTGATCCGAACGCTCCATGGGAACGACAGCTCCGGGTGTCCCACGGCGTAGGCGATAAAGCCGAGGGCCGCAGCCGCCAGCACACAGGCCGGGATAAAGAAGCGCTTTCTCATGTCAGACCCCGTGCGCGCGCTTCGCATTTCGCCTCCAGCTCCGCGCCGTAGCGGAAGATCAGCGATGCCAGAATCAGAACGACGCCGGTGATTACGCTGGGAAGGTTGCTCACGTCGCCACCCTTCACGCCCAGGCAGGTGGTGATGACGGATGCGATCACGATGGACACGATGGGCATCCAGATGCAGCGCACGCCGAGCCGCTGTGCAAGCTTCGCGCCGCGCTCCGTAAAGGGCGTGCCCTCGGCCTGCTCGGCGCTGAAGTAGCGTCCGGCGAAGCCCAGCAGTATGGCGTCGGTGGTCAGGTAGACCAGATTGGAGAGCAGATGGGCCGTCATCTGCTTCATGTTCCCGGCGTCGGCAAAGGCCGTGACCGGCTCGCCAAAGAGGCTGAACACCCGGCCACCGGCGTTCCAGACCATGCAGCACAGCGCGCCCACGGCGCAGATCGATGCTCCCACGATGGTGAGAATGAAGGCCACCTTCGCGAGAATCTGAAAAACACGGAAGGCCTTCTGAATGGTTTGCAGGGTTTTCATTGCGTTTCCTCCTCGGCTCAAATCGCGCCTAGCTTTGCTTGTTGCAGCTCTTGCGCTTACAATCTATATTGTAGCGGAAGAATCTCGCCGCAGATAGGCGCTTTTTCTATGCATATGTGTTCATTCTGAAGATGTTGAATGCTTCCTATCGTTCGGTAGCCAATAATTTATAAAAATGCGGCCATGCCCGATGGACACAGCCGCAGGCGATCAATCCTTCTCTCTGAAGTGCCTGAACGCCAGCATCCCGATTGGAAAAAAGTACGCGCACCAGAACAGCAGCGCGATGGTTCCTCCATTGCCCGCCCCGCCGTCCGCCATGGCCGTGAACGCACCCGTCATGGGCGTCACAAAGCAGCCGATGAAGAAGACGCCGTGGAGCAGCATCAGTCCCTTCAGCCAGCTGTCCGCCCTGCCGTCCGGCCGGATGGAGAGGCCGAGGAAGAAGGTGGAGAGCGCCATCATTCCGTAGCCGAGCAGATCATAGTTGAACAGCAGGCCGCCCCGCTGATAGTTCAGGATGCGGCTCGCCTGGTCGCTGAGGTTCTCCAGGCGGACGCTCGTCGTCTGGGCGAAGTACACCAGCAGGATCAGCACAGCATAGACCGCCGCAAAGATCAGAGCGACGTTCGCGGTGACCCGCCGATCCTCGCCGCACTCCTGCTGGAAGCCTGCGGCCATCATGATGTAGCCGATGGGCAGCAGCATGCACACGAGGTAGGACCCGAAGAGAAAATCGGCGATCATGCAGACCGCAAACAGGAAGACGGTCGCCGCAACCATCGCCGCGCCAATTCTGGAAATGAGCCGATTCATATGCTCCGCCTGCAAGCCCGTCACAGCTCCAGCCGCATGGAGACGAGCTCCTGATAGCCGCTGAGCCGGGAATTGAAGCCCCGGGGATTCCGCCCGAATTCCACAAAGCCCGCGCGCTGGTACATCTCGACGGCCCGCGCATTCTCCGCGACCACGGTCAGCTCCAACTGGGCATAGCCCGCCTGCCGCGCGCATTCGATGCACGCATCCATCAGGGCGCGGCCGATTCCCAAGCCCCAGTATTCCTCCAGCACGCTGACGCCGAACTCCGCCCGGTGCCGCAGCTTGTACTTCGCGCCGATTGCGTCCACGCCGGCGGTTCCGGCAACCCTGCCGTCCACCAGCGCGATGATTTCCACCTCGTTCGCGCTCTCCGCCTTGCGCTTCAGGAACTTGCCCTCCTGCTCGGCGGTAAAGCTGTTTTCGTCGGGGTAGGAGAGCAGGTAGTCCGTTTCCCCGTGCGTCAGGTTGAAGTTTTCAAACACCGCGCCGCCGTCGGCCTCCACGCCGTGCCGCAGGATCGCGGTTCTTCCGTCCTTCAGAACGATCTGTTTGCTGTATTCCATGCGCTTGCCTCCACTTTGAATCCATTTTCACTTCCGATAGACCCGGAAGAACTGGGCGATGTGCCGCCCGACCAGCTCCATGACCTCGTCCTCCCGCTCCGGCTCCCGGTCGCAGAGGTTGATCCATGTGGAAATCGGCAGGCACAGCTGCGCCGCCATGATCCCGGGATCCTCTCCGGCCAACACTCCGCTGCGGATCAGCCGCTCCACGAGAGATGTGAAGTACGCGAGCACGTCGGTGTAATTCTGCCGGGTCTGGAGCTGCGCCAGCTCCGGGTTCCGGAACTGCTCCACCACCAGCATCTTTCGCGCCCGGCTGATGTGGGGGTCGTGCAGGATGTAGCGCAGCTGCTCCACGATCCGCTGCGCCGTTGACTCGGGCGTGGGCGCGTCCTCCGAATCCCCGTCCCGCCTTGCAAAGATGGAATGCTCCGCATACTGATCCAGCACATCCTCCACAAGCGCGTCCAGAATCGCCTGCTTGCTTTCGAAGTGGCTGTACAGGGACGCCTTGCGTATGCCCACGGCGCTCGCAATCTGAGAGATGGAGGTGGCCTCAAAGCCATGCACGGAGAACAGCTCCAGCGCCGCCTCCAGTATCTCCTGCTTCGTGTTCCCGCGATCCATTGCGATCCTCCCTTGCTCCATCCAGGATGGTTTGATGCACCTCCATTATAACTACCTACCGTTCGTTCGTCAATAGAAAATTTCTATCTTGTTTCAGATCAGGGGGCGAGGTGATTGCGCGCTCGCACCTTTCCTACGCTTCCAGCGAGATTTTGTAGGTGCTGTGGATTTCCACGTCGCCCAGATCGATGCAGGAAACGCCCCGCGCCTCGTCGCGCTGCACGCGCAGGCCGCGCTCCACGGGATAGACCTGCGCGGCCTCGCGCACCCGACCCAGTCCATCGGAGATCTCCAGCGTGCCGCCCGGTATGGGCGTCACCGCACCGCCGGTGAGCCGCGCCATGGTGGAGATTTCGTGCACGATCAGGTCGCCGCCGTTCTGCCGGTAGAAGGACAGCTCCAGCACGTCCCGCAGCTCCGTGCGCAGCGCCACGTCCGGCGAAACGTACTTCTCCATCAAATCGCAGATCAGCGTGCGCAGCCAGGGATACGTGCCGGGGAACATGGTGCACATGTCGAAGCCCAGCGTGACCACATATCCATCGCCCACGCGGTTCTCGCAGATCGCCGGGAAGCCGTTCTCCCGACCCGGCTGGGGATTGCCCCAGTTGATCCATTCGCTGGGACTCAGCTTCACCGCAGGATCGATGAAGCTGCCCAGCGCCGCCGCACCGTCCAGGCGCAGCTGCAGCTGGTAGCCCTCAACCGGCGGGGTGGTCTGAGGCGCGTGTTTCCAGATCGCATCGTTGCTTGGACGGATGTAGCCGCACCACTTGTTTTTGCGGTAGGTCTCGTCCTTCCCGATGAGGTGGCAGCCCATCAGCTCCGCCAGTGCGAAGTTATCGAGCGCATGGCCCCTTTCATCCGATACGCCATTCTCTCCGGAGAGCAGCAGCACGCCGCCCTGCTGCACGAACCCGCGCAGCAGCTCTGCCGTTGCAGCGCCGATGTGGAACACATTGGGCAGGATCAGCATTTTCAGTCCCCGCAGGGCCTCCTCGCGCAGCTCCGTATCCGGAATGATCCTCCAGGGGAGCTTTGCGTAATCGCACATCTGCATCGCGCCGAGGATCGCCTGGCGGTGCAGGCCGCTGGTCAGCGCTCGGCTGATGGAGCGCATGGGCATGGGCTGATCCACCCGCAGCGCGTCGGCCAGGTCGCTCTGCACGACGCCGATCTCCGCATAGACGCTGCGGTTCTGAAGATACATCTGGAACTTCTCCACCTCGCGATAAGCCGCGCCGATGCGCCGCGCCTCCTCCATCTCCAGCGAACCGTCCGTGCGCAGGGCTTCGCTGTACAGAAACACGTGGCAGCCCTGAGCGGCGATCTCCGCCGTGGCCAGCTTGTAGAGGTTGACGCTTTCGTAGTTGTACACCCGAGAGACGTTGCCGGGGCCCAGCTGCACAGGCTTCCCGCCGGAGGTGTCCCTGGCGTAAGCCCCGGAGAGCCAGTTCCCCGCCCAGGGCTCGGTGTACATGTAGTCCAGGCCGTCGCGGATGTGCTTGGGATAGTGCGCCGCGAAGTTCACCGTCAGCGCAAGCTTCGGATCGATGGCCTTGACGACCTTTTTCACGTCCTCCAGCATCCGCGCGGCGCTCTCGTCCAGGAACTCCACCAGATCCTCGTTCCTCGCCATCAGCTCCTCATCCGTGCGCGGCGCTTCGTAGCCGAAGCGCTCCCTAAAGCGCTTCCGGCAGGCCGCGCAGTAGCACATGGACTTGCCAAAGATGTCGATGAACAGGCTGTCGGGGTGGAAGCGCTCCACGATCTCCCGCAGCTGGCCGAGGATGTAGGCGCGGTAGTCCGTCTCATAGCAGGGCATGCCCCAGCGGGCGTTGCTGGAGTTGGTGGGCATGCCGCAGACCAGCGGCACATCGTCGCGGTTGATGGTGCTCCACTCGGGATGCGCCTTCACTGCGTAGGAATCGTATTCAAAGCAGTAGTAGGCCGTGAACTCGATCCCATGCCTGCGCAGCACCGGAGCCAGCTCCTGCACCCAGTCGCGCTCGCCCAGGGCGGGGTGCTTCTTCCCGATGGCCGTGTCATAGTAGCTGTAGCCCCAGTGATCCTTGCAGTAGAGCATGAGGTGGTCCAGGTTCGCTTCCTCGATGAAGCGCTCCCACTCCCCCGCATCCAGCTTCTCAAAGCCGACGCCCGGATGATCCGGCGTGTGGTGATCCACCAGATAGCCGCGATAGGTCTTTTTGTACAGATCGGACATATTGCATTCCTCGCATTTTGGGTTTTATAAAAGAAAAAGACAAAGCGGCCCGAACAGGTAAAATGAAGATGCGACAATCCACAACCTGAGGGAGAAAAGCTCTGTCCTGAAAAGATTATAGCGCAGAACGGCTGAAAATGGAAGGGGTACGGATCGAAAAGCCGGAAGGAACCGGCGAAGAGATTTCTTATTACCCCCGGCCCTTCAGATTCCTCCGCAAAGCAGAGTTTCCGGCAGCGCCGCCGAGAATCCAGGGGATTCTGGCGGGCTGGTCGCGCTTGCGCAAAGCGCAGTAGCGCGACTGCTATGCCGACCACGATTGAAAAGCGAAAGGGTTGCGGCCCTCTCGCGCTCTCCTGGGGTTTTTTGACAGTCTGATACCTCCCTTGCGGGAGGTTTGGCTTCCCACGCTTACTTTGATACAAAGCGCAAGATAAAACGCCCGCCGGGAAATTGGGTGCAGTCGCAGTCGGAGTGGGTGCAAAATAAAACGGGAACCAACCTTGTTCATAAAACCAAGAAAAAGTCAAAGAGGTATGTTGCCCAGCGTAGCACCATCGCAATACCATCGCTCCTATTATATTCCGTGCCGGGGAAAGCAGTATCCTTGAGGACCAGCTACTTCTCGATCATCTCATCGTTGTTCTCAAAGCTGCCCATCGCCATGACGAAGCCGTTATTGCCAGTACGTTGAGCGTTTCGCTATTGCGCATATCCCGAACAGCGATCTTTATTGACTTCTCCCACTTATTCTTCTATACTTTGAAGAAATACCACACCATCAAGCGGCAATCATGGAGGCGTGTTTCCCAATAGCACGAATTCAGAAGAAATAATTCGATTACATCTCTATAATGGAATGCAGCGAAGGAGAGATGTGATTATGGATATAAGAGAAATCAAGGAAAACAGGCTGAAAACCATTCTTCAGTTTTCCGTCCCGAGCATTATTGCCATGCTTTTGCAAACGGTGATTACAATCACCGACGGCTATTTCACCGGGAACTATGTGGGTGAAAACGCGCTGGCGGCAATCAATCTCGGATTGCCGGTTTTGTATTTTTACCTGGGCGTGGGGTTATGCGTCGGCGTCGGCGGAACCGTGATATGCGGCAGACTACTCGGAGCACAGGATAAACACAAGGCTTCCGAGGTGCTTTCCCAGACTGTGGTGACCGCCGGGGCGATCTGCACACTCACATCCATCGCAGCGTTCCTGCTGATTTCCCCGATCCTGAAGGTGCTGAGGGCGGATGGCGAACTGTCCGGCTTCTTCACGCAGTATTACCGCATAATGCTGCTCACCTACCCGCTGATGGTGATGGGGACGATCTTGGGAATGTTTCTGCGTGTGGACGGAAAACCGCAGGTCTGCATGCTGGTCGGCATTCTGAGCTGCGTTCTCAATGCCATGCTGGACTTTCTTTTTGTCGGCAGGTTGTCCATGGGGGTGCAGGGCAGCGCCGTTGCCTCCCTGATCATCCAGATCATTGGGGCCTGCATTCAGCTTGCATGGTTCCTCCGTCCGTCCGGCAGCATCGGCTTCCGGCGCTTCCGCTTTGACAAGGCGGTGCATCGGGAAACGATTCTGAATGGTTCCTCCGAGTTTATCGGTGAGATGGCAAGCGCGATTTCCATGTTCGCCTTCAACTATGTCCTGATGAAATATGTGGGAGCTGAGGGCGTCGCCGCATTTACGATTCTTGGATTCGCGGTTTACGGATACAGCATGATCGCAATTGGGTTTGGACAGGGACTTACCCCCCTCGTGAGTGTTTGCTGGGGCGCAAGGGAACAGAAAACCGCAATGGAGCTTCGCGGGATCACGAATCGGATACTGCTCACAATCGGTTTCCTGTTTGCGGTGTTCTTTTTCATTTTCGGAAAACGCTACGCCGGGATGTTTGGATGCAGCGAAATTGTAGCCGAGATGGTGTCGGCGGGTTTTCGTATCTACGCGGTCAGCTTCCTGTTCATGGGATACGATGTGATCAACTCCATGTATTTCACCAGCTGCGGGGATGCGCGCAGCTCTGCCCTCATCTCGTCGCTGCGGGGTATCGTCCTTCTCCTTGGATTTACCTTCCTCTTCTCAGCCATTTGGGGGATGACGGGCGTGTGGCTGGCTGCTCCGGCCACAGAAGTGCTCACAACGATGGTTTCGGCATGGCTGATTGGAAGGCATAAGAGAATGCTGGAAAGCAGGTGATGAAAAATGGAAAAGAAAGAAAACACCACAATCCGGCGGGCCGTCATCAACAAAGCCATCGGCTTTATCTTTGACAATCTTGAAGAAGAAATCACAGTTGACGATGTTGCGAAGCATTGTGGTTATTCTAAATACCATCTGATGCGCATGTTCAAAGAGGACACCGATGAAGCGCTCTACCAGTTTATGAAGCGTGTCCGCTTGGAAAGAAGCGCATGGAGGCTCAAGGTGGAAAAGGACAAAAGTGTCGCCGAGATCGGTATGGACTACGGCTATTCTTCCTCCAACTTCGCAACGGCATTCAAGAAACATCTGAATATTTCCCCGGCAGATTTCCGGAAGAGAAGCGAGCAGCTGGTGGAGCAGAGTTCGTTTGCGCACGGGAAATCCATTGACGAACTGGAAAAGTCGGAGAACCTGATTACCGTTGAGGAGCTTGACAGCTTTTTGGCTGTGTATGAGCGCAAGAAAGGCAATTATCACGATTTGCCGGAGCAGTGGTGTAAGTTTATCAAAAAGTATGCGCACCTTTCTTCGGCGGATACGGTTTATTTGGAATCCACCATCGAAGATCCGACCATAACAGACGAGGACAGGTGCATGTATGAGCTCTGCCAAACGATTTCTCCGGATCACCCGGCACTGAAAGAGGATTCCAGGATTCTTACCCACAGCTTTGCAGGCGGCAAATACGCGGTTTACCACTATCAGGGCTTTCCGCAGTTTCTGTTTATGGTATATCAGGAGGTTTTCTGCAGGTGGCTTTCAAAAACAGGTAACCAGATGGACAACAGACCGATATTTGATATATACCGAAATATCAGAGAAGACGGATATATGGATATGGATATCTGTTTTCCATTGAAATGACTCATCATAGCTTCCTTAGGATTTGTCCGATCTCCGCTCTCAGTTCTTCATAGATCACCTGTCTGCGGTATTTTGCTGCAAACACGATATGATATTTGCAATTCCAACTTGTATGTGCTAAACTATTCTTATTCATTTATGGATTCCCTCCTTGCTTCTTTGGGTTCGGTTGGCAGACCTTATCCCAATTTTAGCATCGAGGGCTTTTTTGTCCATAGCTAAAGCTTTTTTGTCCACCAGCAGAGCTGGTGGTTGTTTGTCAGGAGACAATCAAACCCCGCATCGGGTACGTAACCCAGATGCGGGGAGGTTATGTGCACAGGTCAATAGTTCATGCCGCGCGCGTCGATTTTGATCCAGTGATCGAACTGTTTTCCGCGGTAAGCGGGCAGACGATCATACAGATTGGGAATCACGCACGCATGGTTCGGAATGATTTCAAGAATATCGCCAACCTCCAAATCAGCCATATGTACGAAGCCGTGCTCCTCATTCAGTTTTGTGATTTCCGCCTGTGGATGGCCGATCACCGCGCCATAACCTTCATGCAGATGTACCAGGTCGCTGCTGAGCGTTTTTGAGCCCGCATCAATGATCGCAACGTCATCCCTGGCCTTGCCGACAACCATGGCTTTTACGGTCATTGCACAGTATTCGCGCGGGATCAATCCTATACTGAACAGGGCATTGTCATTGAAAATATAGTTGCCGGCACGGATTTCAGTGATGCCTTCCAACTCCTCGGGATAGAGCACGGAGAAGGATGAACCGCCACTTAGGACCTCAGGACGCATGCCTAGTTTTTTGAGGGTGTTTGCGCATTCAAGGATTTCACTGCGCTCTTCACGGGCGCGGAGACGAATGCTTTCCTCGGTCTTGAGATCATAAATGTCTCCGCTGTACACTTCAACGCCCTTGACCTCAATGCCATCCAGTTTTTTCAGTTCCCTTGCAAAATCCTCGAAATCGGCGCCCATCTTGAGACCTCCGCGACCGATGTGGCCATCCATTTCGATCAGCACGGGCAGGCGAACATCCAGATGTTTCCCCAGCCTGGAAAGTCCATTCGCTCCGTAAAGGCTGTTGACAATGGTCATAATGTGAATGCCCCTCTGGATCAGCGCGCTATAGCGTTGGAGCTTTTCTTCGCCAATCAGTGGATAGGCCAATAGAATATCATCGATACCTGCGTTCGCCATGATTTCAGCTTCACTCAATTTTGCACAGGTAATGCCCTTGCATCCCTTTTCGATTTGCAATCTGGCCAGCTCCACGCTCTTGTGCGCTTTGATGTGTGGCCGATGTGCCAGACCGTAGGGTTTCATTCTGGTCAGCGCCCGCTGAATATTTCCCGTGACAATATCGTAGTCGATACAAACTCTAGGCGTAGGATCGAGCATTGCCATATCACTCCACTTCAACGATTATTTCCACTTCCACGGGAATATCTGTCGGAAGCACGTTGGTACCTAACGCGCAGCGCGTGTGGCATCCCCTGTCGCCAAAGACCTGAACCATGAGCTCAGAGACGCCGTTAATGACCTGAGGCTGCGCAGTAAAGCTGGGTTCGCTCGCAACAAATCCCTTGACATGCACAACCTGCTTGATGCGATCCAGATCTCCAAGGAAATTCTTTAACTGAGCCAACAGGTTATAGCCGCAATACCGCGCGGCCTGATAGGCTTCCTCCGCGCTTACGCTTCCGCCGACTTTTCCGGTAAACATTTGGGTGCCGTTGATGATCGGTCCCTGTCCGGAAACAAATACCAGATTCCCCGTACGACGACAGGGTGTATAGGCGGCTACTGGGGCGGGTGCGTTGGGAAGGGTGATACCGAGTTCATTTAGTCTGGATTCAATTTTCATTTTGAATTCCTCCTCATTTTCATTTGCAATTCATTCAAAGTACTTCGCCATAATTTCCCAGAACATTTCCTTCCCGAACAGCGATGTTGCCGTTAACCAGAATGGAATGAATTCCATCCGGTAACTGAACGGGATCGGTGTATGTCGAGCGATCCTGAAAACGGTTCATATCCAGAAGCAGCATATCCGCATGATATCCTTCGGCGATGCGTCCGCGGTAGGAAAGACCCATGCGTTCCGCTGGCAACGCGGTACAGGCGCGCACCATTCTGGAAAGGCCAAAGCGCTTGCCGTAGTGCGAAACTGCGCGCGCGGCAGCACCATAGCGGCGTGGATGCGGCATACCGCCCTCTGCATACAGCGCGTCGGAAATCACGATGGCGTCGGATGAGGAAAGAGCCAGTTCCATGTCATCCTGACACATGGAATGAATCACCATGGGAACATTGCCCCGGTTTTCCAGCATCAAATCCATCGCACAATCCGCGGGCGAAATTCTCCGCGCCGCTGCAATCATCTCGAGGTTTTTCCCGATGCAGCTCTCATCGGAAGCGTCGACGATGGTAACGCTCTGCCAGCCGGTGGATGCAACGATGTTGTCCCAGGACGCATGTTCTTCCGCCAGTTCACGGCGCATGCGAGCGCGGAATTGCGGATCCCGGAGCCGTTCCACCAGGCTGGCGACGCCACCCTCCTGTGCGTCCGGGGGAAACAGTGTATACAACGCGGTTGAACCTGCGCAGTAGGGATATACATCGTAGCTGATATCCACGCCCTCTGCCTTTGCCCGTTGAATTGTATCCAGTGCGCGCGGAAGAAGGTCGTTCCAGGTTCGCTTACCGGCAGCCTTGAGGTGACTTATGTGGAATTTTCCGCCCGTACGGCGCGCCAGATCCACCACTTCATTCACGGAGGAGAGCAGACTGCTGCCTTCTCCGCGCATGTGTACGCTGATCAATTTTCCTCTGCGCGCCGGAACTCTGCAGATTTCTACCAGCTGATCTGCCGGTGTGAAATTCTCGGGGACGTACATGAGGCCCATAGATAGTCCGAGCGCGCCTGCGTCGAGCAATTCATTTAGAAGGCCGCAGATTCTCTCCAATTCGTTCTTCCGCAGTGGTCCGGATTCAAAACCCTTTTCACAGATGCGCAATGCGCCTGCGCCGACCATATAGCCTGTGTTGGCAGACAGCGGGCAACTGGAGAGCCGCTGGAAAAATGCTTTTCCACTCAATCCCATCAGGTCATGCGGTATTTCTCCCATGATAGGTCGAGCATAGCGCTGCAATTCTTCAAAATGCCCGGGGGATGAGGGTATCGAGGAAAATCCGCAATTGCCGTTGACAAAGCTGGTGATGCCCTGCAGCAGTTCTTCATCTGTCCCTTTCCCTTGAAAGGGCAGAAGATCGCCATGACGGTGGATATCCACAAAACCCGGAATTGCATACAAACCGCGGGCGTCAATCACCAGCTTTGCCTTCGTCTCCTCACCGATGGGGCCGATGTGTGCAAAGTATCCGTCGCGTATTGCGATGTCTGAGACGCGGGCATCACTGCCGCTGCCGTCAATGATCCAGGCGCCTTTTATAATGATATCAAACATTGCGTCAGCCTTTCCGCCTTATGCGAGCGCTTCCGCATACGGACAGGCGACAAAGTGGCCATTTCCAACGCTGCGGAATTCCGGATCCTTGCCGATACAGCCGTCCTTGCAATGCGGACAGCGGCCGGCAAAGCGGCAGCCAGCCGGCGGATTTACCGGGCTCGGAACTTCGCCATGAATAATTTCCATGGACTTGTTGTATGCACGGATGTCAGGTATCGGAATTGCCGAAAGCAACGCCTTGGTGTAGGGATGCAGCGGATTGGCAAAGAGTTCGCGGGATGGCGCCTTCTCGACACAGCGCCCCAGATACAGCACGGCGATTTCATCGGAAATATGCTTTACGACGGACAGATCGTGCGTGATGAATAGATAGGTCAGTCCCATTGAATCCTGTAAATCCATCAGCAGATTCAGAATCTGCGCCTGAATGGATACGTCCAGCGCAGATACCGGTTCATCGCATACAATGAATTTCGGATCCAGAGCCAGCGCACGGGCGATGCCGATTCGCTGACGGCGACCACCGTCCAATTCGTGGGGATAGGCGTTGAAGAGCCGGGGCGCCAGGCCGACGGTTTCCATCAGGTGGTCAATCTTCTCCTCGCGCTGCGCCGTATCCGGGAATTTGTGTGTAACGAGCATGGGCTCGCGGATAATCTGTGAGACGGACATGCGTGGATTGATGCTGGCGTACGGATCTTGAAAAATAATCTGCATATCTTCACGCATCCTGCGCATCTGTGATTTTCCATATTTGGAAATATCTTTGCCTTCAAACAGGATCTCTCCACTGGTGGGTTCCGTCAGCCGCAATATCGTTCTGCCCAGCGTGCTCTTGCCGCAGCCGGATTCACCGACGATACCGAGGGTCTTGCCGCGTGCAATGGTAAAGTTGATATCGTCCACCGCATGCAGCATGCCTTTTTTGACCTTGAAGTACTTTTTTAAATTGCGCACTTCCAAAATGGGTGCGTTTGTATTGCTCAATGCCATGTTGATCCTCCTCAGTTGGATTCATGCGCTGCATAGAGATGACATGCAATCCGGTGTTTACCGTCGATAAACTCCACAGGCGGACTTTGTTTGCAGATTTCCATGCAGTGCTTGCAGCGCGGGGAGAATTTGCAGCCCTCCGGCAGACACGTCGGGTCAGGCATCATGCCGTCGATGGTTTCCAGACGGTCCGTTTCTTCATTCAGCTTGGGAATGGATCCGAACAGTCCGATCGTATAGGGATGATGCTTATCTCCGGTAAATATATCTTCCAGCGTTCCCTGCTCCACCAATTCACCCGCATACATGACCGCGACCTTGTCGCACACCTGTGCAACGATACCCAGATCGTGGGTTATCAGGATCATGGACATGCCGAGCTTTTTGCGCAATTCGGTAATCATGGCGAGTACCTGTGCCTGAATTGTTACATCCAGCGCAGTGGTGGGCTCATCGGCAATCAGCAAATCCGGTTCGCATGCGAGGGCGATTGCAATGACCACGCGCTGCTTCATGCCGCCGGAAAACTGATGGGGATAATCGGCCTTGCGAAAAGCAGGGATGCCCACCAA
Source organism: Clostridia bacterium (assembly GCA_030537335.1). Classification (GTDB taxonomy): domain Bacteria; phylum Bacillota; class Clostridia; order Christensenellales; family Aristaeellaceae; genus SFTH01. The sequence continues at coordinate 15,434 of JAUNNK010000008.1, read as the reverse complement.
TTCCAACATGGCTTCCACGCGGCTTTCCACCTGCGCTTTATTCAATTTTTCCTTATTGTGGTGCGTAATGGCCTCGGCGATCTGATCACCTACGGGAATCACAGGATTTAGCGCGGTCATCGGGTCCTGAAAAATCATGCCAATTTTTTCACCGCGATAGGATTTGCGCATCTCGGAATCGGGCACTTTCAGCATATCTATGCCCTTGAATTCGATGCTTCCCGAATCAATGCGCCCGGTGCGAAAGGGCAGAAGCCGCATGATGGAAAGCGCGGTCGTCGTCTTTCCGGCGCCGGTTTCGCCCACGAGGCCAATGACCTCTCCTTTATTCAGATCAAAGCTAATGCCATTTACGGCACGGACGGTTTCAAAATCCGTCTTATAGCTCACCCGCAGGTCTTTGATACGAATCAAATTTTCACTCATTGTTTCCACACCTTCCGATCGCGTTGTTAATCCTTGAGCCGCGGATCCAGCGCATCTCGCAAACCGTCGCCCAGAAGTTCAAATGAAAGCGAAGTGATCACCAGCGCAATGCCGGGGAAGATCATCAACCAGGGTTTGTTGTACATGTATTCTCGGCCTGAAGAGAGCATGGCACCCCATTCCGGTGTAGGCGGCTGAACGCCCAGACCGATGTAGCTCAGGCCAGCGGCGGAAAGGATGGTCTGGGAGATCGTGCGCGTGGTCTGAACGATCACAGGTCCCATTGCGTTGGGCAGGATATGTTTGAACATAATGCGTCCATCGTGCGTTCCACAGGCCTTTGCTGCTTCTATATACTCCATATCGACGACGGTGAGCATGGAAGAGCGCACCATGCGCGTAAAGACCGGGATTTGGGAGATCGCCAGCGCAATCAGAAGATTCTGCATGCTGGCGCCCAGAGCAGCGACGACGCACATCGACAGAAGGATGGATGGAAGACTTGTGAGCATGTCCATAAAGCGCATGATGACGCCGTCCACGATTCCACCATAGTAGGAGCAGAGCGCGCCAAAGAAGCCGCCTACGAGCAGCGAAGCACCTGCAACCAATACGCCGATGAACAGGGATATCCGCGTTCCATATATGACGCGCGTAAACATATCGCGACCGAAATCATCTGTTCCGAACGGATGCGCCGAACAGGGTGCGAGCAGACGTTCCTTGACGTTTTGATTGATGACCTTTTCATAGGGTGCGATTACGCCGGCAAAGATGGCAACCAGCAAAAACAGCAGAATGACACAGAGTCCCACCATCGCGCTCTTGTTTTTGCGCAATCGGCGAAAGACTTCCTTGAAAGCGCTCTGCTTTTTGCCTGCGCGGCCGGTATTGTTGTTTCTTGTACGCAACATCAGCATTCAACCTCATCTCTATTTCGAGTATTTCGCCTTAATACGGGCGTCAGCAAAGGCATACAGCAAATCGACGATCAGCATAATGCAGCCAAACATGAAGGCATAAAAGACGGTAGCGCCCATCACGACGGGAATGTCTTTCATGCGGATTCCCGTTACCAGCAGTGTTCCGAGTCCCGGAAGGGAGAATACGGATTCCGTGACCACCGCGCCACCCAACAGGCCGCCGAAGGAGGTGCCGATAATCGTGATGATCGGCAGCGCTGCATTGCGAAGTGCGTGGTTCAGAATCACGCGGCTCTCAGGAATGCCCTTGGCTTCTGCCGTTTTGATGTATTCCTGACGGATGGTTTCCAGCATAGACGAGCGCGTGAAGCGCATGATTGCGCTGGCATAGGGAATTGCGAGCGCCAGAGAGGGCAAAATGTAATGCTTTAAGCTAGAAACGCCGCTGGAAGGCAGAATGTGCAGAATCAGTGCAAAGAAATAGATCAGCATCATGCCCAGCCAGAACGGGGGAACCGACGCCATGAAGATTCCGATAAAGCGCGCAATGTTGTCAAATAGAGAATACTGTTTGACAGCAGAGAAAATCCCCAAGGGTATTCCAATGCAAATGGCGAGCAGAATTGAAAACGATGCCAGCTTAAAACTGATCGGGATTCTGGTCAATATATCTTCCAAAACCGAGTCGCGCGTCCTGTAGGACGTTCCAAAATCAAATTTTGTGATAACGCCTTTCAAAAAATTGACATAGCGGGTCACAAAGGGCTGATCATATCCCAGTTCATGGTTTAGCTGAGCGACTTCATCCGCCGTTGCCGACTCACCCAGAATAACGCGGGCGGGATCGCCGGGGACGATATTCAGTATCGTAAATACGATAAAGGAGACCCCGATCATGATCGGTATCAGCAGAAGAATTCTTTTAATGACGTAACGAAACATTGCCCAACCTCCTATAGTTCCTCAACCGGCGGGGAAAGCGGTTTTTACGTTGATACCGGAGTTTTACAACTCCGGTATCGCAATTCATTCGCTTATTTTGCTTTCTGGCCGGCCGTCAGTTCCAGGACCAGTCATACACGAAATACGGCACATAGGAATCTCCGTGTACAACGACATTCAGATCCTTGTTCCATACGAACATGAGCTGCTTGTGGAACATGGGAATCATGGTCGCCTCGTCCGTGATAATCTGAATGGCCTCACCGTAGAGCGTCTTGCGAACCTCGGGGTCACTTTCAATCTCAGCAAGCTTGAACAGTTCATCCACGCGATCGTTGCGCAGGCGGCTGTAGTTGTTGGAACCGATGTATTCGGAGCAATACTGCTTTGCGGCATAGGCAAAGTCGGTAGAGAAGCTCTGGCCGCCAGTCATCATATCATAGTCGCCGGCGAGGGTAGTGGCGGTCAGCGTGGTGTTCTCCAGCTGCACGATGTCACAACTGCAGCCAATGTCCTGCAGCATGGCCTGGAATGCAACCGCGCATTTGGCCATGTAGCTGCCGGGGCTGGTGACCATGGTGCCCAGATACAGGCCGTCGGGATAACCTGCTTCCGCCAGCAGTTCCTTTGCCTTTTCGGGATCGTAGTCATACATTACGCAATAATCATAATCAATGCCGAAGCAGGATTCGTTGCCCTGCAGGTAGGCCGGCTCAGCATAGCCCTCGAAGGCCACGGCGATCAGAACATCGCGGTCAACCGCATGCTGCAGCGCCTTGCGCACCAGTTTGTTGTCAAAGGGAGCGCGCTCGGTGTTGAAGTAGATCAGCGCAGTGTGCTTGGTGGCGATTGCGGTGAAGTTGTAGTCGTCGGGATGCTGGGAAATATCCATATACTGGCTGGCGGAAGTGGACACGAAGTCGACTTCGTTCGCACGATAGGATACGGCTGCGGTGGTGTCGTCAGTAATGACAGTGAACTTCACATTCTTGATGGAAGCCTCGCCCTTCCAGTAGTCCGGGAAAGCGACCAGGTTCATCTCGGAGTCCATATCGACGTCCACCATCATGTAGGGGCCGGTACCGCATTCAATGGTACGCATATCGCCGTCATGCTCCTCATAGAACTTCTGGTTGAAAATCTTGATGTTGGCGAGGAAAGCAATCAGGGGAGCAAAGGGAGCTTCAAGGGTCAGCTTCACTTCATAATCGCTGATGGCTTCTGCGCTTACGAAGGCGCCGAGATTGCTCTTCAAAGCGGGGGACTCGGAGGCCTTGGTGAGCGTAAAGGCAACGTCGGAAGCCTTCAGCTCTTCGCCATTGTGGAACTTGACACCCTCACGAATTTTGATCGTATATTCATTGCCGGCATCGTTGACGGTCCAGCTTTCTGCCAGCACTGGGACAATTTCACCATCATCGTTGACCCATACGAGGGTTTCATACATCTGGTTCAGCTCATAAAACTCGACGTACAGAGAGGAATCAAGAGGATTAAAGGTGCTCCAAGGAGATTCGACGCGAATGACGACATCGTCGCGCTTCGCATCTTCAGCGAGAGATACCGTCGAGAGGCTTGTCAGCAGCATCAGGACCATCAGGAAAACGGCGATTGTTCTTTTCATTTGTTACACTCCTTTTCTTCTATTTCATGCGTTTCTCTGAACGCAGAATCACTAATTCAGGCACTCGGCCCAGAGCTCGTCACAGCACATGATGTCGGAGAGATGCTTGATGCTGAAGGCAATCATGCGCTCGCCCTTTTCGCGGGTTGCTGCATAGGTATTGCCGATGATGCCATTGGGCGTCTTAAACTCCATGCGGTGGAAGGTGGAAGCCTGCTTGGCAAGCTCAGGATAGCCTTCCTTGGAGAGCGGGCCGCTGAGGTGCTTATAGCTGGGATCCACGAGCGTTTCGTCGCAAGCGAGCAGAAGGGAGGTCTCGCCTTCGCAGGCATGATAGGTGCCGTTGGGCTGAGTTTCGGTCACGCTTGCCAGATCCTCTTCTCCGCCTGCCCAGAAGCCCACATGGAATACGGGGAAATGGAGTGTTTCATTGATGTCGATCAATGCGACGTTGTTCGGATCGGTATTTCCGCCGTGACCATTGACCAGAATGATCTTGCGGAAGCCGTGCTTAGCAATGCACATGCAGATTTCCTTCAGCATCTGCATATAGGTGGCGGGTTGCAGCGAGATGGTGCCGCAGAAGCTCATGTGATGGAGAGAATTGGCATAAGCGATGGTCGGCGCGACGATGCACTTTTTGCCGCGGCGGTTTACTTCTTCCGCGACGCCTTCCGCAATCTTTGTGATGATGATCGCATCGGAGCCAACGGCCAAGGCAGGGCCATGCTGTTCGGTAGAACCGGTAGGAATGATGACGATGGCCTGTTCCTCTGCAAGTTTTTTCAGTTCTTCACGATTCAGATTGTCCCAACGAAGTGTGTTTCTCATAATACAAGGCCCTCCTGGTTTCTGTTCTCTTTATATTCTGGCTGCCGTAAACGGCAGGGAGAACCGATTTTGGGTATAGCAAAGCTAAGCGTTGGGAACGCCAATGAATCAATCATAATGCTTTGCTATTCTGGATGGGAAAAAGTTATGTATTGCCGTTGCGCTTATCTTGTTCATGCGCAATTTCAAGATATTTATAAAATGTATACTTGGATATGCCCAAGAGTTCGCATACGTATTCGCTGGATTTGGAGATCAGGAAAGCGCCGCGGTCATCCAGCCATCGCAAAAAAAGAATTTTTTCGCTCTTGTCCATTATGGCGATCGGCTTGCCGATTTTCTGCTGCGCCTGTTGGACGAGATGCTGGAGCAGATCCTGAACGTTGTTTGCGAAGTACTCTTCGCTCTCCTCTTCTTCGCCATCCCTTTTCTGGTCTGGCGAATATCCGTTGTACTGCTTCAAAAGGTTTTCCATGCGCAGTGAGTCCGTGATATCCAGGTTGACGCAAAGCGCACCGATGACCTTTCCTTCATCATCCCGTATGTATATCGAGGAAGAACGATAGACCTTTTGATCCTTGGTCATGGTGACGTAATTGTATCTATCGCCGGCGCCTCTTGTACCCTTCAACACTTCCAGCCCAAGATTGCTGCCTGAATCGCCTACCTTTCGTCCGGAATGATTATTTCGAATATCTATGATTGTTGAATCATAGGGCTTGGTCAGATCATGAAGAACAACTTCACAAGTGGGCCCAAATTGATGACTCAACATAGTCATTATCTGGTCAAACAGCTGGCGCTCATCGCTCAGTTTTTTCAATTTAATATTCACCCCTCTTGTGATTCAATAATACTCCATATCAGCCAGAATGTCAACCTTTTTTTTTGTGTGACTAACATTTTTTTTGTAATGCATGAATGCGCAGACAAAAAGCCTTTTATCTCCTGTTTTCTTCACTGGAAGGCGCCCTTGCGATCGGACCGTGTTCCCATTCCGTTACGTGCGATTGATGAAGTTCAAATAGAATATTGCCGGACAGGTTGACAAGGACGGTGGAACGCGATAAAATGTGCATGTAACATGCTAGCATGTTACATGCACAATGAACGGGACATGGCAGGATTTTGGATAGGAGGAAGAGAACATGTTATCAGCAGAACAATTTGCAGCTTGCGGCATTGTACCGGTTGTTGTACTTGAAGAAGCGGCTCAGGCGCTTCCTGTGGCACAAGCGCTTCTGGCGGGCGGAATCAATGTGATGGAAATCACATTTCGGACAGCTGCAGCCAAGGAATCCATTGCGACCGTGGCGCGGGAGATGCCGGAGATGATGGTCGGCGCGGGCACAGTGATCAATCTGCGGCAGTTGGAGGAGGCAGCGCAGGCAGGAGCGCAGTTCATTGTGAGCCCGGGAAGTTCCGCAGAACTGATCAAAGCTTCACTTGAGCGCCAGTTGGCCATTGTGCCTGGCGTGGCTACCCCCAGTGAAATCATGATTGGGCTGGAGCTGGGGCTGAAGGTGTTCAAATTTTTTCCTGCGGAAACCTACGGTGGTCTGAAGGCGATTAAGGCGTTATCCGGACCGTTTCCGCAGATTCGTTTCATACCGACGGGCGGAATCAGGCAGGATAACGCGGAGGAATATCTGAAGAACCCGGGAATCATAGCTGTCGGCGGCAGCTGGATGGTTTCGGCAGATTTGATTCGCTCTGGACGCTTTGATGAAATCACGGAGAGATCCCGAATGGCTGTTGAGTTGGCACGCGCCGTCCGCAGCTGAGAAAGGAGGGGCATATGCTTTTGAATATAAAGGACAAGCGCGAATGCGCATATGATGAAATATCGCTGGGAGAGATCATGCTCCGCCTGGATCCGGGTGATACCCGCGTTCGCTGTGCGCGCAGCTTTCGCGCATGGGAGGGCGGTGGCGAATACAATGTTGCACGTGGTCTGCGGCGCTGTTTCGGGATGAATACCGGCGTGGTAACGGCTCTGGCGCAGAACGACATCGGCTATCTGATTGAAGATTTTATTCTGCAGGGCGGCGTGGATACCTCGATGATTCGCTGGGCTCCCTATGACGGCATTGGCCGCAAAGTGCGCAACGGTTTGAATTTCACCGAACGCGGCTTTGGCGTACGCGGTGCGCTGGGCATTTCTGACCGCGCGAATACGGCGGCTTCGCAGCTGAAACCAGGAGATATTGACTGGGATGAAATCTTTGGGCGGCGCGGTTCGCGCTGGTTCCATACCGGAGGCATCTTCGCTGCGCTTTCCGAGAGCACGGCGGAAGTCGTAATCGAAGCGGTGAAGGCTGCGAAGAAGTACGGGACCATCGTATCCTATGATCTGAATTACCGGGCGTCGCTGTGGCGAGACATAGGCGGCAAGGAAAGAGCGCAGGATGTCAATCGTGAAATTGCACCCTACATTGACGTGATGATCGGCAATGAGGAAGACTTCACTGCATGTCTCGGCTTTGAGGTCGGGAATACGGATAAGGCGTTGAAGAAGTTGGACCTGGACGGCTATCGCGCAATGATGAACGAGGTGGCTGCGACCTATCCAAACTTTAAGGTGATTGCCACCACACTGCGGGAGGTTCGGTCTGCAACGGTCAACGACTGGTCTGCGATGGCATGGAGCGAGGGCAGGATTGTGAAGTCCAGGGCTTATCCGGAACTGGAGATCTATGATCGCGTAGGCGGCGGCGACAGCTTTGCTTCGGGCCTGATTTATGGGCTTCTGACCACGAATGATGTGGAAAAAGCCGTAAATTACGGTGCCGCACACGGTGCGCTGGCGATGACTACGCCCGGAGATACTTCCATGGCGCGGTTGAATGAAGTTGAGAATCTGATGAACAATGGGAGTGCGCGCGTACAACGCTGACAGAGGAAAGACATGAAAAGATCGGATAGCGTACAGGAGCAGGTATATTTGCAGCTGCGGGACGAAATCATTCATATGGAACGCTTGCCCGGGACCACCATGAGCGTCTATGACGTCTCAGATCAGATGGGCGTGAGCCGTACTCCTGTGCGTGAGGCGTTTATCCGTCTAGCCGCGGAGTCGCTGGTGGAAATCGCGCCGCAACGTAAGACCAGAATCTCGAGAATTGATTTCGGCCGCGTGCGGCAGGAGCGTTTTCTGCGCACGGCGCTGGAGTTGGCAGCGACGGAAAGATTTCTGGAAATGGCGACTGCGGAATGCTTTGTGCGCATGCGGGAGATCATTGCCCGCCAGTGTGAAGCCGTTCAACAGGGAGATCCCAAACGTCTGTTGGCTTATGACGACGCTTTTCACGGCGTGATTTTTGAAGTTGTACGCCAGCAGCTCAGCTGGAATATCATTCATGATATGAGCGGACATGAGCGCCGTGTGCGCATGATGATGGTGTGCGATTCTGGTGATGCGCAGAGCGTCATATCGGAGCACAAGGCGCTGCTGGATGCATTTGAAGCGGGCGACGCCGCGCGTGCGACGCAATGCTGTGGCGAGCACCTTGAAAAGCTGATTGCGCAAGAGGACGTGCTCCGCCGGCAATATCCCGATTACTTTTCAGAGAAAGTGGAGAAAGCACCTCAATCAAGCGGGATAATTACTTAACATTGTTGAAGAGATACCGGGCAGGCTTTTATTGGTCAGGAATGCGCGATTCCGGGTCGGGCGATGGCGTGCATGGCAACTGAGGAAACGGCGCCCATACAAAGGCCGGCTTTATCGCCTCCCGGAAGCCCTCACGCATGAGCCTGCGGTTGTCCGCACCCTGGTTTGGAGCGCATTTGCCGGAAAAAAGCGCCCGGGGGATCCATTCAGCGTTTCAATTTTATAGTAAAACCGTTCCCAAAGGAGACAAGGCGATAGGACACCTGGTGGTGCACTATCGCCGTTGCCTTTCCGGCTGCAGAGCGGCCGAAAGTGTGGCTCCCATAGAGGCGTGGTAAGGTGGATGCCCATATCAATCATTCAGAGAATCGATTTTTTCAAAGAACACGGATTTGCCATCAATGAGTACATCCCGGATTTCCGACTGAAGGGAAATGGAGAACCAGAAATCAGCACAAGGTCGGCATCCTTGCCTTCCTCGATAGACCCTACGCGCCGTTCCAGACCAATGTGCCTTGCTGGATTGATGGTAATCGCTTGCTCTTTCGCCAGCAGGTCAGCAATCAGGTGGCCTTCCGTTACATGTTCCAGGGTAATCCGCAAACCGAATTCACGGGCAATGCGCAGAGCAGTGAAAATATCGTTTGCCTGATGCGCATGCTGGATCGCTATTGCAAGCTTGCAGACGCAATGGATCGATACCGCCTGCCGAACGGCCTGTTTCACGTAAATGTAGATGATGCCGACAGTTTCGTGGACTGTGAGGGCGCGGTGATGCTGGGTTACAGCGCATTAAAGCTTCTGCAAGCGGGCATACGACATCCCTCGGTGCTGCGCGAAGCGCGTTGGGCGTTGCTGGTGCTTCATGAAGTGGAACGGCATGTAAACGCCTGGGGTTTCATTGAGGATTGTCCCGGCTCCCCTCTGTTTCGGGAATCGGGCACCTCAACAGAAATGCAGGCTTTCTATTTGATGCTGTATGCCGTTGCCGAAAAAGTCAAAGGCATGCTTTGATCTCAGCGATGGAGTCGAACGACAGAAACGAACAAAGGCCTTGAAGCAGAGAGAGTTCACAAACATGGATAAATACTGGAACTGGTGGCTTGCGTCAATTGCACGAGTCAATACGACAAAGTGAAATGGCGAAACAGGAATCCAACTGAGCACCTAACCTGCATAACGGGTGCTCAGTTGTTTATTCCTATCAGATTTGGATTTCCTGCCTGATGTGTTCGGATGCGCTGGCGGCTGCATCGTTGCTCTGGTGTCGTGATGACACATCCCTGCCGAAGCTGCCAATAAGCGCTTTCAGCAGATTGTCCCTGGCCTCATCGGATCTGTTTCCACAAGACGCCTGGAGGATTGCGCGCCTCCCTTGACGATTGTACATATCTGTGATACAATACAAGATGATCGGTTTTCAAAAAACCTGTAAAGCGGTTTTTGCAAACAAAACATCTGGCGGGGGAGATAGCATGAAGTATCGCATCGTATCGGATTCCGCGGCCAATCTGTACGCGCTGGAGGGCGTGGATTTCCTCAGCGTTCCCCTGAAGATCATCACCGAGGAGCGCGAATACGTGGATCGCCCCGGCCTGAACATCGCGGAGATGGTGGAGGCGCTGCACCGCACGAAGGGGCCGTCGCGCACGTCCTGCCCGAACACCTTCGAATGGCTGGAGGCCTTCGAGGGCGCGGACGCGATCTTCGCCGTGACCATCAGCGGCGCGCTGTCCGGCAGCCATGCGGCGGCGATGCACGCGAAGGAGGAATACCTAAGCGCCCACCCCGACGCAAAGGTGTGCGTGATCGACACGCTGTCCGCGGGCGCGGAGATGCTTTTGATCGTGGAGAAGCTGCGCCTGCTGATTCAGCGGGGGCTGCCCTTTGAGGAGATCGAAAGGGAGATCGCCGCCTACCAGCGCCACACGCACGTGCTCTTCTGCCTGCAATCGCTGAACAATCTGGCACGCAACGGCAGGATCAGCCCTGCCATCGCCAAGCTCGCGGGCGTGCTGGGCATTCGCGTGCTGGGCAAGGGCTCCGAGGAGGGCCAGCTGCAGGCGCTGCACAAGTGCCGCGGCGAAAAGCGGATGCTGGAGACCACCTATTCGGAGATGAAGAAGGCGGGCTTCGCCGGCGGGCGGGTGCACATCGCCCACTGCCTGAACGAGGCTGCGGCGCAGCAGCTGCGGGAGATCATCCTACGGGAGCACCCCGGCTGCGCGGTGACCATCGGCGACTGTACCGGCCTGTGCAGCTTCTATGCCGAGAAGGGCGGGCTCATCGTGGGCTACGAGGACGCGGGCGCGCACTGATCTCTTTTGCAGCTTGCCCCGAGGGCGCGTCAATCCGCTTTCGGGGTTTTTTTATTCCATTTTTGCCCGATCACACGGCTCAATTTGTGCTGCGGGGCCGGAAATGCGCACAAAATCGGCATCTTTCCGCTGATTTCACAGAAAGCACTTTCTTTTTCGGTGGATCTGTACTATAATAATCGCAATTGCTAAACTGGACGCGCATATACGCCGCCCGGAAACGCGGTTGAAAGCTGTGCGCAAGGAGTGTCCTGCATTGATCGATCAAGAAAAAGTCAGAGAGGCGGTCTCCATGTTCCTGACCGCCATCGGTGAGGATCCGAACCGTCCCGGCCTGGTGGAGACCCCCGACCGCATCGCCCGCATGTGCGCGGAGCTGTTCGGCGGCCTGGAGCAGACGGCTGCGGAGCCGCTGGCCAAGCGCTTCCCCGTGGACGAGAACAATCTGGTGATGGAGAAGGACATCACCTTCTATTCCGTGTGCGAGCACCATCTGCTGCCCTTCTATGGCAAGGTGCACATCGCGTACGTGCCCGACGGATCGGTGGTGGGCCTGAGCAAGCTGGCCCGCACGGTGGAGGTGTTCGCACGCCGCCCGCAGATTCAGGAGCAGCTGACCACCCAGATCGCCAACGCCATCATGAACGAGCTGCACCCCCAGGGCGTGATGGTGATGGTCGAGGCCGAGCACATGTGCATGACCATGCGGGGCATCAAGAAGCCCGGCACCAAGACGGTCACGGCGTCCATGCTGGGCTGCTTTGAGAAGGACGTTGCGTTGCAGGAGCGCTTCTACAATTTCCTGCGCCTGGGATGAAGCGGGTCAACGCCATCCTGCGGCATCCGCTGTTCGAGAGGACGCTCCGCCTGCTGGACGAACTGGAGGCGGAGCGCGCTTTCTGCCGCCACGATCTCACCCACCTCATGGATGTGGCGCGGCTGATGTGGATCGACGTGCTGGAGAAGGGGCTTGCCCTCGAGCGCGAGACGGTCTATGCCGCCGCGCTGCTGCACGATCTGGGCCGCGCGGAGCAGATTCAGCTGGGAATTCCCCACGAGCAGGCGAGCGCCGCGCTGGCGGAGAAGATTCTGCCGGACGCGGGCTTTACAGCGGAGGAGACGAAAACGGTGATCGCGGCCATCCGTTGCCACCGGGGCAGCGCCCCGGCGGACGCGCGCGAGATGCTGGGGGAGATTCTCTACGGGGCGGACAAGGCCTGCCGCCTGTGCTGGCGCTGCGGCGCGCGCGCTGCGTGCAACTGGCCGGAGGAGCGAAAAAACGCGGGCATTGCCCGATAAGGAGGACGCAAACCGTGCAAATTGGAAATCGGGAATTTCAGACTTCGGGCAAGACCTACATCATGGGCATCCTGAACGTCACGCCGGATTCCTTTTCCGACGGCGGACGTTGGAATCAGTTGGATGTGGCGCTGCGCCATGTGGAGGACATGCTCGCCGAGGGCATGGACGTGGTGGACGTGGGCGGAGAATCCACCCGACCCGGTTACACGAAGATCTCCGATCAGGAGGAGATCGACCGCGTGGCCCCGGTGATCGAGGCGATCAAGGCCCGCTTCGACGTGCCCATCAGCCTGGACACCTACAAGAGCGGCGTGGCCCGGGCGGGCATCGCCGCGGGCGCAGACCTCATCAACGACATTTGGGGCCTGAAATACGACCCCGAGATGGCGCGGGTGATCGCGGAGGCAAAGCTTCCCTGCTGCCTGATGCACAACCGCGAAAACGCCAGCTACGCCGAGTTCTTCCCGGAGATGCTGGAGGATCTGAAGGAGACCCTGCGCCTTGCGGACGCGGCGGGCGTGAATCGGGACAGGATCATCCTGGATCCCGGCGTGGGCTTTGCCAAGAGCCTTGAGAACAACCTGGAGTGCGTGCGCCGCCTGGGCGATTTGATTCGCGCCTTCGATCTGCCGGTGTTGCTGGGCACCAGCCGCAAGAGCATGATCGGACTTACGCTGAACCTGCCCTCGGATCAGCGCGTGGAGGGCACCGTGGCCACCAGCGTGATGGCGGCGATGGCGGGCTGCATGTTCGTGCGCGTGCATGACGTGCAGGCCAACGCCCGGGCGGTGAAGATGACGGAGGCCATCTGCCATGGCGCGTAAGTCGGACGAAATTCGCATTCGCGGTCTGCGCGTCTTCGCGCACCACGGCGTGTTCGAGGAGGAGACCCGGCTGGGCCAGATGTTCGTGGTCAACGCCACGCTGTACACCTCCACCCGTCAGGGCGGACTCGCGGACTGCCTGGAGGACACCATCAGCTACGCCGACGTGTGCGTGTTCCTGACGGAATATTTGCAAAGGAACACCTGGAAGCTGCTGGAGGCGGCGGTGGAGCACAGCTGCCGCGCCCTGCTGTTGAGATTCCCTCTCATCCATGAAGTGGAGCTGGAGCTGGAAAAGCCCAGCGCGCCGATTCCGCTGCCCTTCGACAGCGTGTCTGTATGCGTGCGCCGGGGCTGGCATCGCGCCTTCGTGGCGCTGGGCTCCAATATGGGCGACAAGCAGGGCTATCTGGACGGCGCGGTGGATGCGCTGCGCGCGGACGAATGCGTACGTGTGAAGCGGGTCAGTTCCTACCGCGTGACTGCGCCCTACGGCGGCGTGGAGCAGGACGACTTCCTGAACGCCGCCATGGAGATCGAGACGCTGTACGACCCGGAGGAGCTGCTGGACGCGCTGCACGCCATCGAGCAGGCAGCCCGGCGCGAACGCCTGATCCACTGGGGCCCGCGCACGCTGGATCTGGACGTGCTGTTCTACGATGATCTGGTGCAGGACGACCCCACGCTCATCCTCCCGCACCCCGACCTGCACAACCGGGACTTCGTGCTCGGCCCCATGGCAGAGCTTGCGCCGAACTTCGTGCATCCGGTGCTGCATAAGACCATGAAGCAGCTGCTAAATGAGCTTCCCAAATAAAAAGGATGCTGCCGTCTATAAATCGTTGGATGGCAGCATCCTTTTTGTACAGCTTTATTCCGCCAGCATCTGCTCCAGGATCGTGGATGCGGTCTCCACGAAGCGCACGCAGGGGCGCGTGCGATAGTATTCCGGCGTGCGCTCCTCGGGTTCGCTGGTGCCCTCCTTCTTCAGGGCGATGTTTTTGAGCAGCTCCCGGCAGATGATGGTTTCGTGCTCCGCCTTGAAGCGCGCGGCGAAGTCCTGCACCTTGGCGTAGTGCTGCTTCTTTGCCTCACCGTCCTCGGGGTCGGAGTTGCCGCGCAGCGCGCCGTACACCAGCATCGCGCCGCTCACCGCGCCGCAGACCTCGCGCATCTTGCCGAAGCCGCCGCCGAAGGACGAGGCCAGCTTCGCAAGCTCGGTTTCGCTCATGCCCATCTCCTCGGAAAACGCGATGGCTACGGCCTGCGCGCAGTTGTAGCCCTTCAGAAAGTTGTTTCGTGCCAGTTCCGCATGATTCTTCATTGAAATCCTCCTCTGCCGTAGGTTCCTTTACCCCATTATACCACATCTGCGCAAAAAATAAAGCGTCTGTCGCAATTGCGTGCGCGGATTTTGCTTGACGATTTCACGAAAACATACTATAATAATATTTTGTATGATATATGCTAGAGTGACTGTGCTTGTCAGTCATTCTCAGGGAGGAAACTGAATGAAGGTTAAAAGCTTGATCAAACTCGGAATCGTCGCGGTGCTGATCGTCGTCGTGGCGTTCCTGGCTCTGAACGGCTTGCAGGTTGGCAAGTACATCCTGAAGCCCGTGGGCAGCGCCATCAGCCTGGGCCTGGATCTGCGCGGCGGCGTATCCACGGAGTACAGGGTCACCGATACCACGGTGGACAACTACGAAACCCTGCTGGACGGTACCGTGTCCGCCCTGCGCACCCGTCTGACCAACGCTGGCTTCACCGAGGCTACCGTGGCCATTCAGGGCAACGACCGCATCCTGGTGGAGATCCCGGACGTGGACGATCCGGAGCAGGTCGCCGAGATCATCGGCACCCCCGCCCATCTGGAGTTCCGCGATCCCAATGGCAACGTGGTCTTCGAGGGCAAGGACATCAAGTCCGCCGGCGCTCAGTGGTCCGATGAGACCAGCACCAAGGCCGGCGTGGGCTTCGAGCTGAACAAGGAGGCTTCCGAGGCCTTTGCCAAGGCCACCCAGGAGTTCCTGGGTCAGTCCATCTCGATCTATCTGGACGACGAGCTGATCTCCGCGCCCACGGTCAATCAGGTCATCACCGGTGGCCAGGGCATCATCACCAGCAGCGCCTCCGAGAGCACCGAGGAATCCGTGGAGTGGGCCAACAACCTGGCCATGCTGATCCAGTCCGGCGCGCTGCCGCTGGACATCGAGGAAGTGGAGACCCGCGCGATCTCCGCAACCCTGGGCATCGAGGCCATTGACGGCGCGCTGCTGGCCGGCATCGTGGGCCTGGCGATCATCCTGATCTTCATGCTCGTGATGTACCGCCTGCCGGGCGTGGCTGCGGACATGGCGCTGCTGATCTACATGCTGATCGTGTTCTACGTCATGGCCATCATCGGCGTGCAGCTGACGCTGCAGGGCGTGGCAGGTATCCTGCTGGGCATCGGCATGGCGGTGGACGCCAACGTGGTCATCTTCGAGCGCTTCCGTGAGGAGCTCAAGGACGGTCGCACGCCGCTCAACGCCGTAAAGTTCGGCTTCCGCAACGCGGGCCGCGCGGTTCTGGACTCCAACGTCACCACCCTGATCGCCGCCGTCGTGCTGATGATCTTCGGCACCGGCA
>JAUNNK010000130.1 GCA_030537335.1 Clostridia bacterium | reverse complement strand
AACCCCTGACCTTTTGAATGCCATTCAAACGCGCTACCAACTGCGCTAATGCCCCTCAATGCTCGTTCGCATCGAACAATGGGTATTATAGCACACACCGTCCCGTTTGTAAAGGGGGGCAAATCAATTTTTTCAGTTCCTCCTTCGCCGTGGAATCCACTTGCTATTTTCAGATTTCCGCAAACTATCCATCATTTTTCCGTCCTATATACCGTTTGGAGAGTGGTTGCTCGACATAACGCCGCGTCCTGCAATAGCATTTTCTAATTTTTGTATGATTTGACTTTTCTATACCGAGATTTCCGGTTTATTACCAGATATTATCATTCGGGCGCATATCATAAATATAATACTTTGTATCATGCTGGTAAATATGTAGTTTTCCGACTGCATGTTCGCTTGCGTGCTGCAAAGCGAAAAAAATGAGGGGGACTCATCAAATGAAGAAGCTGCTTTGCATGCTGCTGGCCGCACTGATGGTTCTGACCATGGCTTCCTTCGCAATGGCCGAGGAAGCTGCCAGCTACAAGATCGCCATCCTGACCGGCACCACCTCCCAGGGTGAAGAAGAAGTTACCGCCGCCACCAAGCTGGTGGAAACCTACGGCGCGGACAAGGTTCTGCACGACACCTATCCGGATAACTTCTCCTCCGAGGTCGAGACCACCATTTCCAAGCTGATCGCCTTCGCAAGCGATCCCGACGTCAAGGCCATCATCTTCGTTCAGGGCGTTCAGGGCGCAGTTTCCGCCTTCACCCAGATCAAGGATAGCCTGGGCCGCGATGACATCCTGCTGATCGCCGGCGTTCCTGCCGAGGATCCGGCGGACATCTCCGCTGCTGCGGACATCGTCCTGGCCGTTGACGAGATCGGCTGCGGCTACCAGGTCGCTGACAAGGCTGCCGAGTGGGGCTGCGACGTGATCGTGCACTACTCCTTCGCCCGTCACCTGTCCTACGAGACCATCGTTGCAAAGCGCGACGCGATGAAGATGACCGCTGAAGGCTACGGCATCGAGTTCGTCGAGCGTGACTGCCCCGACCCGACCGGCGACGCTGGCATGTCCGGCGCCCAGGCTGCGGTGCTCGAGGACGTTCCGAAGGTCATGCAGGAGTATGCCGGCAAGAAGGTTT
This sequence comes from Clostridia bacterium, assembly GCA_030537335.1. Taxonomy (GTDB): domain Bacteria; phylum Bacillota; class Clostridia; order Christensenellales; family Aristaeellaceae; genus SFTH01. The sequence continues at coordinate 6,457 of JAUNNK010000130.1, read as the reverse complement.
GCTTCTACTGCACCAACTGCGGCATCCAGGTTGCCCTGCAGCAGGCCGTTCTGGCTGCTGGCGACGACGCATACTATGCGCTGCCCTGCTGCCCGTCCCCGTTCCACGGCTATCAGGAGGCCTTCGGCCTTGACGCCACCTACGGCGACATCGAGGGCGCCATCACCAACCTGGCCAACTTCCTGAACGACAGCGGCGCCGCTGGCCGTTTCTCCACCTGGGCGATCCCGGTCAACATGTCCATGATCAACGCCTCCTACGAGTATGCCTGCGCATACGCCGAGGGCAAGATCGAGAAGGTTGACGAGGCCTTCCTGACCGATTGCTTCTCCAAGGCTGCTGGCAGCGAAGCCATTCTGGGCAAGTACACCAACGCCACCGGCGAAGAGCTGGCCAACTACTATCTGATCCAGTTCAGCCCCATCGACTTCAACGACTACGTCGGTTAAGTAAAACCGAACGATCGCCCGAATCCACCCGCTCTGCGTGTGCGCCTGGGTTCGGGCGATTCTTGATGTTTTTCCACGGGCCGGAATCGGACGGCAGTACACGCACCTTTTCTTCCTTTCCGCCGGCGGCAGGCCGGAAATTGAAACCGTTGCTTTATTATAATAACCACTGAATTTGCATTCGCGCGGCGCTCTCGAGCCCGCTTGAATAGATCACAGTTAGATACGTTGCAGCATGGTGACGGGGCCGGATTCAGGGTCCGTTATTTGAATGCAACGTAAAAATGTTGGGAGGGCTGGCTTCTTGGCTGGGGAATACATCCTTGAAATGAACGATATCACCAAGGAATACGGTTCAAACGCCGTTCTGAAGAACGTGACGCTGAAGATCCGTCCTGGTGAGATCCACGCGCTGCTCGGCGAGAACGGCGCAGGCAAGTCCACGCTGATGAACGTGCTGTTCGGCATGCCGGTGATTCACTCCACCGGCGGCTTCAAGGGCGAGGTCATCGTGGACGGCGAAAAGACAAAGATCATGTCGCCCATGGACGCAATGACCAAGGGCATTGGCATGGTGCATCAGGAATTCATGCTGATTCCTGGCTTCACGATCACCGAAAACATCAAGCTCAACCGCGAAATTTCCAAGCCCTGGCCGATCAGCCGCGTGCTGGGCAAGGAGCTGGAGATTCTGGACATGCCTGCCATGGCCGCAGACGCGCGCAAGGCACTGGACAGCGTAGGCATTGGCATCGACGAGTACGCGCTGGTCGGCGGACTGCCGGTGGGTTACATGCAGTTCGTCGAGATTGCCCGCGAGATCGACAAGTCCGGCATGAAGCTGCTGGTGTTCGACGAGCCCACCGCCGTGCTCACCGAGAGCGAGGCGCAACAGCTGATCAAGGTGATGAAGGACATCGCGGCCAGGGGCATCGCCATCATCTTCATCACCCACCGTCTGGATGAGGTCATGAACGCCTGTGACAACATCACCATCCTGCGCGACGGCCAGCTGGTCGCCACCCGCAAGAAGACGGAGACCAGCGTGGAGGAGCTCGCAGCGCTGATGATCGGCCGCGGCGAGGACAGCATGATTCAGATCCAGGGCAAGGTCAAGCACGAGAGCGACGCCATCGCCCTGAAGGTGCGCGATCTGTGGGTCGACATGCCCGGCGAGGCTGTCAAGGGCATCGATCTGGACGTGCGCGAGGGCGAGATCATCGGCATCGGCGGCCTGGCCGGACAGGGCAAGATCGGCCTGCCCAACGGCGTGATGGGCCTCTACCCCGCCGAGGGCGAGGTGGAGCTCTTCGGTCAGAAGCTCCCGCTGAACAACCCCAAGGCCGCGCTGAACGCGGGTCTGGCGATGGTTTCCGAAGACCGCCGCGGCGTGGGCCTGCTGCTGGATCAGTCCATCGAGGACAACATCGCCTTCAACGCCATGCAGGTGCACAACGACTTTCTGGGTGGTTTCCTGAAGCTCAAGAGCGCGCGCAGCATTCGCGCCTACGCGAACGAGATGATCCGCGAGCTGGACATCCGCTGCACCTCCGCTGCGCAGCCCACCGGCCAGCTCTCCGGCGGCAACCAGCAGAAGGTGTGCATCGCCCGCGCGCTGGCGCTCAAGCCCAAGTTCCTCTTCGTCTCCGAGCCCACCCGCGGCATCGATATCGGCGCCAAGCAGCTGGTGCTGGAGACTCTGGTTCGCCTGAACCGCGAGCAGAAGCTGACCATCGTCATCGTCTCCTCCGAGCTTCAGGAGCTGCGCTCAATCTGCGACCGCATCGCCATCGTGTCCGAGGGCAGGATCAACTGCATCCTGCGGCCTGACAGCTCTGACGCGAGCTTCGGCCTGGCGATGTCCGGCGCGAAAGTGAATGGAGGCGATCTGGCATGACACAAGCAGCTAAGAAGAAAACCAGTATGACCAAGCGCATCGTATCGATCGTGCTGTTCGCTCTGAGCGCCGTGCTGATCATCACCTCCATCGCCGGTTTTGTCATTCGCGGCATGGATTCCACCGCCGCCAAGCTGAACGAAATGCGCACCAGCGCCGTGGTCCATGTGGCCTCCGGTGGCCTGGTGGACGGTATCGCCGCCGAGGCGAACGCCGCCAAGCTCAAGGAACTGCGCGCCCTGCCGAACTTCCGGTCCATGGGCATGGACGAGGTCAAGGCGCTTTGCGCCGAGGCCGAGGCAGCCGCACGCGCCGAGGCCGAGGCCCTCTACAGCGACGTCAGCGGCGTAGACGCCGACGCGCTGGTTGGCAAGATCGACGCGCTGGAGAGCGCGCTGACTGAGTACAACGAGCTGAGCGCCGCCCAGAAGGCCGCCTATGCGGAGCTCTACACCAGCGTGTACGAGTCCGTGGCCGACTGGACCGACTTCGTGGGTGAAAGCGACGACGAAGCCCTGTTCGCCGCCCTGACCGAGCTGGTTCCCGGCCTGGGCGAGGCGGAGAACACGATCTACAAGGACTCCTTCGTCAAGCTGGCGCGCGACCTCGCCGCCGTGGAGCTGGAGAAGGAGAACGCCGAGCTCTACGAGCAGCTCTTCAGCGCCGTGACCGCTGCGGTCGCGGACTGGAGCAGCCTGTCCGAGATTGCCGACGATGAGGCGCTGTGGGCGAAGCTCGTCGAGCTGACCCCCGAGCTGAACGGACAGGACGCCGTTCGCGAGCAGCTACTGACCGACGTCAAGGCGCAGATCGCCGCTGCTGCCAGCGGAGAGGTGACCACCGAGGCGGAGGCTGAGACCGAGGAGGCCGTCGAGGAGACCGCCACCGAGACCGTGGTGGACTACGGCTACTTCGTGGAGTCCGAGGCGGTTGCCGCCAGCGGCGCAGTCGCCGACGCGGCCTTTGACGATCTGTGGGCCGAGCTGGTCAAGGTGATCCCGGATCTGGACGGTCTGGACAAGAAGACCAAGAATTCCATCCAGGAGACGATGATGACGGTCGTCAGCTCCGGCAGCCTGGATTTCTCCACCCGCTACGACATCTACGTCGCGCAGAAGGCCGATTCCGTGCTCTCCGGCGGCACCGCCTTCCAGATCAAGCTGGCCGCCAACGCGGGCATGTACCTGATCGCAGGCATCGCGCTGCTGCTGCTGACGCTGGTGTACACCTTCTGGAAGCCGCTCACCCGCAAGCTGGGCGTGCCGAGAACCATCATCACCCTGTTCTTCATCTATCTGTGCCTGGCCGCCGAGATCTACAACATCAGCGTTTCCCTGATGCTGGGCAACGTGCTGGTGCGCGTGGGCATGTACGGCATCCTGGCGCTGGCCATGCTGCCGGGCATCCAGTGCGGCATCGGCCTGAACATGGGCATGACCCTGGGCTGCATCGCCGGTCTGCTCTCCACCGTTATCTCCCTCCAGTACGACATGACCGGCGCGGGCGCGCTGATCTTCTCCTGCGTGCTGGGCGCGCTGATCGCGATTCCGCTGGGCTGGGCCTATTCCCTGCTGCTGAACCGCACCAAGGGCGATGAGATGACCATCTCCACCTACGTCGGCTTCTCCTTCGTGTCGCTGATGTGCATCGGCTGGATGCTGCTGCCCTTCAACAACACCAAGATCATCTGGCTGCTGCGCGGACGCGGACTGCGCGTCACCCACAGCTTGCTGGGCAGCTTTGCGCACCTGCTGGACAACTTCCTCGCCTTCAAGATCTTCGGCGTGGAGATTCCCACGGGACTTTTGCTGTTCTTCCTGCTGTGCTGCTTCCTGATGTGGCTGTTCTCCCGCTCCAAGGCGGGCATCGCCATGTCGGCAGCCGGCTCCAACCCGCGCTTTGCGGAGGCCAGCGGCATCAACGTTGACCGCATGCGCACCCTGGGCACCATCCTCTCCACGATGATCGCGGCGATCGGCATCGTCGTCTACTCCCAGGCCTTCGGCTATGCACAGCTCTACACGGCGCCCCGCCAGCTGGGCTTCATCGCCGCTTCCGCCATCCTGATCGGCGGCGCGACGGTCTCCAAGGCCAAGGTCAGCCACGTCATCATCGGCGTGTTCCTGTTTGAAGGCGTGCTGGCGCTGGGTCAGCAGATCGCCAACGCTGCCGTTGCGGGCGGCGGCCTGTCCGAGGTCATGCGCATCATGATCTCCAACGGCATTATCCTGTATGCGTTGACGCAGTCTGGAGGTGCTTCTCGTGACTAATCGAAACATCGGCAAGACCGTTACCGACAACCTCAAGAAATACGCGGTCACTTACCTGTTCATCGCCATCAGCGTGCTGTTCATCATCGTATCCGGCCTGGATATGAACTACGTGTGCAGCCAGCTGCTGCTGCGCCTGAACCGCAACGCCTTCATCGTGCTGGCGCTGATCATCCCGATCATCGCCGGCATGGGCATCAACTTCGCCATCACCATCGGCGCGATGGCGGCGCAGATCGGCCTGCTGCTGACCATCAACTGGAAGATCACCGGCTTCACCGGCATCCTGGTGGCTGCGGCCATCACCCTGCCCCTGGCGCTGTTCTTCGGCTTCCTGATCGGCAAGCTGCTGAACAAGATGAAGGGTCAGGAGACCATCGGCTCCCTGATTCTGGGCTACTTCGCCAACGGCGCATACCAGCTATTGTTCCTGTTCATCTTCGGCTCGATCATTCCGCTGAACGACAACGTGACCATCGTCGGCTCCTCCGGCGTGCAGAACACGCTGAACCTGACCGGCTCCACGGGCCTGTACATGGCGGTGGACGGCATCCTGCAGGTTCCCTTCATGATCTCGCTGTACGTCCTCTGCGCGGCGATCATCCTGTGGAGCGTCGTGAAGTACCTGCGCAAGAAGACCAGCGTCCACAAGATGGTCACCTCCATCGCCATCGCAGCCGTGATCGCCATCGTCTTCTCCATCCCGGCCATCTCCAACATCTTCAACGGCGCGAACGGCGGTCGCAAGATCACCGTTCCGGTGGTGACCTGGATCTTCGTGCTGCTGCTGTGCGTGTTTAACACCTTCATCATGAAGACCCGCCTGGGTCAGAAGTTCCGCGCGGTGGGCCAAAACCGCACCGTCGCCAACTCCTCCGGCATCAACGTCGACCGCACCCGCGTGATCGCCATCATGATCTCCACGGTGCTGGCGGGCTGGGGCCAGATTCTGTTCATGCAGAGCGACGGCATCGGCACCTTCCAGACCTACGCCGCCCACGAACAGGTGGGTCTGTACGCCGGCGCAGCCATCCTGGTTGGCGGCGCATCCATCGACCGCGCCACCAACCTGCAGGCGCTGATCGGTACCTTCCTGTTCCACTCGCTGTTCATCACCGCCCAGAGCGCCGCTTCCAACCTGTTCGGCGACGCGGCGGTCGGCGAGTACTTCCGCGCCTTCCTCAGCTACGGCGTCATCGCGCTGGCTTTGGTGCTCTACGCATGGCGCGGTGCCCAGCAGCGCAAGGCCGACAGCCTGCGCCTGGAGTCCGACAACAATGCCAAGGCTGCCAAGAAGAAATAAGCTTCCCTCATGGGGTTCCGCAGTTCGCGGAACCCCTTTTCTATTGAAAAAGGCTGAGCGTTGCGCTATAATATCAGAAACCAAACAAATACACACACGAGGTAAGATTCGATGTTCACCACCGACGCACACTGCGATACCCTCTATGAAATGACCCTGAAGGGCAGGAAATTTGCGGACTGCCAAATCACGCCCCAGCGCCTGCGCGCGGGCAACATCTCCCTGCAGACCTTCGCCATGTTCACCAGCTACCGCACCGGCCACCCCTACGAGGACGGCATGGCGATGAAGGCGACCTTCAAGCGCCTCCCCCTCCCCCAGCTCTGCGGCCAGCTCCCCGAGGAGATGCCCGCAGAGCCCACGGCCATCCTCGCTTGCGAGGGCGGTGAGATGCTCAAGGGCGACCTGAATGTGCTGGCCGAGTTCGACGACGACGTGCGCCTGCGGCTGCTCACCCTCACCTGGAACTTTGAAAACGAGATCGGCACCGCCGCAAAGGTGAACGCCACCGATGGCCTGAAGCCCTTCGGCGTCGAGC
>JAUNNK010000129.1 GCA_030537335.1 Clostridia bacterium | reverse complement strand
CCAGAATTCAGGAAACCGGCTTTGCGACATGAAAAATCACCCGATTCTCTTTCGAGAACCGGGTGATACTGGCACCTCCATGGGGACTCGAACCCCAGTTTTCGCCGTGAGAGGGCGACGTCTTAACCGCTTGACCATGGAGGCTTATGCTGGCTGCCGAACTAGGATTCGAACCTAGACAACATGAGTCAGAGTCATGGGTGCTACCATTACACAATTCGGCAATCGTCAACCGAGCGCGACGCGCCCGACCGACAAATAGTATTATACGCAACTCCACTCCTTTTGTCAACTGCTTTTTCCAACTTTTTTTCTTCTTAACATTGGGCGGTGTTCGGAGCTGTGTGAACTTTTTTGCGCCGCGCGTTTACTTTTGCGCGGAAATGTGCTATCCTGCCGGTAGAAACCAATTCATGCCGGAGGTGCGAGTGAGATGAACCAGCAAGATGCGTTTGAATATGTGCTTCGGAGCCGCGAGACGCGTCCGGCGGCGGAGCTGCATGCCGTGTGCGACGATGCATCCGCCCGCGCGCAGCGCTTCCACGCGGGCTTCCCCGGCTACGCTCCCACGCCGCTTATACGCCTGGACGGCCTTGCGGGGGCGCTGGGCGTGGGCCGTGTCTACGTCAAGGACGAATCCCAGCGCTTCGACCTCAATGCCTTCAAGGTGCTGGGCGGCGGCTACGCCATGGGCTGCTGCCTTGCGGAGAAGCTGGGGCGGAGCATCGACGAGTGCAGCTTCGACTTCCTCGCCAGCGCGCAGACGCGAAAGCAGCTGGGCGATGTGACCTTCATCACCGCTACCGACGGCAATCACGGGCGCGGCGTGGCCTGGATGGCGCGGCGGCTGGGACAGCGCGCCGTGGTGTACATGCCGAAGGGCACCGCGCCGGAGCGACTGGAGAACGTGCGCCGGGAGGGCGCGCAGGCGTCGATTCTGGACTGCAATTACGACGGCTGCGTGCATCTGGCGGAGCAGCACGCTCGGGAGAACGGCTGGATTCTGACCCAGGACACCGCCTGGGACGGCTACGAGGAGATTCCCACCCGCATCATGCAGGGCTACACCACCATCGCACGGGAGATCGACGCGCAGCTTGCCGCGATGAGCGAGGACGCGCCCACCCACATTCTGCTGCAGGCGGGCGTAGGCTCCTTTGCGGCGGCGATGCTGGGCTACTATACCGCGAAGTATGGCGACGCGCGGCCGGTAAGCGTGATCGTGGAGCCGAAGGCTGCCGACTGCATCCTGCGCACCGCCCGAGCCGACGACGGCAAACTGCGCTTCGTGACCGGCGACATGCCCACGATCATGGCGGGTCTGGCCTGCGGCGAACCCTCCACGGTGAGCTGGCGGATTCTGGACGCATACGCCGACGCCTTCCTGTCCATGCCGGACAGCGCCGCTGCGGGCGGCATGCGCATGCTGGGGAACCCGCTGCCGGGCGACACGCGCATCATCTCCGGCGAATCCGGCGCATCCACCGCGGGCGCGCTGCGGGAGATCATGGTCAATCCCGCGCTCGCGGAGCTGCGGGAGAAGCTGGGCTTCGGCCCGGACGCGCGGGTGCTGCTGATCAGCACCGAGGGCGACACCGACCGGGAGAACTACCGGCGCATCGTGTGGGATGGCGCGCATCCCAACCTGCGCTGAAAGGAGAAAGCATATGCTGGAGGTTGTCGCGGGACTGGTTCGGGACGGAGAGCGCTTTCTGGTCTGTCAACGCCCGGCGCACAAGGCCCGGGGGCTGCTATGGGAGTTTGCGGGCGGCAAGGTGGAGGCCGGCGAAACCGGTCAGCAGGCGCTGAAGCGGGAGCTGCGCGAGGAGCTGGGCGTCGAGGTGGAGGTGCAGGAGGAGGTCGCAGACGTGACCTACGCCTACCCGGAGCTGACCGTGCACCTGACGCTCTACGGCGCAGCCATCGTCCGGGGAGAACCGCAGCTGCTGGAGCACAATGACCTGCGCTGGATCGCACTGGACGAGGCCGTGGACGGGGATTTCTGCCCCGCCGACCGGCTGTTTCTGGCGGAGCTACGAAGGAGGGGGAGCATATGGTGAGGAACATTGCAATCGTGAGCCTGTCGGCGGGCACCATCGGCGAGGACTTCGCCAAACATGAGGTGGAGATCGGCCTGAAGCGGCTTGCGGCCTACGGCGTAAATGTGAAGATGATGCCCCACGCACAGGCGGGCATTGAATATGTAAAGAATCACCCGGTGAAGCGCGCGGAGGATCTGATTCAGGCCTTTCAGGACGACTCCATCGACATGATCCTCTGCGCCATTGGCGGCGACGACACCTACCGCCTGGCGCCATATCTGTTTGAGAACGATGCGCTGCGGCGGGTAATGAAGCCGAAAATCTTCCTGGGCTTCTCGGATTCCACGATGAATCACCTGATGCTGCACAGGCTGGGGCTGAACACGTTCTACGGCCAGTCCTTCCTGGCCGACGTGTGCGAGATGGAAGACGAAATGCTGCCCTACACGGCGCATTATTTCGGGGAGCTGCTGCGCACCGGGCGCATCCGTGAGGTCACGCCCAGCGACCTGTGGTACGAGGAGCGCACGGACTGGTCGGCAAGCGCCGTCGGCACGCCCAGGGTGCGCCATCCCAACGAGGGCTTTCAGCTGCTCCAGGGCGCGCCTGTATTCTGTGGAAAAATACTCGGAGGCTGTCTGGAGACCCTCTACGATATCTTCAACAATGACCGCTATCCCGATACAGTTACCGTCTGTGAAAAGTACGGCCTGTTCCCCACGCTGGATGACTGGCGAGGCAAGATTCTGCTGCTGGAGACCAGCGAGGAGCGCCCCAGCCCGGAGCACTACCGCCGCATGCTGGAGGCATTGAAGCGCACAGGAATCTTCGGGGCCATGTCGGGCGTGCTCTGCGGAAAGCCCATGGACGAGATGTACTTCGAGGAATACAAGCGGATCATCGTCGAGGTGGTGGACGACCCGGCGCTGCCCATCGTCGCCAACCTCAACGTGGGCCACGCCACGCCGCGCTGCATCCTGCCCTTCGGCGTGCAGGCCACCGTGGACGCAGTCGCCCAGCGCATTACCTTCGATTACGATTGCCATCCGGCGGAATGAGGGCATCCTTCCCTTCGACGTGTACGCCGCCGTGGACGCGAATGCACAGCGGATTACCTTCGATTACGATTGCCATCCGGCGGGATGAGGGCATTCCGCCCTACGGTGAACGGACGGAAGAAATCCGTCCCATTCTTGCCGGGACGGATTTCGTGAATTCTACTGTCCTTCCATTCGGAAAGAAGCACAGCATCCCTGCCCCTTGAATCTATGGGGGCAGGGATGCGTTCGCTTAAACGCCGATAGGCAAGTGGCAGCGGCGCCTCGCCGCCTCACCGCTGCACTTCGGCCAGCGTGGGGATGGAGGCCGCAGCGCCGGGGCGGGTGACGGAGATGGACGAGGCCTTGCTGGCGAGCAGCAGCGCGTCCTCGGGGGTCGCGCCCGAGGCCATGGCGGCGAAGAAGAAGCCGGTGAAGGTATCTCCGGCGGCGGTGGTGTCCACGGCCTTCACGCGGAAGGCCTGCTGGCGCACGCGGCGGCCGTTTCCGGCGTACACGCTGCCGTCGCCGCCCAGGGTCAGCACGATCTGGGCGTGGGGATAGAGGGTAGTCAGGCGGTCCAGGATCTTCTCCGGCTCGGTCTCGCCGGAGAGCTCGCTGCCCTCGATCTCATTGAGGATGAACCAGCTGATCTTCTCCAGCGGCAGGGATTTGAGGTTGTCCGCGATGGGCGAGGGGTTCAGCACCACCTGCATGCCCTTTGCCGCGGCGGCATTGATGATGCGGTCAATGGCGTTGATCTCGTTCTGCAAGACCAGGAAGTCGCCCGCGCCGAAGGGCTCGAGGGCCTCGGCGATGAATTCGTCGGTGACACACTGGTTCGCGCCGCCGTAGAGGAAGATGCAGTTGTTGCCGGCGGGCTCCACCTGGATTACCGCGTGGCCGCTGGGACTGTCAATCGTTCGCACAAAGCGGGTGTCCACGCCGTTTGCCGCGAGGAAGTCCTTCAGCATGCCGCCGTCCTCGCCAATCAGGCCCGCGTGGTAGACCTCTGCGCCCGCCTTGGCCAGGGCCACGGACTGGTTCAGGCCCTTGCCGCCCACGTTGCGGGTGAACGAGGTGGTGGACAGCGTCTCACCGGCGCGCACGAAATGGGGAATCTGGTAGACCAGATCGAGATTCAAGGATCCGAAATTCAAAATCTTCATGAAAAAAGCTCCCTTCCCGAAGAAAATTCATACCTGCTTCATAGTTTTCATTATACTCAAAAAAGGTGTGCGGGTCAATTGATTCCGCGCCGTTTGACAACGTACACAAATGGTGTATAATATTATCGAAACGGATTTGCGCGCGCCGCGCGCAGGAAGGACAGGAAAACATGGCAAAAAAGACCAGTATCGGCGGCCAGGCGCTGCTGGAGGGCATCATGATGCGCGGCCCGGAAAAGACCGCCATGGCCGTGCGCCACACCTCCGGTCAGATCGTCATTGAGGAATACGAGACCAAGGGCAAGGATCGCAGCAAGATCTGCAAGCTGCCCTTCATCCGGGGCCTGTTCAATATGTACGACTCCCTCACCTTCGGCTACAAGTGCCTGATGCGCTCGGCGGAGCTCTCCGGCCTGGACGAGGAGGAGGAAGCCAAGAAGAAGAACAAGGAACCCAGCAAGTGGGACAAGCTCTTTGAAAAGCTACTGATGCCTATCGCCACGGTGCTTGCGGTGGTGCTGGCCTTCGGGCTGTTTTTGTACCTGCCGATGCAGCTGTGGAAGTGGCTGGCGGCGGGCGTTCCGTCCATCGCGGACAGCTATTTCCTGCGCGCCTGCTTCGAGGGCATCCTGCGCATCATCGTGTTCGTGCTGTACGTGTGGGCCACGAGCCTGATGAAGGACATCCGCCGCACCTACATGTACCACGGCGCGGAGCACAAGACGATCTTCTGCTACGAGGCGGAACTTCCGCTGACGGTGGAGAACGTGCGCAAGCAGAGCCGCCTGCATCCCCGCTGCGGCACCTCCTTCCTGATTTTGGTGCTGATCGTGGGCATCGTGATCTCCATGTTCATCCGCATCGACAACCTGGCGCTGCGCATGATCGTGAAGCTGTGCACCTTCCCTGTCGTCATCGGCGTGGGCTACGAGTTGATCAAGCTGGCCGGCCGCAAGGACAATTGGCTGACCCGCGCGATCTCCGCGCCCGGCAAGGCGCTGCAGCGCATCACCACCCGTGAGCCCGACGACGGCATGATCGAGTGCGCCATCGAGGCCATGAAGCTGGTCATCCCCGAGGATGGCAGCGACCAGTGGTAATACAATTTCACAATGCTCTTTCCGCGCCGTCGAGATGCTCGCAGCGCGGATAAGTACGCTTTGAGACGAACACAGGAGGATACTTCCAATGAACCGCAAGAATGCGAAGCGTCGGCCGGCAGAGGATGCGAAGGCGAGGCGCAAGCGCCGCGTGAAGTACGACACGACCCCCGGCTGGCTGCGCGCAGTGAAGCTGATGCTGATGGCCCTGGTGGTCACGCTGATCGTGGAGGGCTTCAACCAGGGCAGCCCGACGCGCATGCTGAACTACCTCACCCAGCGAACCATCTACTTTGCCATGAACTGGCTGGTGGTGCTGACCTCGCTGAGCCTGTCCGAGCTGGTCAAGCACCGCAAGGCGATGGCCTGGACGCTCTCGGCGCTGTGGATCGGTCTGGGCTTTGCCAATTACATGGTCTGCCGCAACCGCACCCAGCCGCTGGTGAGCGGCGACCTCATTCTCACCCCGGAAATTGTGGGCATGGTGACGGTCTACTTCAGCTGGCCGCAGATCATTCTGGGCTGCATCGCCGTACTGGGGCTGATCGTGGGTCTGATCACCATGTTCTCCCGAACAGCGAAGTGCCGCCGGGTGAACTACGCCCACGCCGTGGGTTCCATCGCCGCGCTGGCGTGCTTCACCTTCTGCCTGAGCCTGCTGGCGCTCAAGTTTGATTACATCCCGGAGACCTTCAGCAACCGCGTGGACGCATACCACGACTACGGCTTCACCACCTGCTTCACCTACACCTTCGGCGCGACCGGCATCAGCAAGCCCGACGAATACTCCACCGAGGTGGTGGAGGAGATTCTGGAGGAGATTGAGGAGCCGCAGGCCACCGAGCTGCCCCTGCGCACGCGCTTCGATGCGGACGACGATCTCGCCCGTCCGAACATCGTGTTCGTCCAGCTGGAATCCTTCTTCGACGTGAACACAGTAATCGACGCGGAGTTCTCCCGGGATCCCATGCCCAACTTCCACGCGCTGCTTCAGGAGTGGCCCACGGCGGAATTGTACGTGCCCACCATCGGCGGCGGCACCGCCAACGTGGAATTCGAGGTCATGTCCGGCATGAACATGGACTTCTTCGGCGCGGGCGAGGCTCCCTACAATACCATCATCCAGGAGGTCACCTGCGAGACCATCGCCAACACCCTGCGCAGCCACGGCTACTACTCCACTGCCCTGCACAACAACACCGGCACCTTCTTCAGCCGCAACGAGGACTACGCCAACCTGGGCTATGACCGCTTCGATCCGCTGGAGTACATGCTCTACCCCGAGTACAACAAGGTGGGCTGGTGCCACGACACGGTGCTCACCGACGAAATTCTGCGGGTGATGGAGAACAGCGAGCAGCGCGACCTGATCTTCGCCATCTCGGTGGAATCCCACGGCAAGTACGCCGACACCTACGAGTACACCGACGGCGACATCGAGATCCTGTCCCTGCCGGAGGACGCCTACCTCGCGCCCTTCCAGAACTACATCAACATCCTCCCGGCGGTGGATGCGTTCATCGGCGAGCTTCTGGACGCCTTCAGCAGCTACGATGAGCCCGTGCTGGTGGTGCTCTACGGCGACCACCTGCCGGCGCTGGGCCTGACGGCGGAGATGCTGACCACCGACGACCTCTACGCCAGCCGCTACGTGATCTGGAACAACTACGGCGCGGATTTCGAAGCCGTGGACATGCAGGCCTACCGCCTGAGCGCGGAGCTGCTGCGCCAGCTGGGCGTCTCCGATGGCGTGATGACCAAGTTTCACCAGTCCTATCCTCTGGATGTGGAGGACGGGGAGTACATCGAGAAGCTCAAGACCCTGGAGTACGACCTGCTCTACGGCGAACAGGAGGCCTATGGCGAACAGGGGCCCTACGCGCCCACGGACCTGCAGCTGGGCGTGGATCCCATCGTCATCACTGGCGCGGAGCTGGAGTACGGCCGACTACTGGTGACCGGCGACAACTTCACCGAATACAGCGCCGTCATCTCCGGCGAGAACGTGCTGGAAACCGTGTTCATCGACAAGGAGCACCTCGCCGTGCGCATCTCCGCCGACGAGCGCGCGCTGCTGGGAGAGCGCATCTGCGTCGCCCAGATCAATCCCGACGGCAAGGAGCTGGGCCGCACCGCAGAGTTCGCCTTCGATGCGAACGCGAAGTATCCGCACAAATAAGAGGTTTGTGGACGGGGGAGCAGGCTTCCCCGTCCATCGGGCTTTTTGACAAACTGAAACACCCGCACGTCCAAATGGATGTGCGGGTATTTATCTGCCATGTACGCTCAGTGGCAG
>JAUNNK010000128.1 GCA_030537335.1 Clostridia bacterium | reverse complement strand
CCTGCCGGGACATCGTGGCCACCGGCCGCTACCCCTACACCGGGCGGCTGGGCATCCTGACCGCCGAAGATGAAGCCAAGGTCGACGCGGCCATGGATGCGGTGCACGCGCTGGAGCTGTGCAGCCGGGACTTCAACGCCATCAGCGACGGCCAGCGCCAGCGCATCCTGCTGGCCCGGGCCATCTGTCAGGAGCCGGAGATCATCATACTGGACGAGCCCACCTCCTTCCTGGACATCCGCCACAAGCTGGAGCTGCTGAGCATCCTGCGCGGCATGGCCAAGGAGAAGGGCATCACGGTCATTATGTCTCTGCACGAGATCGACCTGGCCCAGAAGGTGTCCGACAAGATCCTCTGCGTCAAGGGCGAGACCATCAACGCCTACGGCACCCCGGAGCAGGTCTTTGACGAGGACAACATCCGCGCGCTCTACGACATCGATCAGGGCTTCTTCGATCCCTGCTTCGGCAGCATCGAGCTGCCCCGGCCCGTGGGCGAACCCCGGATACTGGTGCTCTCCGCCTGCGGCACGGGCATCCCGGTCTACCGGGCCCTGCAAAAGCGGAACCTGCCCTTCTGCGCGGGAATTTTGTACACCAACGACCTGGACTACCGTCTGGCGCGGCTGCTGGCAAGCGAGGTCGTGACGGAGCAGCCCTTTCACGAAATCGGCGACGCGGCGCTTAAGCGCGCGATGGCGCTGGTGCATAAGTGTGATACCGTGATCGACGCGGGCATTGCAATCGGCCCCTGCAACCGGCGCATGGAGGAAGTGCTCCGTGCGGCGGAGAAGGAAAACAAACTCAAGAGGAAGATCGAAGCATGACGTTCTTCAAGTGGAACATCGCGGCGATGCTGATCGGCTTCACGCTGGATCTGTGCATCGGCGACCCGGAGGGTTGGCCCCATCCGGTGATCTGGATCGGCAAATATATCTCCTTCATGGAAAGACGGCTACGCGCGCGGGGCGGAAACCTGCGGAGCGGCGCAGTCTGGCTCACCGCCTCCACGGTGCTTCTCAGCATGGCCGCAACCGCAGCCGTGCTGTTTGTGCTGTATCTGATCGATGAAATTGCGCTGCTCATCGGCATGAGCCTGCTCTCCTGGACGTGCATCTCGGCGAAGTGCCTGGCCAAGGAGGGCCGGGGCGTGGCGCAGGCGCTGCGCGTCTCGCTGGAGCGGGGCCGCAAGCAGGTCGGGCGCATCGTGGGCCGCGACACCTCGGAGCTCTCCGAGTCCGAGATCATCCGCGCCACCGTGGAGACGGTCGCCGAGAATACCACCGACGGCGTGATTGCGCCGATGCTGTACCTGATTCTCGGCGGGCCGGTGCTGGCCATGGGCTTCAAGGCCGCGAGCACGCTGGACTCCATGGTGGGCTATCTGGACGAGAAGTACCGGGACATCGGCTGGTCGAGCGCCAAGCTGGACGACGTGCTGAACTACCTCCCCGCGCGTCTGACGGGCCTTGTGATGTGCCTGGTCGCACCGCTGTTCCATCTGGATGGGAAGAACGCGCTGCGCATCCTGAAGCGCGACCATACGAACCACCTGAGTCCCAACTGCGCCTGGAGCGAGTCCGCCGCCGCGGGCGCGCTGCACGTGCAGCTGGGCGGCACGCACACCTACTTCGGCAAGCCCGTCGAAAAGCCCACCATCGGCGACGACGACCGGGCGGTGGAACCAAACGACATCCTGCGCACGAACCGCCTGCTGTACGCCACCGCGTGCCTGCTGGCGCTGGTTGCCGCGATCCTGGAGGTGATCCTGTGAAGGAACTGCGCGAGGGCTTCACCACCGGGAGCTGCGCCGCCGCGGCTGCGCTGGCCTGCTGCCTGTGGCAGAGGAACGGCGCGTGCCCCAATCAGGTGCGCATCACCGTGCCCGAGGGCCGGGATTACGTGCCGGAGATTCTCCCCCACCCCGACGGCAGCTGCGGGGTGCTCAAGGACAGCGGCGACGACCCGGACATCACGAAGGGCATGGAGGTCATCGCCCGGGTGGAGGTTCTGCCCAGCGAGGGCGAAATCGAGTTCTGCGCCGGAGAGGGCGTGGGCACGATCACGGAACAGGGCTTGAAGATTCCCTGCGGACAGCCTGCCATCAATCCGGTGCCCCGGCAGATGATCGCCGATGCGGTGCGCAGCGTGTATGGAAGCCGTGCCGCGAGGGTCACGATCTCCATCCCCGGCGGACGGGAGATCGCAAAAAAGACCTTCAACCCGCGGCTGGGCATCGTGGGCGGGCTGTCCGTGCTGGGCACCAGCGGCGTGGTGCGCCCCATGAGTGAGGAGGCGCTGAAGGATTCGCTGTACGCCGAATTGAAGATGCGCGCGCTCCAGGGCCGCGACCATCTGATCTTCACCTTCGGCAACCAGGGCGAGGAATCGATGCACGCGCTGTACCCGGAAATGTGCATCGTGCAGGTGAGCAACTACCTCGGCTTCATGCTGGATTCGGCGCTGGAGCTGGGAATCAAACGGATCCTGATCGGCGGACATCCGGGGAAGCTGGCCAAGGTGGCGGCGGGGCTGATGCAGACCCACAGCCACACGGGCGATGCGCGTCGGGAGGCCATCGTGACCCACTTGGCGCTGATGGGTGCGCCCATCCCCCTGATGGAAAGCGTGTACGCCTCCGTGACCACCGACGCGGCCATGGAGCTGATTCATGCAGCGGGTTGCGACGGCGTGTGGAATCGGCTCGCCCAGGCCGCGCAGCGCTATTGCAGCCTGCGGGTGCGGGGCGAAATCCAGATTGAAATCGTGTTTGTCGACGGCCACGGAAGCGTGCTGGGCAGATGCGTGGAGGGCGAGAAATGAAGCACGGTGGAAACGTCTGGCAGGGCGGCGCGCCCTCGGACTGGCTGGATTATTCCGCCAACCTGCGCCCGGAGGGTGCGCCCCGGTGGGTGAAGGACGCGTTGCTGGCGGGCATGGAGAACGTCCGCTACTACCCCGACCCGACGATGCGCCGCGCAAGGGCCGCATTGGCCGAATACCTGGGCCTGGAAGATACGCAGGTTCTCACCACGGCGGGCGGCATCTCCGCCATCGATCTCACAGCCCAGCTTCCTGCCTCCGGCGCACTGCTGGCTGCGCCCTGCTTCGGCGAGTACGAAATGCTCTGCACGCGCCACGGCCTGCGCGTGCACAAGGCAAGTCTGCTGCGCTCGCCGCACGAAATCGGCGACCCCGCCGCGCAGGTGAAGGATGCTCTGTTTGAACACGCGCTGGTCTACCTGTGCAACCCCCTGAACCCGGTGGGCACAGCCTTTACCCGCAGTCAGGTGGAAAACCTGCTGCGTCTGGTGGAGGATGCGCTCGGCTATCTGGTGGTGGACGAGGCGTTCATCGAATACTGCCCGCAGCATTCGGTGGTCGATTTGATCGCCCGCAATCCCCGGCTGCTGGTCACCGGCTCCATGACCAAGATTCTGGGCATCCCCGGCGTGCGGTTGGGCTACCTGTGCGCGCGACCGGAGATCATCGATGCGCTCTCCGGTCGGCAGATCACCTGGGAGCTGAGCTGCTTTGCAGAGGCCGTGGCCTGCGCACTGCCGGAGCACAAACGGGACATCCTTGCGGACGGCGAGACGAACGCCCGCCGAAGGGAGCAGCTCCTCGCGGGACTTTCCGGGCTGGGCGTTTACGTCTATCCCTCGGAGGCGGCGTTTGTGCTGGCGGACTTCGGTCGGCCCGTGGCGCCACTGGTGAGATACCTGAAGGAGAAGCACATCCTCGTGCGGGAGTGCACGAACTTTGACGGCCTCGACGACGGCCAGCACCTGCGGCTGGCGGTGAAGGACGAAGCATCCAACGAACGACTTTTACAGGCATTGCGGGAGGCGATGGTATGCGCGGAAAATCTCTGATGTTCCAGGGGACGGGCTCCTCGGTGGGCAAGTCCATGCTGTGCGCGGCGGTGCTGCGGATTCTGAAGCAGGACGGTCTGCGGGTCGCGCCCTTCAAGGCGCAGAACATGGCGCTGAACTCCTTCGCCACATCGGAGGGGCTGGAGATGGGCCGCGCGCAGGTGACGCAGGCGGAGGCCGCGGGCGTCGAGCCGTCGGTGCGCATGAACCCAGTGCTGCTCAAGCCCACCTCCGATCGGCGCAGCCAGGTGATCGTAAACGGCGTGCCCATCGGCACCATGTCCGCCATGGAGTACGACGGCTTCAAGCCCCGACTGCGGGAGATGGTCAGGGAGACCTACGACGCGCTGGAGGACAGCGTGGACGTGGTGGTGATCGAGGGTGCGGGCAGTCCCGCCGAGATCAATCTGAAGGCGGGCGACATCGTCAACATGTCCATGGCGAAGTCCGCCGACGCGCCGGTGATTCTGATCGGCGACATCAACCCCGGCGGCGTGTTCGCATCGCTGTACGGCACGGTGAAGCTCCTGGACGACGACGAGCAGGCGCGCATCAAGGGCATCGTCATCAACAAGTTCCGGGGCGACGTGAAGATATTGGAGCCGGGCCTTCGCATGCTGGAGGAGCTGCTCAACATCCCGGTGATCGGCGTGATTCCGTGGATGGACGTGGACATCGAGGACGAGGACAGCGTGACCGAGCGCTTCAACCGCAGCGCCGGGCAGGGTCAGATTCGCGCGGCCATCGTGCAGCTGCCCCACATCTCGAATTTTACCGACTTCAGCCTACTGGCGGGCGAACCGGACGTGTGCGTGCGCTACGCAAGCCGCCCGTCGGAATTGAAGGACGCGGACGTGATTCTGCTTCCGGGCACCAAGAACACCATCGAGGATCTGAACTGGCTGAAACAGAAAGGCCTGGCCGATGAGATCGTGCGCCACGCGCGTAACGGCGGCATGGTGATCGGCATCTGCGGCGGCTACCAGATGCTGGGCGAGACGCTGCGCGACCCGCTGCACACCGAGTCCCGCATCCCGGAGATGGCGGGTCTGGGGCTGCTCAACTTCGACGTGTGCTTCAACGCCGAAAAGCGCACGGTGCAGGCCCACGGCGCGATCAAGTGCGAATCCGGCTGGCTGCATGACCACAACGGCCTCATGCTGGACGGCTACGAGATTCACGCCGGTGAGAACAGCTTCGGCCCCGGCTGCGTGCCCTTCCTCTATCTGAACGGCCGCGCGGAGCCGGACGGCGTGACGAATCCGCAGGGCAACGTGCTGGGCAGCTACCTCCACGGCATCTTCGACACCGGGGCGTTCTGGCGGGCGGTGGTCAACCACCTGCGCGCGGAGAAGGGATTGGACGCGAACACCGGCGACGTGCTCACCATGGAGCAGTTCCGCGACCGGGAGTTCGACCGCATGGCCGCCATCGTGCGGCAGAATCTGGACATGGACGCGGTGTACAAGATCATTCGGGGCGAGGACGTGCCCTGCGGGCGGTGGGAGGATGCTTAGGAATCTTCCCCGGCTGCTGATCGCCGGAACCGGCAGCGGCTGCGGCAAGACCACGCTGGTCTGCGCCATATTGCAGGCACTCAAGAACCGAGGCTGCGCGGTCGCCTCCTTCAAGTGCGGCCCGGACTACATCGACCCCATGTTCCACAGCGAGGTCATCGGCGCGCCCAGCGCCAACATCGACCTGTTCTTCGCGGGTGCGCACACCGCCCGGACGCTCTTCGCCCGGCACGCCGCCGACTTGAACCTCATCGAGGGCGTGATGGGCTACTACGACGGCCTGTCCATGGACGATCCCCGATCCTCCGCCTGGGACGTGGCCCGTACCTTGGAAACTCCGGCGGTGCTGGTGGTGAACGTGCGCGGCATGGCGCTGTCCGCCGCGGCGGTGGTCAAGGGCTACCAAGCCCTGCGCAGCCCCAGCAACATCGCGGGCGTGATTCTCAACCGCGCCACAGCGATGAGCTATCCGGGGCTGAAAAGGGCCATCGAGCGGGAGTGCGGCGTGCCCGTATTCGGCTACCTGCCCGCCTGCCCGGAGTGCGCGCTGGAGAGCCGCCATCTGGGGCTGGTCACCGCGCAAGAGGTGGAAAACCTGCACGAGAAGCTGCAAATTCTCGCGGAGCGCGCCGAGGAGAGCATCGATCTGGACGGCCTGATCGGTCTGATGCGAGAACAGCCCCCGCTGGAGGTCACGGAGCAGCGCTTTAATCCCCTCGGCCGCGTGCGCGTCGCTGTGGCAAGGGACAAGGCCTTCTGCTTCTACTACCGGGACAATCTGGAGCTGCTGGAGGAATTGGGTGCGGAGCTGATCGAATTCAGCCCCTTGACGGATGCGCATCTCCCGGACTGCGACGGCCTGATTCTGGGCGGCGGCTATCCGGAGCTGTACGCACGTCAATTAAGTGAAAACGTGTCCATGCGGGAGAGTGTCCGCAAGGCCGTACAGAATGGCCTGCCCACCATCGCCGAGTGCGGCGGCTTCATGTACCTGACGGAGCGCATCGGCGAGCATCCCATGGTCGACGTGATCCCCGCGTGCTGCCGGGATACGAAAAAGCTGTCGCGCTTCGGCTACGCCACGGTGACGGCGGAGACGGAGAGCCTGCTGTTTCAGGCAGGAGATTCCATTCGCGGCCACGAATTTCACTACTGGGACGCGGACAGTCCGGGCGACAGCCTGACCGCGCGCAAGGAATCGGGCCGCACGTGGCGCTGCGGCTGGACGAGCGAGACCCTCTACGCGGGCTATCCCCACCTGTACCTGCACAGCAATCCGAAATGCGCACAGCGCTTTATACAAAAATGTCTGGAAAGGAAGATGCGGCATGAAGCCGATGGAAATTGAGAGAAGGAGCTTTGAAATCATCACCCAGGAGCTGGGAGATCGGAAGCTCGACCCCGAATTTGAGCTGGTGGTCAAGCGCGTGATTCACACCACGGCGGACTTCGACTACTATGACAACCTGACCTTCTCGGAGCACGCCGTGCTGCGCATGATGGACGCCATCCGCGCGGGCTGCGACGTGATCACCGACACCACCATGGCCCAGTCGGGCATCAACAAGAAACTGCTTGCCCAGTTCGGCGGGCAGGCGCGCTGCTTCATCGCAGATCCGGACGTGGCCGAGGAGGCCAAGGCCCGCGGCGTGACGCGGTCGCTGGTGTCCATGGAGAAGGCCGCACGGCTCAATAAGCCGCTCATCTTCGCCATCGGCAACGCTCCCACGGCGCTGTTCTCCATCTGCGACCTGATGCGCGCGGGCAAACTTGCGCCGGAGATGATCATCGGCGTGCCGGTGGGCTTTGTGAACGTGGTGGAGGCCAAGGAGGAAGTGATGAGCACGGCGCAAAACTACATCGTGGCCCGGGGCCGCAAGGGCGGCAGCAACGTGGCCGCCGCCATCGTCAACGCAGTTCTTTACCAACTGATTCAGCGGGAGGAATAAACTATGGTACACTTTGTCGGCGCCGGCTGCGGCGCAGCCGATCTGATCACCCTGCGCGGCGCAAGGCTGCTTGGCGAGGCGGACGTGGTCATCTACGCCGGGTCGCTGGTCAACCCCGAGCTGCTGAAATATTGCAAACCTGAATGCGAGATTCACGACAGCGCAAGGCTCACACTGGAGCAGGTAATTTCCATCATCCGCGCGGCGGAAGCTGCGGGCAGGACCACCGTGCGGCTGCACACCGGCGATTCCAGCATCTATGGCGCGGTGCGCGAACAGTTTGACGAGCTGGAGAAGCTGGGCATCGAATACGACGTGTGCCCCGGCGTGAGCGCGTTCTGCGGCGCTGCGGCCAGCCTGAAGG
>JAUNNK010000127.1 GCA_030537335.1 Clostridia bacterium | reverse complement strand
CAGGTGGAGGGATGCTCGTTGGGCTGAATCAATTCAATTGTCAGATTCTCCCCCACTGGCAAGAAAGACAAATAGCAGTTGGACAACGGCGCGGGTTGACCGAGATACTGGGTTTTGATCACCCCCAGATCGCCTGCCAGTTCAGGTTCCGTACCTTTTACCCCGAGAAACTCCTCATATTTCTTCAGGGTCTCATGGATATCATTGACGAGAAAGGCAACCTGCGCAACCAAATTCGTACCAATTACACCGCTCACCTGGATCTCTCCTTTCATTATTTCCTCGCTTTTACGCATCAGCTCTGAATCATCAGATCCAATATGACCTGATCCGTATTGTGCATGCCGACTCTTCCCATATTCATAATGGTTTGAATCGTTCCGTCCAGATCACTCTTGACAAGTCCCTCGCCGGAGTGATAGGTATTTCCTCTCAGCGCCATCTTATAGCCCATAATCGCTGCGTCGACGCAAGATGCAATCTTTGCCGCGCAGGAGGATTTGGCGCCGTCGCAGACGATGCCTGCGACATTTGCAAGCGTGTTGATGATCGTCTTTTCGATGATTTCCTTGCGTCCATCCATCATGTATGCAATTCCAGCGCCGCTTCCGGTTGCTGCGCAGACCGCGCCGCAAAATGCAGACAGCGTGCCAAGCGCACTTTTTTGATAAATCGCGATCAGGTTGCTTACAAGCAACGCGCGCAGGAGCTTCTCATGCGGAACCTGATAGTATTTTGCATAGCAAATCACCGGCAAGGAAACCGTCATTCCCTGATTTCCACTTCCCGAATTGATTACAACCGGAAGAATGCAGCCGCTCATGCGTGCATCGGATCCCGCCGCAGCGAACGCCTTTGCCTGTACTTCGACGTTGTCCTGATCCTGCGCAAGTATGGTCTTTCCCACGTTTGCGCCATATCTATTGCGCAGTCCCTCCTCTGCGATTTGCATATTGCACTGGATTTGCCTCTCGAGCACGGGAGCAATCTCATCCAAATCCACTTGATCCGCAAAATCCAGGATATCTTCCAGGGTAAACCTGGGATAATAGCGGCTGTTTCCATCTTCGTCCTTTGCCTTATCGTTGTGATCCAGCAGGACCTCGCCATTCTTCGTGATGCGCACGATATTCGTATGTCCATCTCGAAGCTCGACTTCCACACTCTGCGATCCCGCTGTCATCTCAACGACGATATGCAAAGGCGCATCGCTGTTCAGCTTTTCCGTTTTGCACAAGCCCGTTTCCAGAAGCTGCGCAGTTTTTATAACGTCCTCCTCTCGCACGGCATTGAGCACCTCCAGCGCAAGATCAGGATTGCCACCGATCATGCCGAGAATGGCGCTCGCCTCAATTCCGCGCATTTCGCCCGCATTCGGTACCTTGACGCCCTTCACATTCTTGATAATATTGCCGCTGCATTTCACAACCATATGCTCAGGCATCATTCCCAGAATGCGACGGGCTGTTGCCGCGACATAGGCGACCGCTATGGGCTCCGTACACCCCAGCGCTGGGATCAGTTCATTCTTTAAAAGAGCAACATATGCCTCATGCAATGTGTTTTTCATGCTTCACCCTCAATCGGGATCGCACACGATGCAATCCCGTCGAATAAAATCCTCTCATCTCTATCGTCGTGCCACGCATCCCGCCGTTCGACGACTGATTCACCCGGATCAGAAAGCGGATGCCGGGCCGAATTCCCGGCATCCGCAGAGTTAAATCACCTATTCGCATTCTCGCCTTGAAGATCAATAACCCGCAAATTCAGTAACGGTTGCTCTCTCTTCCTCCGTCAAGGTAAAGTAACCGGTGTTATAGGCAACAAACTGACCATCCTCGATCTGCGTGCAGCACATTGCCTTGATCATCTGATTGAGCTCGGCGTCATACTCGAGAGTGGGGCCGCCAACGGGTTCTTCCATGCCGACAAGCTCGCCAACATGCTCGCGAAGCACATCGCTGTCCGTCGTCTGATACTTTTCAACGCAGTTGAGAACGACCATCATCGTGTCGTAGCCCTGGCCTGCAAATGCATTCGCACGCTGGTTGTATTCCGCATCGTATTCATCGATGAATCTGCGCAGGGTCGGCGTGATTTCCATGGACTCCAGATAGGAATCATAGTACGGCGGTGCAGAGGTCAGGGAGATTACGCCCTCGCCAGTTTCGCCGAGGATCTCGATGAACTCAGGCAACGCAGTCTGACCGGTAGTTACGACATTGATGCCATCCTTCAGGCCAAGGTTGTCGATCTGCTGGATGATGGTTGCGGTGGTGGCATAGTCGCTCATCACGACCACGGTATCCAGATCGTTGCCATCAAACACGCTGGAGATCAGGGGCGTGAAATCCTTGGTGGAGCAGGCAACGAAGTCAACGATGCTCACATTGGCGCCGGTGCGCTCTGCATACCAGTTCGCCAGGGCGACCTGCAGATCGTAGAATGCATCGGCAGCCATGATAACGCCAACATTCTTCGCCTTCAGTTCTTCAAATACGAATTTGAAGTACAGGGACTGCTCGTACTTTGCAGTCATGGCAATCGCGAAGATGTATTCACCCAGATTGCAGAAATCCTGGTGGGAACCGCAGGGGCAGAACATCAGCAGATGCGCATCCTCGTATACGGGAGCGGCAGGCATGCAGACGCCGGACGCAAAGGAACCGGATGCAAAGATGTACTTGTCCTTGTTTTCAACGATCTGGTTTGCAATGTTGATGCATTCCGTTGCATCGCTGCGGTCGTCGAAGATCTCGAGAGTGACGGGGGTTCCATTGATGCCGCCGGTGCGCTCATTCCAGTGCTTGACAGCGAGCTTCATGCCGTTGGAAATGTACTCGCCGTACTGCATGTGATTGCCGGTCATGGGCAGATAAGCTGCGATGACAGTCTTTCCGTTCTCGATCGTCAACCCCTCTGCAAATGCAGCCACGCTCAGCAGCATTGCCAGAGCCAAAACCAAAGAGACGAGCTTCTTCATTCTTTCTTCCTCCTTGTAATGTGATCGTACTAACGCATTCCCTGACTCAAGGGAAACAATGAACTTAAGTTACTGTCTGGACGCGGCGCGCTCCTCGGCGATCTCGTCCATGACCTCGTGCCAGATGCTGAAACGATGATGCGAGTTGAAATCCCATCCGCAGCCGCCGGACACAACAAGCTTGTTGCCAGCCTGATCGATTGCAGACTTCACGCGGTTCTTGATGCGCTCCTTGATTTCGTCGCGGTCGACGCCGGTGAAATCATTGGGCGTGTAACGCTCGCCGTAGCCAACGCCTTCGCTGTGGTGGTTGATGCCGCCCACCAGCACCTTGTCGGAGATTTCGCGCATCTCCTTCATGCTGCGCTGTACCTTGTGGGTATCCGCCCAGTTCAGCGCCTCGGAAGGATAGTCCACAAACCAGTCGCACTCGTTGCGGCGGCCATTGCACATGTGGATCATGGTAAAGTAGGTACGATCCTTCACTGCGTTCAGGCAGCGAACGGAGGGCGCCTTCTCGTACTTCTCAAACAGCTCTCTTCCCATGACCCGCGCCATGCCGTTCTGAACGCCATAGAAGAAGCCGGCTGCGCCAGCATCCACAAAGGCTTCCATCAGTTCACGGTTGGTTTCTTCAATCACCTCAAGACCCTTGGCGCATTCCTTTTCGTGGTTTCGGAACATCTCCACGATCAGCTCCGGACGGAAGAAGCCGCCGGTCATCTCTCCCAGCCAGATGAAGGGGCTGAACGTGGTTGCGCACACCGGAACCTCGCCGTGGAAATAATCATTGATGCGCTTTACGCATTCAACCTCGCGCGCCAGAGAATTTCCCAGAATCTTCTTCGGAGTCAGGCGAAGGCAATCCGAAGGATCGTTGATTACGAAGCGGGAAACGCTCATCCATGCCTGAAAGTCCATGTTGTTCGCTTTCGGGATCTGCTGGCCGAAAGCTTCTGTGAAATACATGCCGCTGGGCATGTGCTTGATCAGGTCGAAGTCATGGGCCTTCTGGAAACCGATCATTGCCTCTGCAAGATCCTTTGCATTTTGCTCCTCGAAACTGTAATGCGGGCCCCACGCAGTGTAGCAGGGCTTATCAAGCCATTCGCCACGCACAGTTGCAAGAATTCTCTCTTTGTGGGTCATTGCCATATTACATGCCTCCATTTTCACTTGTGTTATTTAACAAACGGTACGTCCGTTCATTATTCGTTTTCATGTGCAACCAAAACCCATCGGCCTTCCCGATTTGACCTTTCAACAGCGTCAAGCACACGCATGCAGATCAATCCGTCGTATCCTGTGACGCAAGTCTGCACGCCGTCCGCCATGCTGTCTAGGAAGCTGTTCACCACGCCGAAGCCATCCACGTCCTCCTGAGTGTGAGCGACTGCGTATTCCGTAACGCCGCCGTCCTTGCGGTACACGCGAACCCCCTCCCCATCGTAAGTGCGGATCACACCTCGCTCGCAGAAAATCTCCGTGCCCACGTCCGGCGCGCCGTAATTGCACCAGGAAGTAAAGAGCGTTCCGCAGACGCCGTTTTCGAGCTTCAGCGTCAGCATCGCATGATCCTCACGGTCAATCAAGCTTCCGTCTGAAAAGCGCTTGTTCAGGGCCGGCGTAAAGGCGAACACCGAATCATATTCCGTATCAAATATGTAGCGGATCAAATCGATGCGGTGACAACCCACATTGGACATCACGCCTCCAATGTTTTTCAATCGCTTGTCATAAAACTCTCTGTCCGCACCGTAAACTGCATACTCCACACCCGGATTGCTCAGATAGCTGCGGAAGCTGATTGCCTTTCCCAGACTCCCCTCGCGCAACAAACGCGCTGCAAGGATGTGTTCTTCATAAAAGCGTTGGCTGAACGCAATCATCAGGCGGGTTCCAGCCTTTTTCCATGCCTCAACGATACGTTCGCTCTCCTCTACATTCATTGCCATCGGCTTTTCAAGTAGAACATGTTTTCCCGCCGCAAAACACTTCAAGACCACATCCTCGTGAAATTGTTCCGGAACGCACACACACACTGCCTCGATTCCTGCGTCGGACAACATCGCCTCGATGCTTTCGTAGGCGCGGCAGCCGTACTGTTCCGCCATTTCCCTGGCACGTTCAACACTGGCGTCTGCGAAGCCGACGAGCTGAGTCCGCGCGTGTGCGGCGCATGCCGGGGCGTGGCGCTTTCGCGCAATCGCGCCGCAGCCGATGATTCCAATTCGTACCATAATCAGCCTCCAAGATAAGCTTTGCGCACCGTATCGCTATTGAGCAGTTCAGTCGCCGGTCCCTCCATAACGATCCTTCCCGTCTCCAGCACATAGGCGTAATCTGAAATCGACAGCGCCATGCGGGCGTTCTGTTCAACCAACAGAATCGATGTGCCCGAGTCGCGAATGCGTTGTATCATGGCGAAGATCTCCTGGACGAGATTCGGCGCCAAACCCATAGACGGCTCGTCCAGCATAATCAGCTTGGGATTTGCCATTAGCGCGCGCCCTACCGCCAACATCTGCTGTTCTCCACCCGAGAGCGTTCCGCCGGGCTGCTTTTTGCGCTCCAATAGACGGGGGAACATGTCGTAAACCATCTTTTGACGCGGCTCGATCTGATCCTTCGGCGCCAAATATGCACCCATCTCCAGATTTCCCTCCACCGTCAGTTCCGGGAATATCTGTCTCCCCTCCGGAACCAGGCACATACCATTCTTTACAATTTGAAGCGTCTTTCCTTGAGAGATGTCCTGGCCTTCAAACGTTACCTTGCCGGCCTTCTTTCGCACAATGCCCATCAGCGAATTCATGGTTGTGGACTTTCCAGCGCCGTTTGCGCCGATCAGCGTGACGATGTCTCCTCTCTTCACCTCCAGATCGATTCCTCGAAGAGCGACGATCGCCCCATAATTGACCTGTAAACCTTCCACTTTGAGAATCGGCTCTGCATGCATGCGTCACACCTCCTTTCCAAGGTAAGCCTCGATGACCCGGGGATTGCATTTAATTTCATCAGGCAGGCCCTCTGCAATCTGGCTGCCGTAATCCAAAACCACGATGCGGTCGCATACGTTCATGACAAATTTCATATCATGTTCGATCAGCAATATGGTGTACTGCATCTGCTGCAGCTTGCGGATGATGTCGACCAACTCCTCGGTCTCCTGCTCGTTCATACCTGCTGCAGGCTCATCCAGAAGCAGTAGCTTCGGCTCCGTCGCAAGCGCACGGGCGATCTCCAGCTTTCGCTGCATGCCATAAGGCAGGGAATCGGCGATATCATAGCGGTGTTCCGAGAGATTTAGGATCTCCAGAATTTCGCTGACGCGCTTTTGGTTGCGCGCATCCTCGCGACGCTTTCGCCCTGTATGAAAAATTGCGTCGAAGAGGTTGGTGTTGGTGCGCGTGTGCATGCCGATGAGAATGTTGTCCTCCGTCGTCAGCTTCTTGAACAGGCGAATGTTCTGGAACGTGCGCGAGATTCCCTTGTCGGCAATGACATGCGGCTTCTTGCCGGTAATATCCTCGCCGTCAAGAAATACCTTGCCCTGGGTCGGCGCGTAGATGCCCGTGATTACATTGAACAGCGTCGTCTTCCCCGCGCCATTGGGGCCAATGCACCCCAGCACTTCGCCCTTCCGAATCGAAATATTCACATCCGACAGTGCGGTGAGGCCGCCGAAGCATTGCGTCACACCCTCGACAACGAGCGTTCGGTTCTCTGACATGATCTCAAACCTCCTTCCCCGAATTGGTCTTTTTGCTGCGGGCAGCACAGATGGATTGACGCATGTACTTAAAATTATAGTTGCCCATCAAGCCGGCGGGTTTAAAGAGCATGACCAGAACAATGACAATGCCATAGAACAGATAGCGGTAGGTACTCAGCGCACGGGTGATTTCCGGCAGTATGCTCAGAGCGAATGCGCCGATAAAAGATCCCGGCAGGCTGCCCAAGCCTCCCAACAGCGTCATGGACATGATGCGCATCGATATTTCCTGTGTGAATGCAGTTGGATCGATGTAGGACAGGTTCATTGCGTAAAACCCGCCAAAGAGGCCCGCCATCATCGTGGAAATGATGAAGATCATCGCCTTATATTTAAAGATGTGGATGCCCATTGCTTCTGCTGCCACATCGTCCTCCCGGATTGCCAGAACCGCGCGGCCCATGCGTGAATTGACAATCGAGTAAATCACAAATGTGACCAGGATGACCAGAACCAGAACCATGTAATAGAAATCCGTCTGCGTCTTGATTTTCAGTCCAAAGAAGCTCGGCTTCGGAATCGAGAGGATGCCCGCCAAACCGTTGGTCAATTTTCGCTCGTTGGTCATCACCAGTCGAACAATTTCCGAAAAGCCGATGGTCGCAATCGCCAGATAGAAGCCCTTCAGGCGCAGCGTCGGCAGCGCCAGGATCAGGCCGAATATGCCAGCCACAACCATCGCCAGCAGAAGCGCAGGTATGGTGCCGATCTGGAAAAACCGCTTGGTAAAAAACGCGACCACATAAGCGCCGATGCCAAAGAATGCGCAATGCGCCATGGACAGCTGTCCCATGAAGCCGGTGATCAGGTTGAAGCTGAGCGAGAGACCGGAGAACATCAGGGAGACGACCAGCAACCGCTTCACATAATCGCTTGTAATCACCTGCGGAAGGATCAGCGCAACAACGAAGAATCCCAGCAAGAACCATTTCTGGTGCATGGCAATGAAAGAAAAGACCCTTTTCAAACTAAACTTTGGACTGTTCCCCAAGTAACAGACAGAGAAATAAGGGCCCTGTCATAGAATAA
>JAUNNK010000126.1 GCA_030537335.1 Clostridia bacterium | reverse complement strand
GGGGCTCTTGCAGGAGATGTAGTAACCGCGGCGGCAGTCGTAGCACACGCCGCAGCCGGAGATGTGGTACACGATGACGCGGTCGCCCTTCTTGAAGCGCTTGAGGCCCTCGCCCTCCTCGACGATGATGCCGCAGGGCTCGTGACCAGCGACCATGCCCGGCTGATAGCCCTCGGGGCCCTTGCCGACGTGGGCGCGGTAAATGCAGCGGATGTCCGAACCGCAGATCGTGGATGCCTTCGTCTTGACCAGCACCTGACCGTGACCCGGCTTCGGTACATCAAATTCCTTCAGCTGAACGGTGCTGTTGCCGGGCAGAATTGCGCCCAACATCTTCGGATTCATATAGTTTCCTCCTTTAATTCAACGTAGAATTTCGTCTACCCATTGGATTTCAACTTACTCCGCCGCCACCGCCAGGATCTCCTCCCGGGTGGCCGTGCCGGTGGTGCCGAGCTTGCGTACCGTCACCGCCGATGCAAGGCAGGCGATGCGCGCGGCCGTCTCCAGATCATGTCCCGCCGCGAGGGCCGTGCCCATGGCGGAGATGAAGGTGTCGCCCGCGCCCACGATGTCCACCGGAGGCTTGGTCGGGTGCGCCGGGCAGTGAATCGCCTCGCCGTCGTACACCATGCAGCCCTGGCTGCCCAGCGTGATGACTGCGCGCTCACCGTTGCGCGCGGCGATGCGACCGATGATGCGCTGCGCAAAGTCGTGGATGGACTGCGCGTCGTTGGGATCCAGCTGCGGCGCATCCGCGTCGTCCAGATCGCCGAAGGCGCGCGCAGCCTCCACCTCGTTGGGCTTGACGATGACCTTGCGGTAGTCCGCCGCATGGTCGCGGCTGTCCACCAGCACGATCTTGCCGGACTCCGCGATGCGGCTGATGTGCTCGCGGATACGGGGCGTGATGCAGCCGTACTTCATCTGGTCGCTGACCACCAGCACGTCAAACTCCGCCCGATCCAGCGCCTCGATGAGTTTGTCCGCCAGCGCGTCGCTCAGCGGCTTGCGGTTCTCGAAGTCGATGCGCGGATCCTCGTAGGCCACGTCGGAGATGCCCCGGCGGATGACCTTGACGTAGGTGTTGGTGGTGACCTCATTGCTTCGGATGACGTGCGCGTCGTCCACGCCGTTGTCCCGCAGCGCCCGCAGCAGCAGGTCGCCGCGCCAGTCGTCGCCCACCAGGCCGATGGCCGTGAAGGACGCGGGCTTCAGCGCCGCGATGTTGTTCGCCACGTTGCCGGCTCCGCCGGGATTGTAGCGCTCCGAGACCACTGGGATTGGAAAGTGGGGCGTCTCGCGGGACAGCTCGCTCAGGCGCATGTCCCCGAAGATGTACAGATCCAGGCAGAGGTCGCCGATCATGGCCACCCGCGCCTTTGAAAGCTCGTTCAGCGCCGCTTCCAGCGCCTGCAATTCGAGATTGGGACTGACTCTCATGGGAGCCTCCTTGTCAATTACTTTTCAGCGATCACTCGCCGCCCTTGCAGCACACCAGCTGCATGCTTCCGGAGACCTCGCACTTTGCCGCAGCCTGGGGCAGGAAGAAGTAGTCGCCGCGCTTCATCGCGCGCGCAAAGTCGCCGCAGCGCACCTCGCCCTCGCCATCCACGGCGATGTAGATGCATGCGGCCTTCTCAAGCGTGCAGCTGTCATTCTCAAGCGTGATGCGGTCCATGCTGAAGCAGGGGGTGTCGTCTTTCCCGATCAGCTCCTCCAGCTTCACACCGCCCTCCTCGCGCAGCACGCGCGGGGCCTTGCGGCCCATGCGCACCACTTCCTCGCCGTAGAGGTTGAAGTCGAAGCAGGAGTTTGCGTCCTCGCGGGGCAAGCCGAGGTACATCTCGGTGTCATTCAGGTGATAGTCGCCGCACCAGTGCTCCGGCTGGATGGTGAAGTCCGTGGGTTCCTGGGCCTCCAGCAGCAGACAGCCCGCACCGATGGCGTGAATCACGCCGGCGGGCACGAAGAACACGTCGCCCGTCTGCACTGGGATGCGGTTGACAAAGGCGGTCATGCACTCCTTGTCGTTCTCGGAGGCGTCCACGGCGCGCTCAAATTCCTCGCGGCTGACCTCGCGGGAGAAGCCGAAGTAGAGGCAGGCATCGGGACGGGTGGCCAGGATCAGCCAGGACTCCGCCTTGCCGTAGGGGCTATTGAACAGCCGTCGAGAGTCCGCGCGGGTGGGATGCACCTGCATGGGCAGGCGGATGGCGCTGTCCAGGAACTTGACCAGCACACCCAGATCCTCGCGCTCGCCCAGGCACTCCCTTTTGTAAGTGGAGAGCAGTTCGCTAAAGGGCATGCCGTTCTCCTCACAAATGGAGATGCCCTCCAGAGGATCGGTGTGGCCCGGATTGATGGCGCGCACCGATGAGGCGATCCACTCCTCGGGATAGAAGCCATCCTCGGGCGCGTCGCCCATGAAGTCGTGGAACAGCTTGCCGCCCAGATAGACGCGGAAGACCCTGTTCCTGCGGAAGAATATCGGATGATCGTAAATTGCCATGATCGTTCTCCTTCAGTGATTGAGGTGCGTCACTGCACGATCTTGCCGTCCAGATCCCAGAGATCCTCCCAATGGGTCGCACCGGGCCAGAGGAACACCTGGCCCTTGACCAGGCGGCAGTTGCGGTCCAGCGTGGACAGCACCTGCATCTCCGCGTCGGTCAGCGGATCGCTGGTCACGCACGCGAGGTTGGAGACGTAGTTCTTCTCGCGCACGGAGAAGGGAATGACCACCTCACCCCGCTGAACGCCCCACTTGAGACAGACAGCCGCGGGATGAATGCCGTGCGCCTCGGCGATTTTCACAAGTTCAGGCATCTCCATGTCCGCAACATCGTCGGCGGTGCGGTCTCGCTCGGGCCGCTTGGGGGAACCCAACGGGCAGAAGCCGATGACCTGGATGCCGTGCTCCATGCAATAGTCGTAGAGCGCCTGCTGCTGGAAGGAGGGATGAAGCTCCATTTCAATCATGGCGGGCTGGATTCTGCACAGCGGCAGCACCGCCTCGAGCTTCGGGATGGTCATGTTGGACATGCCGATGCGCTTGACCAGGCCCATGTCCACCAGTCGCTCCATCTGCCGCCAGGTGGCCATGAAGCGATCGACCGAGAAGGGCTTGGAATTCGGGTTGCGGCTGTCGCCGTCGCAGCCCGGCGCATGGTAATTCGGGAAGGGCCAGTGGAGGAAGTAGATGTCCAGGCTGTCCAGACCCAGGTCGCGCAGCGTCTTTGCGCAGGACAAAAGCACGTCGCCCTTGCCGTGCATGTCGTTCCAGACCTTGGAGGTGATGAACATCTCGTCGCGCGTCACCACGCCCTCGTCGAACAGCTTGGTAAAGACCGCACCGATCTCCGCTTCATTTCCATAGACGCTGGCGCAATCAATGAAGCGATAGCCGGAGCGAATCGCGCCTTCAACTGCGGCGCTCACCACATCCGCAGTGTAGTTGTCGGATGCGAACGTACCGATGCCGACGGCGGGGACGAGCGTGCCGTCCGCCAGGCGTACCTTAGGAACCAGGTTCGGATCAACCATAGGAAACAGCTCCTTTGTGTGAATTGGTTTTATGAAGCAGAGCATCAGAATAAAAGAACGGCTGCGCTTAACGCGCAGCCGTTTGAACATCAACGCGGACAACCACGCTTTGCGAATAAATCCGCGTTCAAGCTGTAAACCGTTTCTTTTGAATTAGTTGTACAGGTTGACGGCGATGTCCTCGTCGTTCATGTTCTCAGCGGTGTACCACTGGCAGCCGGTGTCCACGTCGGCAACGGTCTCGCCGTTGGCGGCAGCAACGCACAGCTCGACGACAGCAGCGCCCATCGCGAAGGGAGCCTGGGTGATTGCGCCCAGCATCACGCCGTCAGCAACAGCGGCCTTGATCACAGCGCCGGAGTCGAAGCCAGCAGCGATGACGTCGGTCTCGCCAGTGCCGCAAACCTGCAGGTTCTCGTTGGCGGAGATGATGGCCTCAGCGGAGTGCTGGTTGGAGCCGTAGATGGCGATGGTGTCTTCCTTGGACAGCAGGGTGTTGCAGTCGATCAGGGACAGCTCGGAGGTAACCTGAGCGGGAACCAGGGTCTCGATGATGACCTTCGCGGAATCATCGGAGCCGCAGGTGGCATGCTCGCAGTAGAAGGTGTCGCCTTCCAGCTTGACGGAGCCGCACAGCTCGGCCATCTTGTCGATGAAGCCCAGGCCGCGCAGGGTCACGGACTCGGAAACATTGTCCTGAGCGGACACGCCGATGCGGACGGTGCCTTCAGCAGCCTCGATGCGGGCAGCGATGGCTTCGTAGACCATCTCAGCGGCCATGGCGCCGGCAGCATAGTTGTCGGTGGCAGCATTGGCCAGGATCGCGCCTTCGGGAGCGCCCGGAACGCCGGAGTCGAAGCCGATGATCGGGATGTTCTTGGCCTGCGCGTCAGCGATGGCGTCCAGGCAGGTCTCGGTGGACAGAGCGGCCAGACCGATGGCGGACGGAGCGGCGTCGATGGCAGCCTTCAGCTGCTCCAGCTGCTCAGCATACTCGGACTCGGAAGCGGGGCCAACGAAGTTGACGGTCACGCCCAGTTCCTCAGCCTTGGCTTCGGCGCCCTTCTTGACGGCCTGCCAATACTCGTGCTGGAAGCCCTTGGAAACGATTTCGATGTGCTCGCCTGCTGCCAGAGCAGAGGTCATGCCGACAACCATCAGCATTGCGAGAACGAGAGCCAGGATCTTCTTCATAGAAAGTTCCTCCTTGAAAAGTGTTTTATGTTTACCGCTCTTCACGGTAATCATCGTTTCGGTGCAGTTAACATTATACGCTTAAAACCATACAACGTCAACCATTTTTAACAATTGCCGCAATAATTCCTGCCGCTTGCCTTACGCCTTCTTGCGGTTCTTGATCACGTCGAACCAGATGGCGGCGATCAGGATCACGCCGGTGATG
Source organism: Clostridia bacterium (assembly GCA_030537335.1). Taxonomy (GTDB): domain Bacteria; phylum Bacillota; class Clostridia; order Christensenellales; family Aristaeellaceae; genus SFTH01. Next base: position 2,877 of record JAUNNK010000126.1, on the reverse strand, counting down.
ACGTGCTGCCAGTCGCCGGTGAGGCCGATCTTCGGCAGGCCGTTCTTCAGCAGCGCCAGGATCAGAATACCGATCATCGAGCCGACGATGCTGCCGGAGCCGCCGGTCATGGACGTGCCGCCGATGATCGCGCCGCCGATGGCGTCCAGCTCAAGTCCGAGACCGGACGACGCCGTGATCGAGGAGGCGTTGCTGGCCGCGAAGGCGATGCCCGCGATGCCCGCGAACAGGCCGGAGATGATGTAGGCGAACATCTGGTACTTGGTGACGTTCACGCCGGAGAGGCGCGCGGCCTCCTTGTTGGAGCCGATGGCGATGATGTAGCGGCCCACGCGGGTCTTCTTCAGGATAATGGACATGATGATGACGGCGGCAATCACGACGATCAGGCCGATCGGTATGGGCGTCTTCTTGCCGAGCGCATTGGGCATCATGTACTTGAAGATGTTGCGGAACCAACCGCCCTCAGATGCGCGCGCAGGCCAGGAGATGGATGCGCCGCCGCAAGCAACCGAGCTGAGACCGCGGGTGATGAGCATGGTGCACAGGGTTGCGATGAAGGCTGGCAGGTTCATGATGGCGACCATCACGCCGTTGAGTGCGCCAAAGATCAGGCCCAGCACAATGGCGACGATCATGCCGACCCAGACCGGGCAACCGAAGTCCTTGACCAGCATGCCGGCGATCATGGCGTAGCACACCATGCCGGTACCGACGGACAGGTCGTTGCCGCCGGAGATCAGGCAGAAGGTGACGCCGATGGACATGAAGGCGAAGTAGTAGAAGGAGTCAAGCAGCGTGACGATGGTCGTATACTGACGGAACTCCTTGCTTGCAATGCTGAATACCGCAGCCAGCACAATTGCGACAGCCAGAACAACGATTCGCTGAAGATCAAACTTGCGGGTGCGCCCGCTCTTATTTAATGTTTGCATATTCTGTCCTCCTGTTCCTAAGTTGTCACTTTTTGCGCGCACGGCTGCGAATGTCCGCGAATACGCACAGTGCCACGATGACGCCGGTGATGATGTACTGCCAGTCGGGGCTGAACTTCAGCGCCGTGATGCCGACGCGCAGCATGGAGATGATGAAGATACCGATCAGGCTGCCGGCGATGGAGGCCGTGCCGCCCGCCATGGAGGTGCCGCCCATGACGCAGGCAGCGATGGCGTTGTTGTTGAACACGTCGCCCTGGCCAGCCGCGAACTTGGTGATGGCGCCCGCGTACATGATGGCGGCGACGCCGGCCAGCAGGCCGCAGAACACATAGGCCAGCGCTTCCCACTTGCGGGTGTCCACGCCGGAGAGGCGGACCGCCTCACGATTGGAGCCGATGCAAAGGATGTAGCGGCCGATGCGGGTCTTGTTCAGGACGATTGCGCAGATCACCGCCGTGACGAGCAGGATGATCAGGCCGACCGGTACGCCGTTGCTGACGACCAGATTGCGGTACCAGTCGTTCTCAGCGCCGCTGGAGGGCCAGCTGACGCCGGCGGAGTTGGTCGCCAGCAGGCCGATGCCCTTGGCGATGCGCATGGAGGCCATGGAGGAGATGAACGAGGGGAGCTTCATGTAGGCGACCATCACGCCGTTGGCAACGCCGAAGGCGAGGCCGACGAGGATGGTAATGAGCATCGCCGTCCACAGCGGCCAGCCGTGAACCACCAGTAGCTGTCCGCCAACCAGACCGGAGCAGAACATCACCGGGCCGATGGAGAAGTCGATGCCGCCGGTAGCAATGACGAAGGTCACGCCCAGCGCCAGGAAGCCCATGAAGTCCACCGTGTTGAGCACGTTGCCCATGTCCAGGGGACGGCCGCTGACCACGGAGAACAGGAAGTACAATAGAACCATGATTACAACCAGCACGATGCGGTTGAATCCCAATTTCTTGACAATTGGTAAATTCTTGAATTTTTCCATAATTACCCTCCTGTCAGCGCAGCGTCGCAGCGTGCATAATGCTTTCCTGAGTAGCCCCGGCAATGTCGATCTCAGCGGTCTTCTTGCCCTCGCACATGACCACGATGCGGTCGCTCATGCGCAGAATCTCCGTCATTTCGGAGGAAATCATGATGATGGACTTGCCCTGTGCGACCAGTTCGTTCATCAGGTGATAGATCTCGCTCTTCGCGCCGACGTCGATACCGCGGGTCGGTTCGTCAAAGATCAGGATGTCGCAGTCCTTGACCAGCCACTTGGCCAGAACGACCTTCTGCTGATTGCCGCCGGACAGGTTGACGACGAGCTGATCGGTGCTCGGCGTCTTGGTGTTCAGGCGCTTGATGTAATCCTGAGTCGCAGACTCTTCCTTCTTCTTGTCGATGAAGAGGCCCTTGACGAAGTTCTTGAGGTGGGCCATGGTGGAGTTCTCAGCAACGCTCTTGTCCACGACGATGCCGTAGCGCTTTCTGTCCTCGGACAGATATCCGATGCCCAGCGCAACCGCGTCCTTGGGGCTCCTGATGTCCACCTTCTTGCCGTTGACATAGATATCGCCGCTCTCCTTGGGATCCGCGCCGAACAGCGCGCGCGCCGTCTCGGTACGTCCCGCGCCCATCAGGCCGGAGAAGCCCAGGATCTCGCCCTTGTGCAGCTCAAAGCTCACGTCCTGCACCATCTTGCCCGCGTTGAGGTGCTCGACCTTCAGTACCACCGGCGCATCCGGCGGAACCATGCTCTTGGTCTTGGGATCCTCATAGATCACGCGGCCGACCATCATGTTGATGATGTCGTCCTTGGTGCAGTCCTTGGTGATGAGCGTGCCGACATAGCCGCCGTCGCGCATGACGGTGACGCGGTCGGTGATGACCTTGATCTCATCCATGCGGTGGGAGATGTAGACGATGCCCAGCTGCTTGGCGCGCAGGTCGCGGA
>JAUNNK010000125.1 GCA_030537335.1 Clostridia bacterium | reverse complement strand
CGTCCATGCCCTTGGAATTGTCGATCTCGATGACGCCCTTGCGCTCGAACTTCCAAGAGACGCAGCCGCTCGCGCCCAGGGAGCCGCCGCACTTGTCGAAGATGTGGCGGATTTCGCTTGCGGTGCGGTTCAGGTTATCGGTGACGATCTCAACGATCACGGCGACGCCGCAGGGAGCGTATCCCTCGTAGGTGATCTCCTTGTAGTTGGCGCTGTCGCCCTCGCCGGCGGCCTTCTTGATGGAGCGCTGAATGTTGTCGTTGGGCATGTTGGCGGCCTTCGCCTTTGCGATGACGTCCTTCAGCTTGCTGTTCAGATTGGGATCCGCGCTGCCGCCGGTCTTTACGGCGATCACGATTTCGCGGCCGATCTTGGTAAAGATCTTGCCCTTTGCAGCATCCGTCTTGGCCTTTTTATTCTTGATGGTAGACCATTTGTTATGTCCTGACATGGACTATCCCTCCCAGTAAACACTTACGTTATATAATAGCACAAAAGACTGGCGTTCGTCAAGAAATTGCGGTATAATAATCGGGAAAACCGCGCCTTTTGGGGGAAACTTATGGCAATTGTAACAGAAATCAGGGAATTCAAGGGGATCGTCACCCTCTCGCTGGACGGCATGCAGTGGATGAAGCTGCGCAAAATGCACTTCAACAAGCTGCCGCTGGAGCTTGAGCAGGAGCTGGATCCCGAGGAATACACCGACCGCATGGCTGCGATCCAGAGCGCAGACTGCTACGAGGCAGCGCTGACCATGCTCGATCAGGCCGCGCAGACCAGCGGCGATCTGTACAGAAAACTGATCCGCAAGGGTTACGTGGCCCCCGCCGCGGAGGCGACCGTTGCGCGCCTTATCGAAAACCGACTCATCGACGACCGCCGCTACGCCGAGCGCATCGCTCAGACCCAGATGGGACGTAGCGTGGGCGTCTACGCCGTCCGCAGAAAGCTGCGCGCGAAGCTGCTCTCCGAGGAGGACGTGGAGGCTGCCATGGAGGGCTTCGACGGGGAGCAGCAAGCCGCCGCATGCCGAGAAGCCGCCGCAAAACTCTGGCGCAAGTACGAAAGTCTCCCGCCCAAGGAGGGCCGCGCCAAGCTCTCCCAGGCCCTCGCCCGCCGCGGCTTCGGCTGGGACGCCATCCGCAGCGCGGTGGACTCCCTCGCGGAAGACGACGGCTTTACGGACGAGTTTTAATGCACAGATCCTTGTCCGCAACGCAAATACCGACCGTAGTCTTTTTATAGGATAACAGACTTCGGTCGGTATTTTTGTTTTCATATTTTACGAATGCTTATTTGCGGCTCCAACTGCCGTTTTCGATGCGCACGGGGTGGCCGCAGCTCATCTTTCCCTCCGGACAGCGTCCCGTGACCGCGCAGGTGGGGCCGTAGCCGCAGAAAACCGGCTGCGCGTCCGTCTCATTCAGCAGCTCGATCATCGCGCGGGCGATACCGCGAATCTCCCACTGGGCGCGGGCACAGCAGCGCAGCTTGGCAAAGTGCAGCAGCTCCCGCGCGTTCATCGTTAGCAGAATCGAGGTCGTATGGCCCGCCATGGCGAAGTAGGAAAGCGAACTGCCATCTGCTCCCAGCTCCTGTGCGCGCTCCGCAGCTGCCGTCTGGGCCTCAAACGCGCCGCAGTACAGCCGCAGCGCCTGCGGATTGCCGCCGATGCTCTCCGGCAGCACGTAATTGCCCTCCGCCAGCGCGCTCAGCTCGTGGCGCAGCATCAATGAAAGCATGCGGTGGCGCGTGAAGTGGGTCACGCAGGCCAGCGAGACGTTGTCGATGCGGAAGCTGTAATTCAGCGCCTCCAGCTCCCGTGGCCGCGCGTCCAGCAGCAGCCTGCGCATATTGTCCGCGTCAAAGCCGCTGAACCTGCGCCCGAAGCGCATTGCGGTGCCCAGCACCTCCACCGGATTGGACGGCGCGCTGACGATGCGCACCTCCGGGTCACGGGCGCTGCCCGCCAGAATCGGCCCTGCGTCGCCCTCCTCAAGGCACTCCGGCGCATGCAGAAGCTCCGCATCCAGCACGCCGGGATACATTTCATCGAACTGCTCCTTCAATTGAAGTCCCAGCGCGCGCAGCTCCGGGAAGGCGCTCCCCTGCCCCTTCAACATGGCGATCACCATGTGGATCAGCTCGCGGGCGTTCATCGTCGCGAAGAAATTGCTGCGGAAGCCGTAGGGCAGCACAAAGCGGGCATCCTCCTTGGGAATCCCCAGCTTCAGAAGCTGGTCATAGAGCGCAAACAGTTCCTCGGTGCGCGTGCGATAGAGCGCCTCCGCCTCCGGCGGCATGCCCTCCGGCACCACGTAGCCCGCATCAGAAAAATCCACATAGCGGCGGGACTTCACCGTGAAGGAAGCCAGGCGAAACTCGATCACGAACTGCTCCACCAGCACCGATACGTTGTCAAAGGCGATGGACAGCGTCTGATGCTCGATCACGGACTTGTGACCGGAGGCAAGCACCTTGTTCACCAGATTCAGATCCTTCTGCCGATCCCCGCTCTTTTCGTAGATCTCCAGGGCCGTGCCCTGCTGCGTGGAGATGCGCGCAGACGAAGCAACCGTGCGCAGCGCCGCTTCATTCCTCTGCAATATGGACGCGGTTCCGTAATTCATTGCTCTCACCCCTTACCTTGGTATTGTAACATAATTGGAGGGCAAAAACAATGCGCCCCTCTGTTTTCCCGGGAAAACTGCGGAGCGCATTGTTAATTTTATACCGACTTCGGTCGGTTATTCGCAGTACAGAACAATCTTTCCAGCGACTTTGGTCTGTTTTAGGTCGATGATCCGCTGGTTTGACGAGCCTCGGAACTTCAGCGAGACGTCCTTGAGCGCCTCCACGAAGCGTCCGTCCACCAGCACGTCGATCATGGAGAGCATCTCCGCCGTGACCTCGCAGTGCGGATGCCCGTCGCCGCAGATCTGCTCCAGCGTGTAGCCACTGTAGCTCCATACGTCCTTCTTCGGATAGACCTTCCGCACTCGGCGCAGCAGCTTCACCAATTCGCGCTGGTTCTCCGGCTCGAAGGGCTCGCCGCCCAGCAGCGTAAGTCCGTCCACGTAGGAGGGCTGAAGCGCCGCCAGAAGCTCTTGCACGGTCTCCTCGGTGAAGGGCTTACCGTAGTCAAAGTCCCAGGTTTCCGGCTGGAAGCAGTTCTCACAGCGGTTTCTGCAGCCCGAGACGAAGAGCGTGACCCGCACACCGTCGCCATCCGCGATGTCCAGCTTCTTGATGTTGCCGTAGTGCAAGTTTCTCGCCTCCGCTCACAGGTGCAGCACGCGCTCCTTGATCTCCTGGGTTCTGCCCTGATTCCAGAACTGCGTGCCGATGTAGCCGCAGGTGCGCCGGGCCACGTTCATCTTGCTCTGATCGCGGTTGCCGCACTTCGGGCAGACCCACACCAGCTTGCTGTCCTCGTCCTCGCGAATCTCGATCTCGCCGTCATAGCCGCAGACCTGGCAGTAGTCGCTCTTGGTGTTCAGCTCGGCATACATGATGTTGTCGTAGATGAACTTGATGATGTCCAGAACCGCGCGGATGTTGTGCTGCATATTCGGAACCTCCACGTAGCTGATCGCGCCGCCGCTGGAGAGGGCCTGAAACTGGGATTCAAAGCGCAGCTTCTCGAACGCGTCGATCTCCTCGGTGACGTGCACGTGGTAGCTGTTGGTGATGTAGGCCTTGTCCGTCACCCCGGGCACGATGCCGAAGCGCTTCTGCAGGCACTTGGCGAAGCGATAGGTGGTGGACTCCAGCGGCGTGCCGTACAGGCTGAAGGCGATGTTCGTCTCCGCGCGCCACTCGGCACAGGCGTCGTTCATGTGCCGCATGATCTCCAGCGCGAAAGGCGTGGCCGAGGGATCGGTGTGGGACTTGCCCGTCATGTAGCGCACGCACTCGCACAGGCCCGCATAGCCCAGCGAGATGGAGGAATAGCCACCATAGAGCAGCTTGTCGATCTTCTCGCCCTTGTCCAGGCGCGCGATGGCGCCGTCCTGCCAGAGAATCGGCGCGGCATCGGACAGCGTGCCCTTGAGGCGGTTGTGGCGGCACATCAGCGCGCGATAGCACAGATCCAGACGCTCGTCAAACACCTTCCAGAACTTTTCGATGCTGCCGCCGGAGCTGAGCGCCACGTCCACCAGGTTGATGGTCACCACACCCTGATTGAAGCGGCCGTAGAACTTGTAGTTGCCGTGCTCATCCTTCCAGGGGTTGAGCGCGCTGCGGCAACCCATCACCGGGAAGCAGTTGCCCTCCTTGAGCTCCTTCATCTTCTTTTCGGAGATGTAGTCCGGAACCAGGCGCTTGGCGGTGCACTTGGCCGCCAGCTCCGTCAGATACCAGTAGCGGGAATCCTCGGTGATGTTGTCCTCCTCCAGCACGTAAATCAGCTTCGGGAAGGCCGGCGTGACCCACACGCCCACCTCGTTCTGCACGCCCTGATAGCGCTGCAGCAGGGTTTCCTCGATAATCATGGCCAGGTCGCGCTTCTCCTGCACGCTCTTGGCCTCGTTCAGATACATGAACACGGTCACGAAGGGCGCCTGACCGTTGGTGGTCATCAGCGTGAGCACCTGATACTGGATCGTCTGCACGCCCTTGCGCACCTCCTCACGGAGCCGCTTTTCCACGATGCTGCTGACGATCTGCTCCTCCAGAGACGCGCCTGCACTCTTCAGCTCGTCCACCACGTCCCGGCGAATCTTCTCACGGGAGACCTGCACGAAGGGCGCGAGGTGCGCCAGCGAGATACTCTGACCGCCGTACTGGTTGGAGGCCACCTGCGCGATGATCTGGGTGGCGATGTTGCAGGCGGTGGAGAAGCTGTGAGGCTTGATAATCATGGTGCCGCTGATGACGGTGCCGTTCTGCAGCATGTCCTCCAGGTTCACCAGATCGCAGTTGTGCATGTGCTGGGCATAGTAATCCATGTCGTGGAAGTGGATGATGCCCTCCTCGTGCGCCTTCACGATCTCCTCGGGCAGCAGCATGCGCCGGGTGATGTCCTTGCTGACCTCGCCCGCCATGTAGTCGCGCTGCACGCTGTTCACCGTGGGGTTCTTGTTGGCGTTCTCCTGCTTCGCTTCCTCGTTGTTGCACTCGATCAGCGTGAGAATCTGGTTGTCTGTGGTGTTGGCACGGCGCACCAGATTGCGGGTATAGCGATAGCGGATGTAGCGCTTCGCCACCTCGTAGGCCCCGCACTCCATGATGAGGGACTCCACCATCTCCTGAATTTCCTCGACGGAGGGAGCGCGATGCATCTCCTTGCACTTCTCTTCCACCGTACTTGCGATGTGCAAAACCTGCGGCTGATTCAGGCGCTCCTCCTCCTTCACGGTGATGTTCGCCTTCTCGATCGCTGCAATGATCTTGCTGATATCAAATACGGCCTCCGAGCCGTTGCGCTTCATGATCTTCATGCTCTTGCTCCTAATTTATATTTTCTTACGCACATTTGGGTTCCCTTGGGTTCCGACCGGACTTGATTGTACCACATCTTGGTGGGAAAAGCAAGTTCAAAACCCTATATCTTGTGGATTTAATTTTATTTTAACCACAATATGTAGTATTTGTGAACAATTGTTATCAAGAAGGTACAGTTCGCATCCGATTTATGTCCAGAAGTTATATCTTTATCTCAATTCTGCAACAGCGCATGGGAGAATGACTTTTGCCGCCGCCGGCCCGCAGTTTTTGCGCTGCAAATGGGCGCTCGCAATGCTGCGAACGCCCCAAAATCATCTCCGCTTTTGCTGTGCTCACCAGGCGCTGAGCACGACGTCCGACGCCTTTGCGCCGTTTGCCGTGCCCGTGGCGAGCATGTACTGGGGCGACTGATACCAGTTGTCAAAGTCCGACTTCTTGTAAATGCTGGGCACCTTGATGCAGCTCTTCGCCGCCATCCACTTCGACAGATTCGCAGTCTCCTTGAAGGTTCCGCGCTTGAGCGCAACCTGATACTCGCAGTCGGACTTCGCATAGAAGAAGGCCTCCGCGATGGTCACTGCACCGTCCCTGTCGTCGTCCGCGTACATGGAGTCCAGCGAACCCTTCATCTGATCCACACCCAGGCCGCGGCAGAAGGCATAGGTCAGGAATTCCACCGTCGTCGCGGCGCTGGTTCCCTGATAGAAGCTGGCGTTCTGATCGTAGGTCTGCGCCGTCAGCACGGAGATGTTGCCTGACGCGCTGATTTTGCCTGCGCAGTCCACGATGAAGCCGCCGCTGCGGCAGCTGTCGAGGATCAGAACCACGTTGCCCGGAATGCCGGACATCCAGCTCATCAGCTCGCCCGCCGTCACATAGGTGCTGGGATCATCCTTGCTGTAATTCGGCGCAAGGGAGAAGTAGTAGCCGTAATACCCGTTGGCCGTGGCCTGATAGTAGCCGTGGGTCACGATGTAGATCACAGACACGTCGTTCTCGGCGGCGCCCCTGAATGTACCGGTCACAAGGCTCTGGAGCCTGCCCTTGCTGGGATTGCTGTCGCTGGTGATTGCATAGCACTCGCCATCCACATTCGATTTGGACAACGCGCTGTAGACGTTGCTCATGTTGCTTCCGGTAAAGGGCAGGTCGTTGGATGCGCCGCTGTTGTTGTAGGAGCCGACGATCAGCGCGCGGTACTTCGGGCTGTTCACCACCGTGACCGCACAGTTCATGCTGCGGTTGAAGCTGCGGAACACCAGATTTGTGCTTCCAGCCAGGCTGTTGGATTCGATGACGCCCGTCGCCGGATCAAAGGAGATCAGCTCCGGGTTCTCCACCTCGAAGCTGCACACGCCGAGCAGGTTCTCCGGCAGCATGGAATACTCCAGCGCATAGCTGGAATTGGTCTTCATGGAGACCTGCTCCGGCAGGTCGATCTTCACATATTCGCACACCAGCACGGTGCAGCTCGCCCGAACCGGCGCGTCCTCCGCGCCCTCGGCGGGATTCACCGTCAGGGTGACGGTCACCTCTCCGGCGCGCTCGGAATCGGCAGTCACGCGCAGACCGTCCACCCGCAGGATCTCGGGATCGCTGCTGGTCACGGTGAAGCCGCGCTCGATGGCCGCCTTGGTATACATAAGCGGAAGTTCCGCACTGTCACCGCAGACGATGCCGTAGCTGTCCTTTTCAAACGCGATCTGCGCGCCCTCCGCCGCCGCAGCGACCTGCACTCGACAGCTGGCCGTCAGACCGTTGCAGGTCGTCGCCGTGACGCGGGTCTCGCCCTCGCCCACAGCCAGCAGTGCGCCGGTCGCGTTGACGGTCACGACCGCCGGATTCTCCGAGCTGTAGCTGACCTTCCTGCAATAGTTCTCCGCGCTGGCGCTGAGCTCGGTGGAAAGAAGCACGCCCTCGCCCACGGCCAGGCGCACGGCCTCCGGCTTCAGCGCGATGGCCGTCGGGCCCGGCAGCACGGTCACATTCACGCTGGCGCGCTTGCCGTCCTGCATGGTCGCGGTGACGCTGGCCGTACCGCTGGAGACCGCGCGGATCAGGCCGTTGTTGTCCACCGTTACCACCCGATCGTCGCTGGTGGTGTAGGTGATGACCGCCTCGCTGCCCGGATCGAGCTGCGGACGCAGCTGGTACCGCTCGCCCTCGCCCAGCTCCAGCTCTGTGCAATCCAGCGCAATGCTGCTGCTCAGCCGCTTGACCGTGATGCTTGCGGTGGCGACGCTGCCGCTGACCGTCTTGACCCCGATGCTGGCCGTACCCGGAGCGACGGGCGTGACCAGTCCGGTTTCACTTACGGTAGCAACACCGGGATTGGAGGAGGCAAACTGCACGTTGGCCACGGTTCCGCTGGCCATGCTCACGCTGAGCTGCAGCGTG
>JAUNNK010000124.1 GCA_030537335.1 Clostridia bacterium | reverse complement strand
CCGCACTCCATGCGAAGCTCCGGGTCGCTACCGCCCTGAACGATGCCCAGCAGCAGCGGCTTCCTTTCGGACTTCGACTGCTTCGCCAGCTTGTCGAACTCCTCCCGGCAGCGCGCGCCCCACTTGACGGTCAGCTCCACGCTGCGCCGCTGCACATCGATGGGATCGTCGGGGTGGGTGCACATGTCCAGCGCCATCATCACGTCCGAGCCGTACTGGAACTGCACCTGGATGCACTTCTCCGGGGTGAAGCTGAGCTTCTCCTTGCCACGATCGGGCCGGAAGATGATCTCCTTGTCCCGAATCTCGCCGTAGTCGCTGTTCTCCCGGATGAGGGAATAGAGCTGGAAGCCGCCGGAGTCGGTGAGAACCGCGCCCTTGTAGCCGGTGAAGCCGTGCAGGCCCCCCAGCGACTTGATGAGCTTTGCGCCGGGCTTGGTCATCAGGTGGTAGCTGTTCATCTCGCAGCCGTACAGGCCTGCGGCGTACACGTCGTCAAAGGAGCCCGCGCGAATCGCGCCGTAGGTGGCGTCCGGGAAGAAGGCCGGCAGCGGAATCCGCCCGGAAGGGGTATCAAGATGCTTCATAAGACCTCGCTTTGCAGTTCATAGGGAAAATCACAGCTTTTCGGCGATGCGCAGACTTGCGCTGCGGGAGCGGGGATTGACCTCCAGCTCCTCGGGGGTGGCGGTGATGGGCTTGCGGGTGATGAGCTTCACCACGGGTTTCTTTCCGCACACGCACACCGGCAGGTTCTTCGGGCAGGTGCAGGGGTCGTTCAGGCTGCGGAAGGTGTTTTTGACGATCCGATCTTCCAGGGAATGGAAGGTGATGATGCAGATGCGCCCGCCGGGATTGAGTAAATCTACAAGGTCACGGATGGCAGGTTCCAGCGGATCTAGCTCGTCGTTGACGGCGATGCGCAGCGCCTGAAAGGATCTGCGGGCCGGGTGGGAGCCGTCCTTGGCGCGGAACTTCTTCGGGATGGCCGCGTCGATGATGGACACCAGCTGGCTGGTGGTCTCGATGGGGGCCTGTTTGCGGCGGTCACAGATCACGCGGGCGATCTGTCGCGCCCACTTCTCCTCGCCGTAGTCCCGCAGGATGCGGTTGAGCTCGTCCTCGCTCCACGCGTTCACGATCTCCCGTGCGGACAGGCTTTGGCTCTGATCCATGCGCATGTCCAGCGGCGCGTCGTCGTGGTAGGAGAAGCCGCGCTCGCGCACGTCCAGCTGGTGGCTGGACACGCCCAGATCGGCAAGCACGCCGTCCAGATGGGTCACGCCCAGCTCCGCAAGCAGCGCCTTCGCATCGTGGAAGTTGCCGCGCACGGCCTGGAACTGCGCCCTCGGGTTCAGGCTGGACATGCGCTGCGTGGCCGCCGCGATGGCGTCCGCATCCCGGTCGATGCCGATCAGCCTGCCGCCGTCCAGCCGCCGGAAGATTTCGCTGGAGTGGCCCGCGCCGCCCAGCGTGCAGTCCAGATACGTGCCGTCGGGGCGGATGTTCAGCCCCTCCAGGCACTCGCTCAACAGAACCGAGACGTGATGAAATTCCATGATACCCTCCTGCCGCCAGGGGTTACGACCAGGGGCTCTGCCCCTGGACCCCGCCAGAGAAACTTAGTTTCTCTGGACTCTTCAATATGGGAAGAATAATAAAAATAATCTTCGTTTGGACGCTGCGCCGCCATGGTGGCGGCTTGCGTCAGAGATGGAGAAAGAAAACCTATATAGATGCGAAATTTCTTCTCCATTTCGCTTTGTAAGCTTGCCACCATGGCAAGCTTGCAAAAGTTGTTTGTCATTATATAAAGTTTTTATGTGATTTCTTTGGGGAGGGCGCGGGAGGGGGTTTTCTTTTTCCAAAGAAAACCCCCTCCCGCAAATCCAAAATCAAATCAAAGCTTGAAAGGAGCGTAGCCGATCTTCCTGCGCACCTTGAACATGGTTCGCTGGGCGAGGGCGGTGGCGCGCTCGGCGCCGTCCATCAGCACGTCCTGAAGGTAGCCCTTGTCGGCGCTGATCTCATCATAGCGCTTCTGGATGGGCTCGAGGGCCGCGATCACGCAGTCAGCGACGGCGTCCTTGAACTTGCCGTAGCCCTTGCCGTCGTACTCGGCGGTGATTTCATCCATCGTCATGCCGGAGAGGGCGGACAGGATGCTCATCAGGTTGGACACGCCGGGCTTGTTCTCGGGATCAAAGCGCACGCTGTTGTCGCAGTCGGTCACGGCGCGGCGCATCTTGCGGCGGATGACCTCGGGCTTGTCGAGGATGGCGATGTAGGTCTCCTCGGGATCGGACTTGCTCATCTTGCGGGTGGGCTCCTGCAGGGACATCACGCGCGCGCCGACCTTGGGGAAGTAGCCCTCGGGCACGGTGAACACGTCGCCGTACACGCCGTTGAAGCGCTCGGCGATGTCGCGGCTGAGCTCCAGATGCTGCTTCTGGTCGGAGCCGATGGGCACCAGATCGGTCTGGTAGAGCAGAATGTCGGCGGCCATCAGCACCGGGTAGGTGAACAGACCGGCATTGATATTGTCGGCGTGCTTGGCGGATTTGTCCTTGAACTGGGTCATGCGCTGCAGCTCACCCATGTAGGTGAAGCAGTTCAGCACCCATGCCAGCTCTGCGTGCTGGGGAACCTGGCTCTGGAAGTAGATGATGTTCTTCTTGGGATCCAAACCGCTGGCCAGGAAGATGGACATGGTGCGCAGGCAGGCCTTGCGCAGCTCTGCCGGGTTCTGGCGCACGGTCATGGCGTGCATGTCCACGATGGAGTACAGGCAGTCGTACTCGTCCTGGAGCAGGCTGAAGTTGCGCAGCGCGCCGATGTAGTTGCCCAGGGTCAGGTTGCCCGTGGGCTGGATGCCGGAAAAGATCCGCTTCTTTGCCTGAATCTGCTGTTCCATATCTTTATACCTCCGATGCGCGTCTCTCCCCGAAGGGGTAGAATGACTGCGATGCAAACATTTCCATACTGCCATTATAGCAGTTTGAACCCCCTGCGTCAACTGTGGAGGAGACAGCTTTTTCAAACGCGGGGGAGAAGGTTCAGCTGCGCTCCGAAGCAGTTGCGTCCAGCGCCCGCTGAAGCATGTCCGATTGCAGCTGCGTGCCGTAGAAGTCCTTGCGTGAGCAGCCCGCCCGGCCTCCGCCCGCGCAAGCACAGGCACACGCGCAGGCACATGCGCAGCCTCCTCTGCCGCCGCGCGAGCCGCCGTGGGTATGGACAGGGTAGAACTGCGGCTCCGCTGAGGCGAACACCACGCCCTCGCGGTTCACGCCGAGTCCCGAAAGCGGCTTGTCGTCGCCGATCCGTGCGGGGCGATCCTTCCCGGCAAAGCCGCGGTAGCGCATGTACTCGTAGCCGCGCACCGTCAGATAGGGATAGAAGCGGACGAGTGCAAAGACCGCTCCATAGATGGCTGCGATGCTAAGAACATGAAGCACTGTTCTCCATGGATGAACGTCGGGCAGCTTGTCTGCAACGGCGTTGGGGAAGCGGGAGAGTTCATAGCGCAGCGTGAAGCGCAGCTTCTGTCCGGCCGGCAACTCGCCCGACCAGACCCATTCGTTGCCCTGCACCGCGCCGCCCCCGGTGGACTCGATCAGCCCGTCCGCCGGCCAGCGCAGGGTCAGCTCTTTGACGTCGATCTCATCGAACCAGCCGGGCGTGTAATTGTACGTCCAGCTCTCACCGGAGGGGGAGAGCATGTTCTTCTGGTGCAGTGTGTAGGCGAAGCGCAGCGTCTCGCCCGCGACATAGGCGCGGTCAAAATCGATGCGCACGAAGGCTTCGTCGCCGGGGGTCAGCAGAGCAATTTTGCGGATGTTATCGCTGAGCGCCGTCAATTCGTCGGCTTGGGCGTTCGGAATGCCGATCTTCACCCAGCGGAGCGGGCCTTCGGCGGTGGAATCCAGAACCTTCCATTCAAATTCAAAGCGTATGTCCAGCGTGCCGTCCTGCCGGGGCGCGATCCGAACGTCGCAGCGCTCGATCTCGTCCAGCGGCGTAGCGAGGGCAGCGGAGACGAGCAGCGACAGCAGCGCGATCATGCACAGCCAGAACCTCTTCACCGGCGCACCTCCTCTCCCAGTAGGCATGCGGCGCTGTCCGCCGCGCGTTCGCGTATGGCGGCGCAGGCGGAGCCCTTCCAGATGTCGTCCCAGCGGTCGCGCAGCATGTTGCCCAGCGGCGCGCCGCTCAGCCAGCTCTGGCAGGGAACCACGCTGCCATCCGGGGCGACGGCCATGTTGGACAGGCACGCGCCGCAGGCGGGCACGTTCAGCTGAAGCGCGCGCAGCTCCGCGTCCCTGAGCCAGCCCGGGGAGGTGAAGCTCAGCTGCGCGCCGTTTTCCGCGCACCAGCGCACGGCGGTGCGCAGCAGGGCGAGGAGCCGGTCGTGATCCAGGCGCGTCGAGCTGGAATCCGGGCGCGTCGCCGCACCCGCCGGGATCAGCCCTGAGCAGCTGAAGTAGCGCACGCCCAGCTCCCGGGCGAACTGGAGCGTCGCCACATAGTCGCAGTTGTCCACGCACAGCGGCGTGTTCACGCTCACGTTCAAGCCTGCGGCGATGGCGTTGCGGATGCCCGCCACGGTGTTGTGGAACTGGTTTGCGCCCACCAGCGCGTTGTGTATCTCCGGGCGCGAGGAGTAGAGCGTGATCTGCACGCTGTCCAGCGAGGCTTCCATCAGCTGGTCGCAGAGATTCCGCGTCAGCAGTACGCCGTTGGTGTTCAGGCGCGTGACGAACCAGGAGGCGTGCGCCACCAGCTCGACCAGGTCGCCTCGCAGCGTGGGCTCGCCGCCGGTGAAGGTGAGCTGGGAGATCCATGCGTCCCGACAGCGGTCGATGACGCGCTTCCACTCCTCCGTGCCCAGCTCTGCGGTTTCGCCGAGGGGCTGGTCCGCCGCATAGCAGTTCAGGCACCTCTGGTTGCAGCTCCAGCGTCCATCCCTGCGCATGGCGCGCACCATCAGATCCATGCGGTGCGGCGCGCGCATGCAGGGCGCGTATCTGGCCAGTGTCATGTAGCCGGTATCGACGTCCGGCGATTTTCCCTGGCCGATCTCCAGAATCGTGCCGAGGATGGACGAGAGGTCGGATCGAAGCAGCTTTTCATTCACGCGAGGAAAGATCCGCCGCACCTCCCCGAGGGTCTCCACCACCACCCT
Source organism: Clostridia bacterium (assembly GCA_030537335.1). Lineage (GTDB taxonomy): Bacteria > Bacillota > Clostridia > Christensenellales > Aristaeellaceae > SFTH01. The sequence goes on along the minus strand of JAUNNK010000124.1, from coordinate 2,692 downwards.
GTCCATCTCCGGCGCGTCGATGGGCTTGCCCGCACGGCGGTTGGCGGCGCGAATCAGCTCCGCCAGCAGGATCGCCCAGGAGGTGTTCAGGGGCAGGATATCCTGGCCGTTGAGGATCAGCACCCAGGGCACGCCGGCGCGTTTTTTCGCGGGCGGAATCAGGTGCAGGCGAATCGCGTTCGCCTGGTAGGGGTTCAGCGTGGTGTGAATGACGCCGTCCACGCTCCGAAGATAGGCTCTCAATCTTGCGCTCATGCGGCGCCTCCCTTTGTTTTCTGAGAACAGTATAGCAGCTTTCCACAGTTTCGGCAAGGATGCGGCCGGTGCAGAATCGCTTCCTCTATATATCAAAGCCCGCATCCGTTCCCGGATGCGGGCGCTGCGCCGTCATTCCTCAGTCTCCTCCCAGAACAGCTCGTCCAGGGTCTTGCCCAGCGCCCGGCAGATGGCGATGCACAGGCGGATGGTGGGGTTGTATTCGCCCTTCTCGATGGCGTTGATGGTCTGCCGGGACACGCCCACCGCGTCGGCCAGCTGCTGCTGGCTCCAGTCCATCGCCGCACGGGCGGATTTCATGCGGAGGTTCTTCATTCGCACTCACCCTGCACGCGGTCGTAGATCGCCCGGATGCACAGCGCGATTGCAATCTGCAGGGAGGCCGCGCCGGTGAACAGGTTCGCGCTGGTCAGGTTCAGGCAGCCGCCGGTGATGATGCCCTCGCCGCAGAGGATCTCCATCACTGCGATGCCCAGGTTCATCAGCGCAGATACCGCAAAGATGAGGATGAGTACCTTGCGCTTCGCCTGGAAGGAGACGTAGGCGTCCTTTGAGATGCAGTAGGTCACAAACACGCACAGCGACAGCCACAGACACAGCACCGCGAAGGGGAACAGCTCGATCCACTTGACGCCCGTCCACGCATCGAACAGCGCGCCGGCAACGACAGATATCAGCATCGTGAAGTAGGCGTACTTGTATCCACGGCCCTGAATCGCCTTCTGCCGCTCGTCGTATTCACCGCAGAGCACGCCGTTCTTCTTCTTGAATACGTAGCGCAGCAGCAAGGCCACGAGCGCAACCACCACAAATCCGCAAAGAAAACCAAGGATATAGGGAATAGAGTTCATTTCGTTTCAGCTCCTTTCAATGTGCTGTCAGTATACGCCTGGAATGGCATTTTGTCAAGTATATTTGACGTGAAATATAGAATATTTTACAAAATGTAGGGGAAAAGCGATGGTTCAGCGCTTAATTGTTAAGAATCCTGATATGGAGTGCCTGGTTTTGGTGAAAAGTATCATTGAAATAGCAAAAAAATTACAATTCCACAACCCGGTGTGCATAATGTGCCGCTATAATGGGCAATGAGGGAGCCAGAGCATGCTTCCGAAAGTTCCAAGGAGGGAAAAACCATGCAGAAGACTATTTGCAAGGTCGTTTACGATACCGATGCGGCGCAGCTGATCCACAAGTACACCAACGGCAGCTTCGGCGATCCGGCAGGCTATGAGGAGACGCTCTATCAGATGCCCGGCGGCCAGTATTTCGTTTACGGCAACGGTGGCGAGGCTTCTCCCTACGCTGAGGAGAAGATCACCCGCCTGGCCAAGACCAAGGTTCAGGCCTGGATCGACGAGCACTGATCCATACATGAGCTGCGGCGAACCGGACTCCGGTTCGGTTCGGAACGACAAAGATGCATGTGGTCGCCTGCGGAGGGCAGCCATGTGCGTTTTTTTCGCGCTCGGGTTTACAAGCAGGACGGATGGTGATATAATAGTAGGGCGTTGGCGTGAAGGGAGGCGGAAGCATGGCTGGCGACAAGAAGGGGATCAAGCTGGTTGCCCAGAACAAGCGCGCCAGACATGACTACTTCATCCTGGATACCTGGGAGGCGGGCATCGAGCTCAAGGGCACGGAGGTCAAGTCCATGCGCATGGGCAAGTGCAATCTGAAGGACTGCTACGCGCAGGTGGTGAACGGTGAGATGCTGGTCTACGGCATGCACATCAGCCCCTACGAGAAGGGCAGCTACTTCAACACCGATCCGCTGCGCCCCAAGCGCCTGCTGATGCACAAGGCGGAGATTCGCAAGTGCCGCCAGCAGGTGATGGAGCAGGGCCTGGCGCTGATCCCGCTGCAGGTCTACCTGAAGGAGGGGCGCATGAAGCTGGAGCTCGCGCTGTGTAAGGGCAAGAAGCTCTACGACAAGCGCGATGACATGGCCAAGCGCGACGCCAAGCGCGACATTGAGCGATCCATGAAGGAACGCTACTGAATATGGGCCCGTACTCGGTTTCGACGGGGGTACGGAAGGGCAGAGAAGCGAGCGGCAGCCCTGGACTGCCTCATCAACGGGATTTAAAATGAACTGACAACTACGATAACGTAGCTTTCGCTGCTTAATCAGCGATCGTCGGCCCTGAGCCTCCTGCGGCGCGGGTCACCGGCGTCATAAAGGCAGGGAACCAGCCGCCTTAAGCTTTGCGGGCGGTGGGATTTTATGAAGCTACTGAAGGGGGAATCCTGTCTGCGGGAGTCCTCCGGAGGGAATGTCAAAACACAGACTGCGCTCGGAGATGCTCTGGTCGTCTGATCTTCGGACAGGGGTTCGACTCCCCTCGGGTCCACCATATCAGCACGATGGTTTTGATACGAAACCATCGTGCTTTTTCCTTATTGGTTGATATTT